>CAYOQQ010000001.1:0-17120 GCA_964406165.1 uncultured Candidatus Saccharibacteria bacterium
ACGACCAACGCGTTAACAGCGCGCTGCTCTACCGCTGAGCTATCGCGGAATATGTTTATGTGTAAGAGATAGCTAATCTTACATTTGACTTACAAATACTGTGTCTGAAGTTTGTTGACTTCGTGCTTACTTTTTCTTCGTAAAATTTAAGAATTTCTTCTTAAATACAGATATAATCATACAAGAAAAAGAGGGTTTCTGCAACATATCTTTTTGTGAACAAATCACATTTAAAAAGGGTATTTAAAAACCCTCTTCTTACGAAGAGGGTTTTTAAAATATCGCGCTTATTATTTCTTAGTGATTCTTGAACTTATCGTAAAGATGCGCAGCAGCAAAAAGTGTAGTTGGTACAGTGAGGAGAAGACCTACACCAAAGAAGAGGAACCCTACCAAGTTAAGAGCGGCAACAAGCACCATAAAAGCAAGAACCTGCCAAAAACTTCCTTCAGTTGCTTTGTAACTCATGGCGATAAGATCTTTAACAGATGAGTGTTCATGTTCAGCAACTATAAATGGGAAGAACTTAAAGCGCACTGCAATGTACAGAGTAGGAAAGAAAAGCCCGAGGGTAAGGATAAGCCCAAACAGTGTCACAGAAGCACTGAAGCTTGCAGCCCCCACAATGATAATTAAAAATGAAAATGTCAGGAGGAAGATAGGGAATGTGTACAGTGACGCAAGTGCGAAAAACTTAAGCACACGACGAGGAGAGAGGAGAGGGTTAACAAGGTCAGAAAAAGTAAAAGCATGGTTACGAGCAATCATAAGCGAGATAGAAACAAGAGATAGCCCAACCATGAGGGCGATTATTGTGTCGAAAACCTGACTCGTAGGAAGAATCCATGTGAGAGGATTAAAAACAGTTGCATTAAAAATAATACTAATAATAATGAATGTAAGGAAAGAAAACCATGCATGTTGTACGGTTTTATTCCAACCAAACATGAAAACTTCTTTAAATGTAAAATGATGCTTTGACATAATGTTGTGTAATTCAGTATAGCAAGGATATCTAATCTCCTAATGAAGAATCACATAAAAACTGTGTATAATTTTTTACAATTGTTCTACTGTAAAATTTTAGTATTTGCTATATACTAGACGTATTACTGAGTAACCAATTCAAACACACATATGCATACAATACTTACAGGTGTTCACATGGAGATTACTGAAGCAATTCGTGATTACACGTTAGAAAAAATGCACTCGCTTGATAAATTGGTAGCGCGTGATGACACTAGTGCGAAGCTCGTAGTAGAACTTTCAAAAACTTCTAACCACCACGTGCATGGGCAGGTATTCCAAGCAGAAGCGAATCTACACATCAGAGGTAAAGAGACAACATTACGTACAACTCAGGAGGACCTCTATAAAGCAATCGATGTTCTTAAGGATATGCTCACTCGTGAACTCTCTCAACATAAAGATAAAGAACGCTCAATCGTTAGAAGAAGTGCTCACAAAGTAAAATCATTATTTAAAAGACTAACAAATTGATACAACAGTATGGACAGTGAAACAAAAGTAACATACAGCATTATTGCAGCGCTCATTGTTTTTTTAGGAGGACTTGCTTACTACCTTCAACCGATGGGAGTAGAAGAACTTAAAAAAACAGCAGCTAATTCAGTAACAACAGGAGCAGAAGCAAAGCAAGCACCTATTGCAACAGCTCCAGTTGCACAAGCACCAGCACAAATAGAAGCAACCACAACAACAGTAACCCCACAACAACCTATGGAAAATAAAAAATACACATCAGCAACAATTACAACTAACAAGGGTACGATTGAATTTACATTCGGTGACAAGACACCGCTTACTGTAGAAAATTTCACAAAGCTTGCTAGTTCAAACTTTTATAGTGGAGTACGATTCCACCGGGTTATCAAAGACTTCATGATCCAGACAGGTGATCCACTTTCTAAGGACAAGGCTAACGAACAAGCATGGGGTACAGGAGGACCTGGATATAAGTTTAATGATGAACTAAAGGGTGACGAGCAGTACTCACTAGGAACTGTTGCAATGGCGAACTCTGGACCAAATACTAACGGTAGTCAGTTCTTCATCGTAACTGCTAATCCTGGTGTACCTCTTCCACCTAACTACACAGTTTTTGGAAAGGTAACTAAAGGTATTGAGACAGCTCTTGCAATTCAAAATGTAAAGACAGGACCATCAGACAGACCAATTGATGATGTGATAATTGAGAAGATCGAACTGAAGTAGCAGAATGTAGACGTGAGCTTGTAGACTGTAGCCAAATGCAATAACTAAAGGCGACCTCTTCGAGGTCGCCTTTAGTTATTGCAGTATCAAGAAGTATTAAAAAACTACAGACTACTGACTACACAGTCTGTCTAAATATCCTCTCCTAAAACTCTCCCAGTCCATCTGCTTCTTACCTTCAGGAGTTACTGAAAGAATGTAATCCTGTGCAAACCTACTTTCTTTTTCTGTAACACAATCAACTTCGTTTACTTTTACTCGTATATCTCTATCACCATGAGTGATAAAAAAATAAAGTGATGGCCATGGGGTAAGTGCACGGAATTTTCTTCGCACAATATCTATATCATCCTGTAAGTGAATGAGTCCAAGATCTTTTGTTATTTTTTTACAGATAGTTGCCTTACTGTGATCTTGTTCTTTTGGGATAAGAGTACCATCTAGGTAATGTGGTATGACTTGTGTAAGTAGCTCACCACCTAACTGACCACACTCTACTTCTATGGTCCCAGCATTAGATTCTGCATTAATCATAAACGCACTCTGCGTAAGAATAGGTCCATGATCCATTTGCGCATCTAACTTCATAATACTTACTCCGGTAGTCATATTCCCGTCAAGTAACACAGACTCAATAGGGGACGGCCCACGATAGAGTGGGAGCAGTGATGGGTGGACATTAAGCACACCGTGGGTTGGGATATCAAGTATGACCTGAGGAATAATTTTACCGTAGGAGGCAACAATATAGAGGGTAGTAGGTAGAGAGTGGAGAGTAGAGAAAAATTCTGAATCTAATTTTTCGGGTTGGAGGACTTTGATACCTTTTAGCTCAGCCCACGTCTTAATGTGTGGCGCAGTTAACTCCATGTGACGACCTTGCTTACTATCAGGTTTAGTCACAACAACTGATGGTAGATGTCCTGCACGCACAAGTGATGCAAGTACACTCTCAGCGAGCGCCCCGGTCCCAAAGAATACATAGGTAAAAGTTTTACTCATGTGAAAAGCATAACAAATATATATAATTATAGTAACCATTGACTAAGTTACTATATAATCGTATAATTATAATGTAGTACCTTTCTGGAGTTTACATGAGAACTTTTTTGTTAAAATTACTGCGATACAGTGTTAAAACACTGCTGATTATTTCAATTCTTGGAGGACTGTTCCTCATTTGTAGTCACGCATTTACCTCGTGGAATAGTGGCCGAGTAAGTTGGTGGGAAGCCTTATTCATATTTTTTGGAAGTACAGCTCTTTTTTGTTTTTTTGTTAGCTTCCTAAGTAGCACTATTTTCATTCCATTTCTCGAGCACAACCGTAGAAAGATCATTAAGAATAAAGAAATGACACCTGACTTCTTAAGCACGCGCTTTACAAAGTAGTTCACTATCACTAACCGCCATAGTAATTGGCGGTTTTACTTTTCCTTCTCTTTTCTCTCTGCTTCACGAACCTCTTCTTCTGTATATTCTTCTAGATCAAATCCATGGTCAATAAAAAGCACTCCATCTAAGTGATCTGTCTCATGCTGGAAGATATGTGCCAGGAGACCATTACCGCCATAGGTGAACTTCTTACCATCTTCATCGTACGCCTCTACTGTACAAGCAACCGAGCGCTTAGTCTTACCATATATCCATCTCACCGAAAGACAACCCTCTTGCATGACTGCAGTTTTTTTAGAACGCTTAATAATTTTTGGATTAATAAAAACAAGTGGTTTATGTTTCGCGCTCTCTTCATATGAAGTTGGTGCAACTACAAAAAGTCGTAGTGGGATACCAATCTGAGGGGCAGCAATTGCTACTCCATCATGCTCACGAGCAAGTGCTTGCTTCATCGAAGTTATAACATCACGAAGGTACACTGAATTAAACTCATCAGGTGTAATTGCGCGAGAATGCGCCCGAAGGGGGTTGTTCTCATCCGCAGTTATTTGGATTATCGTATCCTTTACTTTCATAAAAACTATACTATCACATATTCGTCACTCTTGACAGAGCTGTTATTTAGGTTACGTTTTATATTCTAAGAAATAAAGAAATGAAGCGGGTTCACAACTGGATGTGCATCGTAGACAACACGTTTTACTTTTTCTCGTACTTCAGGATTATTCATCCCTTCTGTTTCTCTAATCTGTACAAAAAGCAGCGTCACACCACGACCTTGTTCGAACCACATGACAGTGTACGGTTCAAGCTCTTGTTCAAAACGTTTCCTGACATCATCTGGCAGATTATCAAATGAAGCTTTTATGACGGTGTAATACGGTGGTAAGAGAAACTGCTCTCGCTCTTTAAGTAGTGATTCATAGACCTCTCTAAATGATGGCGACATGAGTTGTTTTATGACAGGGCTATTCTTAAGTCTAGTTTGAAGAATAAGTGGTGCACTGGTATCTATCCCACGCGGAAGCTTTTCTGCCATTTCTGTAACAAGAGATAAAATCTTTTCGTCAGTTCTATATTCAGGAAGTGAGAAAAGTGAATCAAGTGAGAGGATAATTATCCCATCACATGAGCTCACTACATTGTGAGCCATTTCTGTTCCTATAAGAACACCATATGGCGCCTCCATCCACTCTTTATGAACTTTCTTTACTTTTGCACGTGTAGGGGTGCGTTCACCGTCTATCACAAAAAGGGGGATACCTAGCCTTGTGAGTTCTTCCTCCATACCACCGGTTGCAATTCCAAGCGTTGCCATACGCCACCCTCCACAATACCTACACGATAAAGATGTCTCTTCATTAATCTGTACAATTGATTCACATCCATGGCACACATAAGTCCTCATGCCAGCGATACGGTGGAGCACATATGGTCGATGACAATTATTACATGTAAATAATTCACCACAATCTGAACAAATAGTAGTTGGATACATTCCTTTACGGTGAGCGTATAGAAAATAGTGTCCGCGTTTTTTTTGTTTAGCTTCATGAAGTAACTGAAGCGCTTGGCGTGATAGATATGGACTAGCGGTCCTATTATCATCAGTCATAGAGATAACGGTAACTTGTGAATCATTTCTAAATTGTAATGGCATAATCTCAACAGCATCTTTTGTCTTGTATAACTTGTGTGCATGAAGGGAGAGCATGTGAGAGCCGAGCAAACATGGCGTCGCAGAAGCTTTTGCGAGAAGCTCAATAACATTTCGCATGTCATACCCATGGTCCCCATGAGTGTAATAATAGTGGCTATGTTCACGCTCGATAACAATAAGACCTAAGTCATTTCTGACCCACGGGAGAATTGAAGGTGTTGTCAGAATAAGTAACGGATGTGTACTTGCAGTAAGGGTTGCTTGTGCTGTTGCATATTGCTTATCTGTTAAGCCACCATGAAAGCACACAACATAATCATCTATTCCTTTAGATAAAACATCTTTAGCATTTTCAAGATCAGTCACTGTTGGGAAGAAAATTACAAGAGACTTTTTCTTTGAAAACATTTCTCGAATCGTTGTCTTGAAACGAAGCATACGGTTAGCGTAACTTTGTTCAAGCAAAAGTAGTTCATAGCCTCGTTCATCAAGTGGTATTGTGAGTGATGTGAGGGCATCAAACGTTTTTTCAGAAAGTAAATCGTAGATGAGTGTGCCAACATTTCTCAGCACCGACGATGAGGCAAGAGCAAGTGCTGACCAAAGTTTTGGATGAAGAAATCCTTTGATTAATACCTTGGTGATTTTTTTTGTAACAAATGATGCATTCTTTAGTGATTGCTTTTCTTCTTCAGCATTAACAACAGACAGTACAAGTGCTCGACACACACGCTTTCGAATTGTTATCTCAACTAAATCACCAGGAGCAACATCAAATTTTGAAAAGTATGTTAACTCTTCGTAAGGAATTCCATTAGCAAGTGGTGAAACAGTTAAGAGATACATGGATATGATAAGTATACCAGAAAACGACCAAAAGATACCGAAATACCTTATTTTATAATGAAAAACCGCACTCTGCTTACTCTTTTAAATATGGTATACTGGACAAATATTTATGGGATTTTTCTTCAAGAAATTAGGTATCGACTTAGGTACAGCAAATACTCTTGTCTACGTTCCGGGTAAAGGTGTCGTGCTTGTTGAGCCATCTGTTGTCGCTATTTCTGAGACTGGAACTAAGATTTTAGCTGTTGGAAGCGATGCTAAAGACATGATTGGGAAAACACCAGACACTATTATTGCATACCGCCCGATGCGAGATGGAGTAATTGCTGACTATCGTGTTACAGAAGCCATGCTTCGCTATTATATTCATAAGGCACTCGGTGGTTACAATCTTTTTAAACCAGATGTCATGGTCTCGGTCCCAGCTGGTGTAACCTCAACCGAGCGTCGCGCAGTAATAGAGGCTGCTCTTAAGGCAGGTGCACGTAATGCCTATGTAGTGAAGGAACCGATCTTAGCAGCTATTGGAGCTGGTATTCCAATTCATGAAGCACAAGGACGTATGATTGTTGATATTGGAGGCGGCACAACTGACGTTGCTGTTATATCTTTAGGTGGAATCGTATGTAGTACTTCGGTTAAGTGTGCAGGTAACAAGATTGACCAAGCTATCGTTGACTACGTGAAGAAAACATACAACTTAGCAATTGGTGATCAGACCGCAGAAGATATCAAAATTAAAATTGGATCTGCTGTTCCAGTTGAAGATGAACTAGTGCTAAAAGTTAAAGGACGAGATTTTATTGCAGGACTCCCACGTACTGTAGAAATTAGAACTAACGAAATAGTTAAAGCTATTGATAAAGAACTCAAGCAAATGATTAAAGCAATCCGTGACGTACTCCAAGAGACACCACCTGAACTTGCATCAGATATTATCGATAACGGAATCATTATGAGTGGAGGCTCATCAATGCTTCGACATTTTCCTGATCTTGTTGAACGTCGGACTGGTGTAAAAGCTGTGCTTGCAGATGATGCTTTCTATTGTGTAGCAAAGGGTACAGGTATTGCTCTTGAGCACCTTGATACTTACAAGCGATCAATCTTCGCCAAGAAATAGTAGCACTTTGTATTTGCTCTACTCCTTGGTACCATTGTACATATGAACATCAACGAGTTACCTGTACATCACGCAATACTCATCACACATTCTGACCGTCATGAGATAGCTCAAACATTTTGGGATGAACTTAAACAGCAATCACTCGCTCACCGTTTTTTTGATACAACTGTTTTAGATATTGAAACCGCCAGGACAATTATTAGTTGGGCAAAAAGTTCCTACGATGAGAATCGTGTTGGGCTTATTTCTTTTCATACTATTGGTGTTCCAGCACAAAATGCTCTTCTTAAGATACTGGAAGAGCCGAATGAGAAGACACGCTTTATTCTTGTTACAAGTAACAAAGAGAATCTTATTGATACCGTCTTATCCCGAGTCCTTCATCATGACTTGACTGAAAGTGTGGTAAAGAATATTTCTCATAACACAAAAGAATTTGCATCAACTAAACCAACAGAACGAATGAAGCTGCCAATTATTACTTCACTTCTTTCACAAACAGATGAAGAAGGGAGAAAAGATAGGGAGGCAGTCCGTACATTTATACTTTCTCTTGTTGATGTATATAGTAGGCAGTCACAAAGTCAGCAATATATACTTGAAATACTAGAAGTAGCTTCGTATGCATCTGACCCTTCTTCATCTGGGAAAGCTCTTCTTGAGTATCTTTCACTTCTCTTGCCCCAAATCAAAGACTAATGTACAATTTGTTTACTTACTTGAAATCTTGAATTTTTCTAATAACTAATTACTAATAACTTCACCACTATGACTTACGACTTCTCATCTGTACAAACACAAAAAGCAGCAATTGCGGATTGGCTAAAAAGTGAATACCGTTCTATCCAAACAGGACGTGCAACTCCTCAAGTACTCGACTTGGTACACATCGATATGTATGGCGCACGAACTGCTCTTGCTCACGCAGCAGGTATTACCATTGAAGACCCTCGCACAATTAGAGTAGCTCCATGGGACAAGAGTGTTATTGGCCAAATGGAAAAGGCAATCAATGATGCTGATCTTGGACTCTCTGTTTCTTCTGACTCAGATGGACTACGTGTTCACTTCCCAAGTCTTACTACCGAGACTCGTCAAAAGCTAGTTAAGCTTCTTAAGGATAGATTAGAGGATGCACGTGTACGTGTACGATCACTTCGTGAAGACACCAACAAGGCAATCGACGCCGAAGCAAAGGAGGGTCTCTACGGCGAAGACGAACAGCGTCGTTATCGAGAAGAGATGCAGAAGATAGTAGACGGAGCTAATCAAGAACTAGAAGACCTCTTCCAGAAAAAGGAAAAAGAAGTAATGGGGGAGTAACCAATATAGATTATAAACAATTAAAAAAGAGCCCAACGGGGCTCTTTGATTTTTCTACCAACTACACAGCATCACAAGCTGGTACTCTTCGGTACACGATTTGGTGCCTGTGCAGCAGAACTCATGCAATCGACCAACTCTACACCTTTACCGGTCAGATAAAAATCAGTAAACACTACTTGATACAGCATTGGAAATTGCGACATCGCAACATGGGTACAAGCCATATTCGAAGAACGGAATTCCTTAAGTGCATCGACAGGAATCATAGAAACGCTTGGCTGTTTTATTAATTTCCACTTTTGTTTTCTGAGCAGTGAAACGCAATGTTTGATATGCCCCTCTGTCATCATCTCAGGATGAGCAGTAACAAAAGTCGTCAAATCCGGTTGATATAGTTGCCGACTCAAAAAGCAGGCGTACCCAGGTGAATGATAGGATTTCATTTCTGTGGTAATGCTGCTATCTGTTTGAGCATTCACACCACACAATAGAAACAAAGAACAGAACATGCCAAATAAGAACTGAATGAGCAACTTACTTTTCATATACACTCCTTTTGTTGTAAGTAATTGCACTATACATAATATTATTACTATTGTCAATATTCTCTATTGTAACCATATTTTAAACAAGATTATGATACACTAGAAAAATTATGTCGATATCTGCTGTAGCTTTATTTGTTATTATTTTATTAGTATTGGTTATCGTGCACGAGTTTGGTCATTTCATTGTTGCCAAGCTTACGAAGATGCGAGTGGACGAATTCGCGTTTGGTTTTCCTCCGCGAATAGTCGCCAAAAAATACGGCGAGACAACGTATGCTATTAACGCACTGCCACTTGGTGGGTATGTATCCATCTGGGGGGAGAATGGTAGCGAAGAAGATAAAAAAGCACATGGTGCCACAACACACCCAAGAGCATTCGGTAATCGTCCTGCCTGGGCACAACTTCTTGTTCTTGTTGCTGGTGTAACCATGAACATGCTACTAGCATTAGCTATTTTTATTGGAATCTCGTATGGCAAAGTAGTTGTGAGTGCTGATGATGAAGTGTTCGGATCACGTATAAAAGAAAGCTCTCTCATGGTTGCAGAAGTATCTAAGGAGAGTCCAGCATTTAAAGCTGGCATTGTTCCTGGATCGACGATTCTCAAAATGACTAGTGCCGGTGCTGTCGCTCCACTCACTACCGCAACGTCTTTAGTTGCATTCATTGCATCACACCAGAATAACCCATTTTATATTTCATACAGATCTCCGGATGGTCAAGAAAAATCAACAACTGTTGCAGCCGTGTATGGAATTGTTCCAGACAAAAAAGCGCTTGGTGTTTCTATTGAACAGGTAGGGATTGTGAGGACAACTTTCCTAGAAGCAGTAGAAATGGGGTATGGTAAGACAGTGACAATTACATCGTTAACAATAGGTGGTCTCGTTGGTGTTGTTACTTCTCTCTTTGCAGGTAATGAAGTACTCTCGTCACTTTCAGGTCCTGTTGGAATCGCTAAAATAGTTGGTCAAACAAGTGAATACGGTACAAGTGCTATCCTAACACTTATCGCAGTACTTTCTATTAACCTTGCAATATTTAACATC
This sequence comes from uncultured Candidatus Saccharibacteria bacterium, assembly GCA_964406165.1. Lineage (GTDB taxonomy): Bacteria > Patescibacteriota > Minisyncoccia > Phycocordibacterales > UBA5272 > UBA11704. The sequence continues at coordinate 10,197 of CAYOQQ010000001.1, forward strand.
CTACCGCTTCCTGCTCTTGATGGAGGAAGAATGGTTGTAGTAATTATTGAAAGTGTGTTGAGAAGAAAGATACCATATAAGTACTATGCATGGGTTAACGTTGCTGGGTTCATGGCTTTAATGCTTTTACTTATCGTTGTGACCATTAATGATATTCGTGCTTAAATTTGCTAGTATAGTCATATTACATAATAATTATGCGACAATCACATCTTTATACAAAAACAAGAAAGGAAGCTCCTGCAGACGAAACTTCACGTAATGCAGAGCTTCTTATTCGTGCTGGTTTTATTCACAAAGAAATGGCAGGGGTGTACACTCTCCTACCACTTGGGCTTCGCACACTTAATAATATTATTGGTGTTATTAGGGATGAGATTAATGCAATTGGTGGGCAAGAGATTACACTTGGCTCACTTCAGGAGTCTGAACTATGGACTAAAACTGACCGCTGGGGAGATAACGTTGACGTTTGGTTCACAACAAAATTAAAAGCAGGAACAGATCTAGGTCTAGCGTTTACACATGAAGAACCGATCACTAAGATGATGACAAACTTTGTTCGTAGCTATAAAGACCTACCTGCATTTGTGTATCAATTCCAAACAAAGTTTAGAAATGAGACACGGGCCAAAAGTGGCATCATGCGTACACGTGAATTTATCATGAAAGATTTGTATTCATTTTGCAAAACAAAAGAAGAACAGGAAGCATACTATGAGACTGTTAAGAATGCATATGTAACCATCTTCAATCGTCTTGGAATCGGAGAAAAGACGTACGTAACATTTGCATCAGGTGGAAGCTTCACAAAATACTCTCACGAATTCCAAACCATCTGTGATGCTGGTGAAGATGATATTTATGTCCACGATGGAAAGCGTATTGCAATCAACAAAGAAGTGATGGTGCCTGAGGTGCTTGTTGATCTTGGAATTCAGGAAAATGAGTTACGAGTAGTAAAAGCTTCTGAGGTTGGAAATATTTTTAATCTAGGCACACGATTCTCTGATGCACTAGAGTTAACGTACCAAGATGAACACGGTAATAAGCAACCGGTCTGGATGGGTTCATATGGCATCGGCCCAGCACGTGTCATGGGAGTAATCGCAGAAACTCTTTCAGATGAGAAAGGTCTCATCTGGCCAGCGACAGTTGCACCATACTCTGTACACCTTATCGTACTAGGTAAAGATAAAGATGGTGAAGCACATAAGCAAGCAGAAGAACTCTACAAGAAATTAACTGATAACCATGTTGAAGTACTTTTTGATGATCGCGATCTTCAGGCAGGGGAAAAGTTTGCTGACAGTGATCTCATTGGACTACCAATTCGTATCGTTATAAGTGATAAATCACTTTCTTCAGGTGGGGTAGAAGTTAAGGAGCGAGCAGGGACAACTGCAGACATAATGTCTTTAGAACAGTGCTTCCAGATGTTTACAAAAGTTTGTTAAGCAAGTCGTTAGTCATTTATACTTAAAGACATATTTAGACTTTCTGCTATATCTAATAGTTAAATAGCTATATATTTAAAATAATATATAGCTATTTAATTTTACACTTTATCATAGGAGTAATCAGATATATTTCATTTAATATATTAGTAACCTTACTAGAAAGAACTGACTGAGTGCATCCTACTTAAGCTACATATTTTTAATTAACCAGAAGAGAGTATGTGATAGTACTGAAGTGCTGACAACCATAATGACAATCTTTCAACGACCTATGTAGGAGCAAGTAAATTTACAATACGGAGATTCGATTACCTCTATATATAAGGTTAAGCATGTTTGTATAGACTTGCATTCATATAAGTAGACGTAGGTAGTATCGTCTAAAATGGCCCGAAGAGGCTTATCTGGCAGTAGTACTTGAAGTCTGTTCCATACAGTTGGCTAAATCTGTCCAGTAAATAGCTTAAGTTAAGCAAATATAGACACGGCTACTATTAAGCAAATATAGACACGGCTACTATTAGGACGAGAGCACGGTAACTAAGTTAGAAGAATAAGAAGGGTGACTACGAGCTGATCAAGTGACAGGGAAGAGCTCACTGTGAAACTTAGTCGCTTATATTGTTTAAAAGACAAATATCTAATTCCTTTGTATATATAAGGTTTAGGGGGCTTTTGTTATTATAGGTTAATGTCGCACAATATATCTTTTACGACTATTAATCCCAGAATTAGCTTAGTTACTAGGAATTTAACAACTTAAAACCATTTACATAAAAAATTATTAATCAGCACCTTAATCTTACACTAAACGAACAGCGACAATCCTGATTCATACACCCCTTCTAGATTACAATTCAAACATTGACCTGTGATGTTTAGGCTACTTAACTATAGCTAACAAAGAAATAAGGTTAGGTTAAAATCACCCACATTAACAGGGGACTACTCCCCTCGCCTATAAGCTTAGATACTCTTAAGTGCAACTGTCTTTACTTCCACTTGGTCAAAACAACCCAAACCCCGACCGCTGCACCACACAGCATACAAATAAATAAGAGAAGTATGAATGATGGAATTGTAAAAAATAGCATGGTAGAAGTAATTACTTGCCGGTAGCTTTTTGAAACACAATTGCACCTCCAATAATAAAACCCACAAGGAATGCAGCGAGCATGAGCAGGATTGTAGCTGGGATAGTGAAGATAATCATAGGTGTACTGTAGCGTATTTATTATAAATAAGATAGTGGATTAAGGTACCCAGCACGAGGCGCAATCGGCATACGCATATTTGTACCACACACCTTACTTACGTAGTTAGTAATCTGTACCGCGTCTGATGCATACACTGTAAAATGTAAATGCGGACCAGTACTGTATCCTGTATTACCTGACAAACCAAGTTGCTGTCTAGAAGCAAGAACATCTCCCGTCTTTACTTGGATCACAGAGAGGTGCGCATAGAGACTAGTTAGCCCGTTGTTATGCTTAACCAGCACCCACTTACCATATGACACTCCTGCACATGCAGCGTCGGTGTCACCGGTACCAAGTACCGTCCCAGCTGCTGCTGAATAAATAGGCGAACCAACCTTTGTTCCCAGATCGATTCCATTATGACCGGACCCATTATACACCTGAGGATTCTTACTAGAAAACGGAGTATTCCCGAAGTACTGAGTGATAATAGGATTATCAACTGGATACTTAAGAATACCTTTTCCTTGTTTTGGAATTTTGCTTGCGTCAACAATAGTTTGTAGCTTTGCTTCTATATCTAGCATTTCAGCTTCTAGTTGCCCCTTCTTCTTTTTTCTGTCAGCTAAGAGTTGCTGATATGCTGACTCTTTATTTTTTGTTTCAGATAGCAGTGTACTCTTATCTTTCGCTGTTTGATCTACTAATTGTTTTTGCCCAGTTAATGTCTGATTTAGTGTAAGAAGTACATTTTTGTGCTGTTCATATGAAGCCTTCTGAATAGAAAGCGTTGTTTTAACATCCATAAGTGCCTGCGTCTTCTCATTAATAGCTGTAGTGAATTGCCCACCACGCCTCGTAACATCAAGAGCATCCGAAATATGTGCACCGTCAGCAAGTGTACTTACGAAGTATGGCAATGTCTGTTCATTCTGAACAAGAAGTCGTAACGAGTGTGCAAGTTCACGCTTCGTTTTTTCAAGTGTTGTCTCTGTATTTTGAATTTTACCCTGGGTAAAAGAAATATTTTGTTCCGCTTGGTTAATTCTTAATTTCGTATACGCGATATCTTTTGCTAGACCTGTACGCCGCACTTCAAGTTTAGTTAATGCTGCTTTAAGGGTCTTAGCTTCACCTTGCGTCTGGTTAATTTTTGAATTGTATGCCTTTATTTCGTCATCAAGAGCTTTAATTTGAGATGACAGTGCATCAAGATTCCCCTTGAGCTGTTCAGCAGTTTGTGCTGATACTGGGGTCATCCCAATAGGAATACTTGAAAGAATGAGTGAGGCTATGAGAACTGATATAACAAAAGAGCGAGAAGACATATAGTACGGTAATCAATTATGAGTCTATCGTTTTAATCACATTTTCAAGTCTTAGCATAACTTCATCTTTACCAAGGACATAGCAAATTGTAAACGGATCAACAGATTTCTCTTGACCAGAAAGTGACATGCGTAACGGCCATAAGACATTACCTTTGCCGTGTTCTTCTGCGTATGGCATGATAATACTTTTAACTAGTTCAGCTGAAGAAAAATCAGCAGCATCAAGTAGCTGTCTCAGCGCATCAAGATGCATACGCGCTTCAGCTAAATCTTTATCCTTCCAAATTATTTTTTGAAGTAATTCTTGTGAAAGATTTGGCCGCTCAATAAAAAAGCGAAACTCAGTCTGCTCAACTGATGTAAGTTCTGCATATAACGATATGCGATCAATTATAGATGGCAGCAACCTGCGCAAAAGCGCTGTATCGTAATTCGGAAGATACTTTGTAACCTGAGTAAACTGTTCCTCAGGCGTGGACCGCTTCATATGTTCTTTATTCATCCAAAGCAACTTTTCATCATTAAACATGGCCCCTGCTTTATGGATTTTATTTATTTCAAAAAGTGAGATAATTTCTTCAGGTGACATAATCTCCTTCTCCCCTCCTGGATTCCAACCAAGAAATGCTAAAAAATTAACCATAGCTTCAGGAAGATAACCTTCAGTTCTGTACTCAAGAATATCTTTTGCACCATCTCGCTTACCAAGTTTTTTATTTCCGTCTGGTGCGAGAATCGGTGGTAGTGTTACAAACACTGGAGGCACAATACCAAGAGCTTCATAAAGTGACAAGAATTTTGGCGTAGATGCAATAAATTCATCAGCTCGCATAATATGAGTTACTCCCATCTCTAGGTCATCAATGATATGAGCAAAGTTATATGATGGATATCCATCACTTTTTATAAGTATAAAATCATCAAGCGCTTCAGGCCCTGCTGATAACTCACCACGAACAGCGTCGGTCCATACATAACTTTTTACTTCTGGAACTTTAAATCTAAGTGGTCGTGTACCATCCCATACATCAAATGTTTCCGGCCGATTATCTCGATAGAGAAAGAGTTTTTTACTTTGCTCTGCTTGTAAACGTAATACTGAAATTTCTTCTTCGCTATATGGGTCAGGATATGCAAAACCTTTTTCAATTAACATGTGTGCATATTTCTTATATGAATCAAGCCGTTCTGACTGGATGTATGGGCCGTTTGGTCCCCCTATATCAACCCCCTCATCCCATGTTATCCCTAACCACTTGAGGGACTCAATGATATGCGGTATGGAGCCTTCCACTTCACGAGCTTTATCGGTATCTTCAATACGCAGAATAAATTTTCCATTATTCTTTCGTGCCCACGCCCAAGCAAATAACGCAGTACGAACTCCTCCAACATGCATAAAACCAGTAGGACTCGGTGCGAAACGTGTGACAATCGTTGTGTTCATAAATGTAGTATAAAGATTATGTATGACTTAAACAAATTCGTAATATCTCTCGTGCAATGGTGGAAGCAGCATCTCTCGAGTCTTCAAACAGGTGAGCATTTTTTATCATTGCATTGTATTCATCTTCGCTTGAAAGTATTTTAGTGATAACCGAAATGAGGATATTGGAACCTAAATTATTTTCTTCAAGAACGGTTGCTACCCCATGCGAAGCCATTGCATATGCATTGCTTCTTTGATCCCTACTAATTGTTTCAGGTATTGGCACCACAATCATTGGGATTCTCCAGAGCACCATCTCAAACATTGAAGACCCCGCACGAGTAATAACTAAATCTACTTTTGGATAAAATAGTCCTACATCTAAGAATCCATCAACGAAATACCTATCCTTAAATTCATGATGTGCAAGAAGATGTTTGGCAACCTCTGATACGGCAGTGAGATTCTCTTTTCCTGCCTGATGAACAATATCATATGTATTAAGAAGTGCTGGGAGTGATTCTAGTATTGCATTATTAATAACCTGCGACCCTTGCGAACCTCCGAATACCAAGATAACTGGGCGGTCCTTTTTTGTATATTTTTTTTCAAATCCAATAGGAGGAAGGAGGAGGTCTCTAATAGGCTGACCAGTGAGGGCTACAGTTTCCTTTGGATAAAATGGTGCTGCTTCTGGATATGAAAGAGCCACCCGAGTAGCGAAGGACCCCGCCCACTTAGTAGTTCTCCCTGGAACAGTATCGCTCTCGTGAACAATTACAGGAATAGAAAGTATTCGTGCAGCCAGGAGTGTTGGGAAACTTGCATACCCCCCTTTTGCAAAAACAACATCGGGATACATTGAGTACATTTTAATCAGTGTCAAAATACACCCCTTAATAGTCACAAAAATATCTGTAATATTTTCAACTGATGGGTAGAGACGTAGCTTCCCGGCAGGAGTCTCTACGAACTTGCAGTCTAGATTAAAAAGAGCCTCTTCATCATACGGCTTGTCAGAAAAAAAATATATTTCTGGTTGAATTAGTTTCTGGATAAACGCTTCTTTTCGAATACGTTCAGCAACCGCAATCAGCGGATAAAAGTGACCTCCCCCTGCTCCTGTTAAAACGATTTTCATAAATAATGAGTTGTTGACTTAGATATGTTAAGGAGTACCCCAAGCTCAAATAATGCCACTAAAAGTGCTGTCCCTCCATGTGACACCAGAGGGAGCGGAACCCCTGCCAGGGGCAAAATTCCGAGCATGGAGGCTATATTTATGGTCGCTTGTATCAATATAATCGACACAATTCCTGTTGCTAAAAGCCTTCCAAATTGGTCCACTGCCACTTTAGCTATAACATACCCACGTACACTAACTATAGCATACAGAATGATAAGATACATTGCACCAAAAAATCCTAATTCCTCCCCTAAAACTGCAAATATTGAGTCCCCAATTGGTTCAGGTAAATAATTAAATTTTTGAACACTCTGACCCA
>CAYOQQ010000001.1:17130-40716 GCA_964406165.1 uncultured Candidatus Saccharibacteria bacterium
GAGCGATTGATTAAGCTGCCAAGATGAACCTCTTGGATCATGAGAATTATTAAAAAAAGTTTTGACTCTTTCAAGCATGTACGGTCGAACTAAAATCAAGAGCAAAAAACCAGCAAGCCCACACAAAGCTAAATACTTAATATGCTGCTTCCTGGCACCTCCAACAAAGTAGGTTATAAAAGATGCACCTGCAATAATTAAATACGTCCCGAAGTCAGGTTGTGCAAGCATAATAGTAGTGACAATCCCCATGCCTAGCAAGTACGGTAAGAACCCATACTTCCAATTTTTAAATAAATTACGGTACTTTGTACACCAATATGCAACAACCACCACAAAAGTAAACTTAAGTGCCTCACTTGGTTGAAGTGAAAATGATCCGATATCTATCCATCTGTGCGCACCACCATGATACCTGGAAAGACCAGGCACAAAAACACATGATGTCAGAACTACAGCAAACGTAAATAAAACGAATGCATATTTTTTATAAATCTGATACGGCACCAATGTACCAATACAAAGTGCCACACTCCCACCAATTAATGCATATATTAGTTGATTCTTAATTATTGAAAAAAATTTTACCTCATTGCTTGCAAGAACCCCAAGCGCCGCAGACCCAAAAATAACTAACCCACTTACTAAAAGTACGATAATAGTTATAAGAAGAGGTTTATCGACACGTTCAAACATAGTATTAACTAATCAGAGCAATTACTACTCCTAGCATGGCACACATGTATGACACGATCCAATATCTCATCGTTACCTTGTACGCGGGCCAACCCTTTGCTTGGAAATGGTGATGGAGCGGAGCAACCAAGAATAATTTTCGTTTAAATACTTTTTTCCAGATGAGCTGCAAGATAACTGAAAGAGTTGTAACCATAAGTGGGAGAGCAATGATTGGCAGATAAATGACAGCATTAGTTAGAAAGGCAATTACTGAGAGCCCAAGAGATAGGGCAAGCATTCCTGTTTCAGTTAGATAGAAAAGTGCCGGTGGAATATTAAACCACAAGAATGCCATAATGCCTCCAACAATAACAAAGCAAAGTGCTGCGATATTAACTAACCCATGTACATAAGCTATCATTCCATACGCCGTAAACACCGCTGACATGACACCGCCGGAAAGTCCATCCACTCCATCAATGACCCCTGTTGAAAATGTTGCAAGTGTTACTAAAATAAAAAAGGCTATAAAAGCAAAACCGCCTAAATGAAAATTGCCATGGAATGGAAGATATACGTAGTCGATTCCTAATTTTGCATAAAACCACCACCCTGCAAAAAGCCCAAGTGAAGAAACAGCAAGAAGTCGTACAGGAAATGATAAACCTCCTCCAATATACGAATTTAATTTTCCAGAGAAAGCTTCAACAACAAGAAGGTCATCTAGTGCCCCAACGAGAGCCCCTACTAACATTGCAAAAAGTGGGAGCCATGTCTGATTACGAGAAATAAAATCCAATTTAATAGTGAATGTTGTCGGATACACTTTTGATAAAGACCAAAAAAGGAGTGCGGTAGCGAAGACGGAAACAACAACTACTAAACCACCCATTCTTGGTACTGGTGCCTGCTCATCGTTGTGAAGTGATGCAGTAATGGTTGCTTGCTTGCCGTCTATTGTCGTTTTTACATTTTTCTTTTTCCAAAGCTTGTGACGCACTAAAAATTGCCCAATTGATGGGGCAATAATGATACCAAAAAGGAAAGAAATAACCGCAGGCAGCAGTACTTTAAATGGGTCTAGCGCTAACATGTACTAGATTATACCATACAGACCGCCACCACTTGTGGGTATTACTTGTGAGTGAATTTTACTGTGTTGCAATACTTTTCCTGAGGGCGTTATACAAAATACTCATATCTCTAAACCTCCCTTCTCTAGTAGAACCAAGGACTACTATCACAACAGGTCTCCCGATACTGATATCTACCACAACTCCAAGATTCCCACCTGCCATATCTGTATATCCTGTCTTTGACGCTTCTGCACCTGGAAGTGTCTCTATCGCCTGATTAGTATTTGGGACCCCACTTATCCTTCCAGAGCTTGCACTAACTGTTTCTCGCTTCTTAGTTGTTGAATCTAGGATCTCCGGTATGATTTTACGAGCAAAAGAGAATAACTTAGCTGCCTCAAGTACTGTCCCCTTGCCACCAATATTACCCCCCAGATCTCGCCCTGCAGGGTCAGTGAAGTGCAGCTCGAGTCCAAGGACTTGCGCATCCTCGTTCATCTGTTTAACAAATATATCTTTCCCACCAAAACTATCAGCTACTATTTCTGCTCCGTCATTTGAAGAAAAGACAAGGGTGTACTTAAGGAGTTCGGATAATTTCCACACTTGCTTTTCTTTGAGTCCAAGATCATACCCATCCTCAATACTATTCCTTGTAACTGTTACTTTCTCATCTTTAGATTTATGAAGTGTTGCACTAATAGCCATCATCACCTTTGTGATACTTGCAAGAGGTAGTGGCTCTGATTGATTTTTTGAAGCTATCACATCTCCCGTTGTAATGTCATATACAATGTACGCCTTACCTTCAACTTTTACATTAGTAAAAGCATTTTTATTAAAAAGAGCTGCTTTGTCATAAGTGACTGATTTTACTTCATGTACATCTTTTTTTGATATAACGTGATGATCTTTAATATAATGTATAAGTGATACGACAGCAATAATGCACACCGAAAGTCCATATATAACAAAAATATCTATTTGAACTTTTTTAGGATTTGGCTTCATAATGGTACTGCACTTTATGCTTCACGTGACTGTAATTTTTCAAGTAGCTCACTGTGCATCTTTTCATATTCTGGGAGTTCTTCAACTTTTATTATACCAAGCTGTTTTAGTGAATCAGAAGTCAATGAACACACCTCACCCACTCTATTGATGAGACCTCTCACAGTAAGCACACGAATTGATTGTGTGGATTGTACTCCACGGATATATGATATCTGTTCTCGAGTTGGGTATCCTAAATAAGCAACTAATGTGAGCACTTGAAGCGCTGCAGGAGTAAGCTCCCCTTTCAACTCTTCTTTAGTCCACGCTTCTACAAGAGCGGATTGCTCTGGTTTTGTAACTATCGACAATCCTTCATTATTGATAAGTAATGTTAAACCAAGCTCTTCTAACTTACTTTTTACATATGGTGCATTTTCGGCAACTTCTTCCTTACTAATCCCAAGAAAGTCTGCAAGTTTTTTTGCTGGGACAACATCTCCTGAGAGAAATAAAATGGAAATTACTTTTTCAAGCATAATAGTTTCTAGTGTACCATACGGGCATTACACTGCTTGTGGAACTGACCCCACAGTCGAAATAGTAATCTCCCCACCGTCTTCATGCTGTTGTGCATGCAATGCCCCCGCTCGCAATAATTCAAGGAGCGCAATAAAATTAACAATTAATACTTTCTTTTGCTCTTCCTTGGTCCCCGACTGAGATGCCATATTTTGAAGTGTTACTGTTTGAGCAGTTTGCACTCGCTTAAGAAGACTTTCAATAACGTTTTCAATTCTAAGAGCCTGCTCAACAGCAACTTTAACTAGAGACTTGGGGGACACAAATGACATTAACGTAAGGGAAGCAATTGATTGTAAAAATGCCGGTGTCACTCTTTCATCGGGGATAAATACTTTGAGATCTTTTGGTTTAAAATGTGGGCGGCTATAGAGAACATGTTTGCCAAAAAGTGCACGTATTTTCTCACTCCCTGCTGATAACAATGCATAAAGCTCGAGTTTATACTCCAGATCATGAACCTGCTTCTCTTCTTCTTCTGTATAGATAACCCCAGGCAAAAGTGACTTTGCCTTCATAAGCATAAGTGTTGACGCCACAACAATAAACTGAGAAATGTCTACTATATTTTTCTGGTCGAGTGTCTTAATGTATGCAATATACTCATCAGAAACAGTTACAAGAGAAATTTCTGTTATAGAGAGTTTTCTACTGTCGATAAGCTCAAGTAATTTTGTATATGGGCCCTCGAATCTATCTAATTTAATATTAAATTCCATATCTATAATAATATACCCTTTTAGCGAATTGATGAATTAATAGAACCAAGTAGCTCACTTCTCTCAGAAGGAGTCAGTGCATCATAGAGTAACAATGTATACTTTTGTGCTGCTTTTGTTTCTTCTAATACTTTATTCATACATGACTTAGCAATTGCACATGTATCGTTGGTAAATGTAGAAGTGTCTTGTAAATATGAAACTAACTTACTGTAATCTTCCTCACATTTTTTTGTTTCATTGTGTGAAGTCTTTGCCTGTTCTAACGCATCTGTCATTTGTGAAGTGTATCGAGAATCCTGACTTAATTCATAAGACATAGCATTTAAGGAATCAATTTTTTGATTGACTTCAACAATATATTTTTTTAATGCAACTGACATTTTTGCAGGAGTACTTTTAGCACATGTCTGTGGAATAGCTTGTGCCATTGCCTCGTTTTGTCTTATAAATACAGCTTCAAAAGGATTAGAACTACCCGTACTTTTACCAGTACAGCTAATACTTTTTATTGCTTCACGGGTTGCTTGACTTAGAGAGCCGGTCATACTGATTCCATTATCAAATTGAAATTTTTTTAGTGATGTAAATGTCCCATCACCAAAGGTCCCATTAGGTTTCCCGTTTAAATACCCCTTATCTGATAAAAATTGCTGGAGATATCTTACCTCGTCACCCTGAGCACCTTTTGACAGTTCTTTTGTAAGCACTATACATGATGAGTTCATGCCAGTAACTTTAGGTTCTGAGGATTTAGTGGTTGAAGAAGCTTCTACAACAGGATTCTGTGTTGCCACCTGCGCAGTGGTTGTAGCTGATGCTGCATCAGTTTTTATTGGAGAAGGTGCTGTTTTAGAAACTTCAACAGGTGTGGCGGGCATTATTTCCATCTGCTTACCAGAAAGTGGTTGCTTTTTACCAAACCAGGTCGTAGGATTCCACCAAACTGCAAATACACTTTGTGGAATAAAAAGGACCGTAAAGAGTATTTCGATAATTATTTTTTTCATGAGTAATATACTTTCCTGTTCTGTAAAGTATATCACCAGAAATGGCCACTATTTAAGCACACTCCACAACTTCGGGTCATTACCACCATCTGCTTTAAAGATAACCACTCCACCTAGCTTATACAGCTTTGCAATTCTTATCTTATCTGCTATCGCACTAGCATCTGAGTACCACACAAGATACTGCTTGTATGACCCGAGCGAATTACCATAAACATCTGTTGTGGTGCCATACATAAAGCTAAGTTCACCTGCTGAATTTCTTGTGGGTGTAATCATTAGATTTTTTGCTAACTCATCTGCATAATTAAAATTCATTGAACCAATTCGTGAATATTTTTGTTGTGTTGTTCCTGGGACAGAAATAACTTCATACTTATAACCGTATGTTGGGATACCTAGAATTATTTTTTTTGCAGGAATATCACGAAGTGCAAGAGTTGCAATTTTTTCTACCCAGTCAATATCAGCTACGGGCTTATAGGTATTACCAACACTTGCATTTATATTAGCAAGCTGTGCATCGTCCCCTGCTTGATCATATGCCATGATGCGCACTTGGTCACACACCTTACCAATAACCTTATAATCATTAGAGTATTCAACCTTTGAAAGAACCTGTTGTGAAGTTGTTGCATACCTACTCTCAGGTGGTGTACGTGCTTCAACAGTACAAATAAGTTGTTTCTTGGTTTTATGTAATTCCTTTGCGAGCTCAGTTAGAAAAGCACTAAAGTACGGTCTAGTCTCTGCCGTCTTTGCTTCATAGTCAATATCTATACCGTCCATATTATATTTCTTCACTAAAGCTACTATCTCCTTTACATGAGCCTGTCGTTTCTTACGTTGAGCCATAAGCAGATAGAACTGATACTTTTCATTCTCGTTATGGGGGTAAGAAAGAATACTTGGATATACTTTAATTTTTTTCTTCTTCGCTTCAGCAATAAGAGTTGGCCATGGATCGGATTCATACTTTAAAGCATTCTTGATAGTACCGTCTGCTTGTAACTCAAATGCGAAAGGACTTATTTGAGTAAGTGTTGATAGGTTAGCAAGTGTCGTACTTGCACCTTCTGTTTTTCGCCAATATGGTATCCAGACTGCTTTTTCAAATGTTGTCGCAGCAAAAGTAATCTCAACCATTAAGAGAAATAAAGTGCCACAAATGAGAACTTTAGCTGTTTGCTTCATAGTTTTATCATAACATAAAAAAAAGACGCTCACACAATTGTGTTAGCGTCTGGCAAGCAATCATCAATTTCTGTCAGAAATCGTCCATCCTGTACGCTCCTTACTTCGAACATAGACAAACTCTGTCCACTCTGGGACAATCGCCTCATGCTCTATCTGCATCATCGGATTTCGATGATCAACCCACGGCTTCATTCCGTACTCAGAAAGAAATCGTGCACATTCAGATTTTGACATCTTGTATGGAGTGCGTGCGGTCGCAGCCATACAACCTTCACCTTTTTTGACAGTTACTACTGCCAAAACTTCCAGCTTGTCTGAGTCGTCAACTTCCGGAACTTTTTCCTCTTGTTTCGGTGTTGGTTGATCATTCGGGAGAAGCGCTTTGACTTCCTTTGCAAGCTGACACCCATCGCCTACGGGCACCTGCATGGGAGGACAACCACCTTGAGCAACCGCAGGATGAATCGAGGCCTCCTTCGAATTGCACCCCACTACAAGAACTGCTGTAAGCAACGAAAAAGTCACGAGACTTTTCCGCATACATCTCATTGCCATGGATACTCCTTTTGTTATAAAGAACCAAGAGCTTATTATATAATAAAAAACAATCTATGTCAAATGCATAGATTGTTTTTATAAAACAAGTTCATTATTTTCCTTTTAATTCAATCCCAAGCTCACGAAGTGTCTTCTGATTAGCTGGAGACGGTGCTTGCATAAGAAGATCTTTACCCTCTCCTGTCTTCGGGAAGGCCATCACTTCACGGATATTTGGCTCATTGAGCAAAATCATAAGAAGTCTATCAAGACCCCATGCGATACCACCGTGTGGTGGAGTGCCTGACCCAAGAGCTTCTAACATGTGGCCAAAATTCTTTTCGATTCTCTCTTCTGAATACCCCATAATGGCAAAAGCCTTCTTAAGAAGTTCTGGCTTGTGTAATCTAATACCACCACCTCCAATTTCATATCCGTTAAGTGCAACATCATATTGTGTTGAAACGATATCACCAATATTTTTCTCATCAATAAAATCCTGAAGTGACTCATCTTTAACTCCAGTAAACGGATTATGTGTGAACGTCCATGCTCCAGTATCATCTACGTTATCTTCACCTGTCTTTTCAAACGCTGGGAAATCCACCACCCACAAGAATGCGAGCAAGTTCGGATCATTTTTATCTTCGCGGATATCTGGCTTATCTGACCCATACTTCTCCATCACTTCTTTGTAAGTAAAAATTGGGAACGGCACTTGTTGTATTTTCTTTTCTGGGAAGAATTTTGTAACGATGCCAATAAGCATCTCTTCGTTAATCTTCATAACATCTTCTCGAGTTACGAAACTCATTTCAAAATCCATCTGAGTGAACTCTGGCTGTCTATCTCCACGAGTATCCTCATCACGCATACACTTCGCTATTTGGAAGTATCGTTCAAAGCCGGATGACATAAGCAACTGCTTGTACTGCTGTGGCGATTGTGGAAGTGCATAAAAACTTCCCTGCCATAGGCGTGATGGCACAAGGTATGATCGTGAACCTTCAGGTGTTGGATTCGTAAGAAGAGGTGTTTCTATTTCAAAAAAATTCTGTGCATCAAGTGTGTCACGAATATACTTAATCACCTTATGGCGAGTCATTACATTTCTCTGGAGGCGTGCACGACGAAGATCAAGATACTTCTTTTCAAGTCGCACTTCTTCACTAACTTCGTATCCATCAGTTGAGATATCAAATCCTGGAGTTGAAGCTTCATTGAGCACAGTAATGGTCAGAACTTCAAGTTCTACATCGCCATTTACAACACCCGCTTTCACATTTTTTTCTGGACGCTTATTCACCTGAGCCTTCACTTCTACCACCCACTCGGTACGAAGGGTTTGAGCAACAGTTAATGCTTCAGTATGATTAGGGAGAACCACTGCCTGAACCTTACCAGTCACATCGCGCAGGTCCAAAAAGACCATTTTCCCTTGGTCACGACGAACATCCACCCAGGCCTTTACCGTTACCTCAGTTCCCACAGAAGATGAAATATCCTTAATATATGTACGCATAGTCTTCATATACTACCAGATTTTACAGAAAGAGAGAAACTTGTTTTGCTAATTTATAACACACAAACCCAGCAATAATTGAAACAATAGCCCACAAAAAACCATCATTAACGAAAGTTAAAATTACTCCAATTGGATATAGCCAGGATAATACAGACCCGGCCAATCTAGCACTTTTTTCAGTTGTGTGACTATAGGTCGCCATTACTCCGCCTACTATTGATAGAAAAACACCTAGAGGAAATATTTTAAAAATATAAAGCCAAAATAATACAACCCCTCCTATACCCAAGATAAGCAGTAGATTCTTTTTCATGTTATGACAGGCCGGTTTGGGAACGGACCGCATTCATTGTTTCTTGTGCTTTTAATTGTGCATTTGATCCTCCTTCACTAAGAATACTTACTATTTTTTCAGGATTAGTAATAAGATCATCAAAAACTTCCTTCTTCCCTTCTCGCCATTTCATGATTGTGGAAAGTAAATCATCTTTTGCTTGCTTATAACCATAACCACCCTGCTCGAACTTAGCACGAAGTAACACAACCTCTTCATCAATTAAGAAATGTTTATGAATATTATAGATGTTATTAGTATCAGGATTTTTCTTTTCCTCAGGAGATGCAGAATCTGTTACGATACTCATCACCGCCTTCTTAACTTCTTCATCACTTCCAAAAAGTGAGATAACATTACCTTTACTCTTACTCATCTTCTCGCCATCTATCCCAGGAATGGTTGCAACAGACTCCAAGATAACTTCTTTTGGAAGTGGAAACTGCTCAACCCCCCACGCACGATTATAGAAGCCTGCAATATCCCGCGCATACTCGATGTGCTGCTTCTGATCTGCTCCAACAGGCACAACATCAGCCTTATACATAAGAATATCTGCCGCCATAAGTACAGGGTAATCGAAGAGCCCAACATTTACTTCCTTATCCTTTGCTTCATGATCCTTAAATGCATGTGCGCGCATGAGGTATGGCATAGTAACCACGTTATTTAGAATAACTGTTAACTCTGTATGTTCTGGAACCTGAGACTGGCGAAACAATTTCGCTTTCGTAAGATCAAGACCACAGGCAATATATGCTGCGGCAATTTCAAAAGAACTTGACCTGAGTAACTCTTTATCCTTAACGGTAGTAAGAGCATGATAATCAGCAATAAAAATATATGCATCATACTCACCACTGTTAGCAAGGTCAATATTTTGCTTCATTGCTCCGAAATAATTCCCGAAGTGAAGTTTACCTGTTGCTTGTATTCCTGAAAGCAGTATTTTTTGCGCCATATATTTCTAACACTACCTTATTTTTTAAATCCTGCAAGACCTTGAAGAATTTCTGTTGGGATTGCCCACACCGTGTTATTACTTGATTTCTCAATTGTCTGAAGTGTACGCATAGCAAGACCCCCGTTTGCTTCTGCAAGTACTGTAGCCGCCTCTGCAAGTTTCTTTGATGCTTCAAGTTCACCTTCTGCACGAATGATAATTGAACGACGTTCTCGCTCACTCTCAGCCTGCTTAGCCATAATACGCTTCATGTCTGCTGGGAGCTCGATGTCTTGGAGTTTGATTGCAGTAATATTAATCCCCCATGTCTCTGTTGTAACATCTACAATTTCCTTTATCTTAGAAGCAATCACTTCACGTTCAGAAAGGATATGGTCAAGCTCGAATCCACCAACAACATCACAAAGCGCAACTTGAGAAAAATCTGCCACAGCAACTTTATAATTCTGAATATTTAAAACTGCATTCTTCGCGTCCTCTATCTGAAAGTAAACGACGGCATTTATGTTAAGAGGTACATTATCTTTACTAATTACTTCTTGTTGTGGAATATCAACGGTAGCTATACGCATATCAACAATAGTCATGTTTTGGATACCAACAAAAACCCATGTAAGTCCAGGACCTCGCATGCTACTAAATTTTCCTAATGTTAGCACTATCCCCTGCTCATACTGGTTAACAACACGCAAACCGATAATAATAAAGAAAAATGCAATGATTGCTATTACTGTTAACATACATAAAGTATACCACAGAGACATTATTCAAAAGAAAACAGCCACCTCAATGGGTAGCTGATATAAGAAACTTTACTTTCTTGCTGACTTTTCCAGTTTCTTGAGATGGTATAAAATCTCCTGTTCCTCGATGAGGACTGACTCATAGTATTCACGGACTGATTCAGGCGCAAGAAATGATATCGACCGCCTTAGAATTTTTAGGGCAAGAGTGATATTTTTTTCTTGGTGTGCAATTGACTCTTGAATGTCTTTTCTTTGCAAGGCTCCACAATCCTCTTGAGAAGTAGGGAATCTTGCTTTACTCCAGAGCGCTATCATTTCTAAATGAGCCTCTAGTTGCTTTAATGCACTCTCGATATAAAAAGCCAAGACATGTTGCTGTTTAGGTTGATCTGCTTTTACTCGCTTTTCTCGAAAGAGAATAACTCTATGCCATTCGGCGATTTTCCTCAGATCTTCCTCACACGGAATCTCAACTATTGGACATTTCATTATCCAAGAGCTGAGTGTGTGGGTGTGGTTCTCTACTGTTCCAAATTCTGTATGTTCAACATACAGAAGACGGAAATGTGGATGAACCCAATCCTCATGTTCATGCAACCTCGCACTGTAATGTGCATGGTGCATAGCAAGTACATCCCTAATGACATCATTTATGTACTCTGAAGTCTGCTTTTTTGAGAAAAGAGATTTTCGAAGCTCATCAACCGGTGAACGCTTTTTAGTTACCGCAAAAAGTTTGTTAGTATCAAGTGCCACAGTTGCCCCGCTTTCTTATATCTATGGTTTACCAGGAAAGAACACGAAGACTTTATTTTATGTAATTACTACCAAAAAAGCAAATTACCTTTTAATGAAGCACTTTTTCGTACCTGCGTATATATCCGCCAAGCAGTGAGCCAATAATAATCCCCGCTAGAGAGCAGACGAAACCTACAAAAATATCTGGAATTTCTGTACCAAGACGCCCCGCAATGAGCCAACCAGAAATTCCAAAAATAATTGAAATAAGTGCGCCGAAGCTATTAACCCAGCGAGCATACAAACCAAAAGCAAGTGGTGCGAACCCAGCAACAAGTGTTATTGAATATGCAGTCCCCACTAATTCATAAATCTTAGCATCTGGATTATATGCAAGCACTACTCCAGCAATAGCTACTACGAATACGCCAACCTGAATAATAATCATCTTGAGGCGATCTCCCATGTGATGGAAGAATGGCTTAATAATGTTTTCTGAAAGAAGTGTCGCTGGTGCCAGGAGTGCACCAGAAGCAGTAGAAAGAATTGCCGAAATGAGAGCACCAAAAAATACAATTTGTAACACCATGCCGGTGTGTTGGTTGATGAGAGTTGGAATAAGTAGTTGTGAGTCCGATGTGAGAATATCTGGATATAGATGTCGAGCAATAGTTGCAATTGCAATCGGAATCATCACAATCAAGAAATATAAAAATCCACCAAGAATAGATGCCCACATACTTTCCTTTTCATTCTTTGCACTCATTGCACGTTGATAGATATCTTGCTGTGGAATACTCCCAAACCCTTGAGTCATAAGTGCAGTAAAGAACACAATCCAAGCAAGCATAGAATGCTCCTTAGGTAGAATATCCAAATGCCCTGGAGGTATAATATTCATGAATCCAGAGATACCTCCAACAAGAGGCAGCACTGATACCAGTATTGCAATTAATCCAACAATAATAATTGCTGACTGAACTGTGTCATGTAACGCAACTGAAATCATACCTCCAAGCACGGTGTATGCTGACACAACAACGGCTGATATAATCACCCATGTCACAATTGAAAGCGCAGGAATAATTGTATGAAGCACAACTCCAAGAGCTAAAAATTGTGCAGCAACCCAGCCAAAATAACTCACAATAATCACAAGTGAGAGAAAGACAGCAATTGTGTTATTGTATCTATCTTTAAAATAATCTCCGATAGTTAGAAACCGTAAGCGATATAATTTTCTATTAAAAAAGATCCCAGCAATTATGAGACATAACCCTGCTCCAAATGGATCTTCGAGAACATTACTAAACCCTCCTTCTGCAAATTTACTTCCAGCCCCTAATATACTTTCGCTTCCAAACCATGTTGCGAACACGGTAGAGAGTGCCATATAAAATGGAAGAGACCTACCTGCAAGAACGTAGTCTTCGGTATTTTTGATCTTACGAGCTGCATACACGCCAATTGCAATCATCACCACCGCATACACAAGAACTGATATAGCAAGTATCATAGTTATTTTATTATGTATCTATATGCCCGGTATTGTACATGAAAAAAGATAAACAAAAAAGAGCTCTAAGCTCTTTTTGATAAATCCCCCTACTTCTTTCTTCTTACTCGCAGCTCAACCACAACCAATGATCTCCGATTCAGATGTACTTTAAGAAGTAAATTAAACTGGATACTTGTTTCTATTGTTCTTGCTATGAAAGACTGCCACCTGTACTCGATGATTGCATTTTGTGTGTACATAAGTAGTGTTAACAAGTCATCTTTAGAGACATCACTGACACTCTTAATCGTAGCCATAACCTGCTTGTACCACACCACACGCTCAAAAGCACTTTTTACACTTGCATCGAATTCATCACTAACTGATTTTGACAAAGCATACTTTTCAGAATGCGATACACCTTCAGCGAGTGCTTGAGCGCGCAATTCTTCAATTGTTGGAATTGTTACCGAGAATTCTTTCAATTCAACACCTGAAATAAATCTTGGTGTTACTCCGTCAGTATAGATAACATAATCCCCAAAATGATTAACCTGGGGGAAAAATGCAGAAATACTTTTGATATTGAGGATTTCACTTTCAAAATAATCAGAAATTTCTTGAGGTGATTTTCCATCAAAACCACACAAATCAAAATCTGAAAGCGGATATTGCGATGGTGGCTTACATGTTACTTTAAGCGGAGGGAATGACATTTCATCGCCGTTATACATAACATCTCCTTTACAAATTATGAAAGAACATGAAACCTTGAAGATAATAGTACTAAAAATTGTTTTAAAAGTGAAATGAAATACAAAGGGCGACCCGAAGGGTCGCCCTTTGTATTTCATGATACGTTTTATAAACCTTCTTCCTTAAGCCCTTCAATAAATGCTGCGGCTTTTTTCGATAACTTTTTAGGCATTGCAATACTTAGCTTCACAAGTGCATCCCCTCGCTTATTCTTCTCGTGGACATGAGGTACACCACGACCTTTAACTCGAAGAATCTCCCCAGTCGATGCCCCCTGAGCTACATCTATTTCAATTGACCCATCAAGTCCATCAATAACATGTCGAGCACCTAAGAGAGCATCTGTAAGCTTAATCTCATGAGTAATCACAAGATCATTTCCTTCACGCCTCCAGATTTTATGTGGATTAACATTTATCTTTACATAAAGATCTCCTGTTGTACCTCCAGCTACTGCTTCACCCATTCCAGTCATACGAATCATTTCACCATTAGAAATTCCAGCCGGAATATTGATGTTAACTTCTTCTCGACTATTAACAACACCATGACCTTTACAATCATGACACTTCTCTTCGGGGACCTTTCCTGTTCCACGACATGCTTCACATGTTTTAACAGTTTGGAAATTACCCATAAATGTTTTCTTAACATCATGTACTTTTCCTTGGCCATTACAGATAGTACACGTCTTAAGTTTCGCGCCAACTTTTGCACCGCTTCCTGAACATGTCTTACAGGTGTTTACTTTCGAAAGGAGAACATTTCGTTCTGTTCCAAAAATTGCCTCGGTAAACTGCACATCAATCTCAAGAGAAATATCCCGACCGCGCTTTACACGTGAAGCTCCACCAAAACCTCCACCAAACATATCACCAAAGATATCCCCAAGATCACCAAAATCAAACTGTACATCACCGAAGTCTGCTGCATTAAATCCACCAAATCCCCCGAAACCACCACCTGCAGGCCCTGCCCCATTAAATGTCTGACCATAAGTGTCGTACTCCTTTCGCTTCTTCTCATCAGAAAGAGTTTGGTATGCTTCGTTTATTTCTTTGAACTTCGCTTCATCACCATCTTTTTTATCAGGATGGTACTTTGCAGCCAGCTTATAAAAAGCCTTTTTAATTTCATCTTTCGATGCGTTTTTTTCCACACCAAGTAATTTATAAAAGTCTTTTGTTGCCATATGTTTTAGTATATCTAGTTATACCATATAACATAAAAATGATGCAAGTATTTTTTTGACTTTTATAGATATATATGTCATAATGCGAATAGTTGAACATTCTTGAAAGGGATATATGAGCTCACTTCTCATAGAGCCCTATGAAGGGCAAATTTTCGGTGCTAGCAGCATCGATAAGGCTGGGACCAGGGTCCACGAGGACCTGCTTAAAATCACTCGCAGAAACGGAATGACGCAGATTGATGTTGCATGTCTTGCAGCACCAACTGAATACGTACCAGAATCAGAAATCCTACGAGCTCTCACTCGTGATCTCTATGCTAAGAAAGATGCTGACCCTACGCTTTTTTTACCTCAAAAAGAGCGGGTCGCTTTTAGTTTAAACGAAGCAACTGCACAGCCTGTGCTTGTTGCTACATATCTTCTTGATGATACATATGACCTCATCTTCGAAGAATTGTCTCTATCATCTGCTGTCGTTACACTAAAAAACTCTAGAGAGTTCAGTAAAAAAGAAGAATGCTTACATGCTATCAAGGAACTCTTAAAAGTAATGCGTCACAAGCCTAGTCTTGATGGCTACGCTAAAATGTGGCATGAGAAAAAATTTGGGGCTGACTGGATGCCTGCTGACTACATGATTACTATGGCACTACAGCTATTTAATATGACCTGTAGAAATTCAGCGCGTAGAAAAAACATATTTTTCATGGAGAAATCATATTTAGGTGAATACTACCTAAAAGCGTTTGGAAGTTATGCAGTCTTTAATCGAGTACTGCGAGATTCTGTAGCCTTTGTAAATGCTTCAAATCTTACGAATTATTTTTTGAGTTTGCCAATTGTGTACACTCAAAAATTTCTTAAGAAAAATTTACCGGAGGGAAGGTTAGTGAAATGACAAATCGGCAACAAGATGTTGCCGATTTTTTTATTAACGACGTAGACGAACTAGCAAGTTCGCGGCTTGGCCGAAGATTATAATAAAAGTACTCTTTTTCTCTTCCGAGCCGAGGAGTTAAAAAGGATTAAATACCTCGGGGCCAACATAGCGATGCTATGTCCTGGACTGCTTCCTTGTCCATAGAGGACCCCTTATTGTCACAAGAAAAAGCCCGACAGGGCTTTTTCTTGCTGCATATGTATAATAATTTACTATGCTTGTGGTTCGTCTTTCTTTTCTTCAGTTTGTGTTGTAGGTTCAGCTTGTGCAGCATTATCATTAGCTGTCTTCATCGCTTCTCCAATTTTCATCATCTTATCAGAGAGAGATTCTGAAGCTTTCTTGATTGCTTCACCATCGTCACCTGTGCGAGCTTTTTTAACTTCTTCTATTGCTTCCGTAACTTCTTTCTTTACATCTTCCCCAATCTTATCTCCGGCATCTTTGATTGCTTTTTCTGCGGTATGGACCATTTGATCAGCTAGGTTCTTAGTCTCAATGAGTTCCATCTTCTTCTTATCTTCATCAGCATGAGCTTCAGCATCTTGCTGCATACGCTTGATATCTTCATCAGAAAGACCAGATGAAGCCTCTATACGAATAGACTGCTCCTTACCAGAAGTCTTGTCTTTTGCTTTTACATTTAGAATACCGTTAGCATCAACATCAAAGGTAACTTCTACTTGTGGTACTCCACGTGGTGCTGGTGGAATACCATCGAGAATAAAACGTCCAAGACTCTTGTTATCAGATGCGAGGGGTCGTTCACCTTGAGTTATGTGAATTTCTACTGAAGTCTGATTGTCCGCTGCAGTCGAGAAAATCTGTGACTTTGACGCTGGGATAGTCGTATTTTTTTCTACTAGCTTTGTGGCAACGCCACCCATGGTTTCAATACCAAGAGAGAGTGGAATAACATCAAGGAGGAGCAGGTCTTTAACATCACCCTGGAGAACTCCAGCTTGAACAGCAGCACCAAGAGCTACCACTTCATCAGGGTTAATTGATCGGTTAGGTTCCTTACCAAAGAGCTCCTTAACTGCTTCAACAATCATTGGCATACGAGTCTGACCTCCTACCATGATCACTTCTTGAATTTCTTCTTTCTTAAATGGAGAAGCTGCAATTGCGCGCTTTGTAATCTCAATTGACCTCTCAACGAATTCTTTTGAAATTTCTTCAAGTTTTGCACGTGTTACTTTTACCACAAGGTGCTTTGGTCCATCGGCACCGGATGTAATGAATGGTAGATTAATCTCTGTTTCCATTTGTGTAGAAAGCTCATGCTTTGCTTTTTCTGCTGCTTCATCGAGACGTTGTAGCGCGAGTGCATCTTTTGACACATCAATCCCTTGATCTTTCTTAAACTCATCTGCAATATACTGCACAAACTTCTGATCAATATCCCTGCCTCCTAAGTGGGAGTCACCGTCTACTGACTTAACTTCCACCACTCCATCACCTACCTCAAGGATAGAAATATCAAAAGTTCCTCCTCCGAAGTCATACACTGCAATCTTTTCATTCTTAGTACTGTTGAATCCATATGCAAGAGCAGCTGCTGTTGGTTCAGGAATAATACGCATCACCTCAAGTCCTGCAATCTTACCGGCATCCACTGTTGCCTGTCGTTGCGTATCATTGAAGTACGCAGGAACAGTAATAACAGCCTGAGTGATTGTCTCACCGAGCTTCGCCTCAACATCTGCCTTGATCTTCTGGAGAATCATCGCAGAAATTTCTTCTGGGCGAGAATCCTTACCACCGAGCGCGATCGTTACTCCACCATTATCACTCTTCTTAATTTTATACGCTACACGAGGGATATCATCTTGTACTTCCTTGTCAGCAAAAGAGTGACCCATGAAGCGCTTCACTCCATACACAGTATTTTCCGGATTGGTTACTGCTTGTCGCTTTGCAATTTGACCAACTGCTCGTTCGCCATTTTTATTCACAGAAACAACAGACGGTGTTGGCCGATTACCTTCGAGATTCTCAATAATCTTTGGCTGTCCAGCTTCGATGATTGCGACCGCACTGTTTGTTGTTCCTAAGTCAATTCCAATTATTTTTGCCATACGTATAGTTATTAGTTAGTAGTAATTTATTAAATTCAATTCTTATTAATGTGAGGTTTGTTTGTTATCTTTCCTTACTTCTTATTCTGACTTTCTTTCAAAGTGTCCCGTATGAACTCGAGCTGGTCGAAGAATAGTATCGTTCATCTTATAACCATTCTGGAGTATCTTCATTATCTTGTCGTTGTCTCGCTCATTCTCTACTGCAACTTGCTCCATACTTTCATGAAGATGAGGGTCAAATGTTTCTCCGACTTTCCCGAACTGCGTAACCCCTTCACCTTCAAGCACTGTACGAAGTTGTGCGAAAATATATTCGATACCCATTCGCCAATTCTTATCTACCGCTTCCCAGCTTTCTTTGTTCCCTTGAGCCATGTCGTAAGAGTCGAGCACCGGAAGTAGATCAGTAATAAATCTCTTTGTTGCGAACTTTCGATCCGCCACACGATTAGCTTCTACTTCTTTTTTAAAATTAGCGTAATCAGCGCGTGTTCGTTGAGACAGGTCTAAATATTCCTGTTTCTCCCCTTCAAGCTTTTTAATTTTTTCTCGTAATTTTTTAATCGTTGTACGAGCATCCACCTCACCCTCTTCATTTGTGTCTTCGAAGGAAATATCGTCAGTAGGTGTCTCTGTTTCTGTCGTTTCTATTACCTCTTCATTTTCAATATGTTCCGTGTCGTTATTCATAATAATTCAAAAGTTCAAAGTTACTAAAACACATTTCAATAATGCACATTCTTGTTTATTTCTATCAGATTTTCTATCGTGTCTTGCGTTTCTTTCATCTATCAGTATACCATTTTTCGGGCACTATATCTATATAAATTATTTACAGAAAAAAGTCAAGAAAAGAAAAAAACTGACCACAGGTTCTGGTCAGTTTTTTCTTATAAAATAGAACTAGACGTTCCCAGCTACTTTTGTTGCTTCCTTTGCAACAGTCTTTGCAGCCTTTTTAACTGCCTTCTTTACAACCTTAGTTACTGCCTTTTTAGTAGCCACGACCTTCTTCTTAACCCCCCCTTGCTTTGCCTTAACATCTCGAGAAATAACTTTCCAGTACTTCTTAAGATCAGCAGTTACTGTTTTAATTTCTTCCTCATTAATATGCTTAAGCTTTGCATACTTTCCTGCAACTTCGTCGATGATAGCATCATATGCTTCAGGTGTAATTTCCTTGAGTTTCTCAATTTTTTCAAGAACTTCACCTTTCATCTTTACTGTCCAACCCTTAATAACTTTTCGGTTGTTCTTGCCATTAGGACCAAATAAAAAATATCCAGCAGCGGCAACTGCAGCAATTCCTGCTGCAACACCTACC
Source organism: uncultured Candidatus Saccharibacteria bacterium (assembly GCA_964406165.1). Lineage (GTDB taxonomy): Bacteria > Patescibacteriota > Minisyncoccia > Phycocordibacterales > UBA5272 > UBA11704. Next base: position 36,027 of record CAYOQQ010000001.1, read on the forward strand.
ACAACACCGACATCTGCACCCTTTTTCTGTGTAGCCATACGAGTATAAATTATAGTATAAAATTAATTTTCTTTATCTTGTGATCGTTTTGCTTTAGAAGTTTTCTTCTCAGCTCTTGACCCGAACAGATATGCAATCCAGTGTAACACGCTTCCCCGAGCAATAAAATCTTTTGCATCTGTTATCGCTTCCCCTACTTCTTCTGTCTTGTCTAGCACCACCTTATTTACCTCGGTGATGACTACTCCAATCTCTTCTGATTTCTTTTTCGCGATCTTGGATATGGCAAGCAACTTATGCGCAATGAGAATCACATACACAAGCACCACACTTAACAATACCGTAAGTACAATAAAACCTACAGAAGAGATGAAGAAGAAGATTTCTGATTTAAGGAACGGTTCCATATAGTAACTATATCACCCTATGGTTAAAATATTCTGTTAATAAGTAGGTAAATTTACTACTTCTTAAAATTAAATTCAAACAACCAGCTTTACGGGTTCATTTGATAACAGCGGGTCAGAACCGTACTGGTTGTCACCTCCAGGGCCTTTTACACAGCCTACTATTATAATAGTAAGTAAATTAATTGATGGTATGATTAAAATTAATGACAGCCAGCCAGTTACATTTAAATCGTGCAATCTTTTGATAGTAAGACAAAATAGCGAGTACACAAATACTACAAAAATTAGAGAACCTATTGGCTCTGAAGCTGATTCAACTCTTGCTTTGTACACTTCAAAAGAAATGTTAGACTTTACTTAATTCATCATACTTCGCTTTCACTATGAACACCTCGTCTGTCACTTCACAAAGTAATACTCAAAAATACGAACCCAATATTACAAGTACTAAATTTGATACTTATCTAAAGTGGGTAATGATTTTGGCAATATGTATCGCTCTAATCACTTTTATAGTATGTTTATTTATTGGGGGCGATGCTACTATTCTAGCTTTTTCAATTCCTTTTTTACTTTTATATTTTTTTATAGCTCTCGCAGTCCTTCAATTAATTGTAAAATTAATCCTTCTTTTAATTAAAATTTATAAAAAATACCAGTAAAATATTCTTATAAATAGACTCTAATATCACAGAAAGAAAAACCACCCCGTAGGGTGGTTTTTATAATTAACGCTTTGACCAAGTTGGAGCCTTGCGAGCTTTCTTGAGACCGAACTTCTTTCGTTCCACTTGTCGTGAGTCACGCTTAAGGAATCCAAGTTTCTTGAGAGTATTCTTCACTTGTTCATCTCGTTCAACAAGTGTACGAGATAGTCCGTGACGAACTGCTTCTGCTTGTGCATGGATACCACCACCAAGAACTTGTACAGTTACTGTGAACTTTTCACCAATTTCAGATTTTGTGAGAGCTTCTTGAGCAATCATTTGAAGATCTTCTGTTACGAAGTACTCCTTAACATCTTTATCATTCACGACGAATGTTCCCTTAGTTCCAGGAGTGATGCGAACACGAGCAATAGCAGTCTTACGACGACCTACGGCTTCTATATAACGATTTTTTGTTTCTACTGACATATAATAAATTCTGAAATTGGGTTAGTCCTTGATAATAAGGTTCTTGATACGAATATCCTGAAGACGATTCTTAGGAAGCATTCCTTTCACAGCGTGAGTAATGAGTTCTGCATAGCCTTTCTTTTCTACAACATACTTAAGAGGCATCTCTTTGAGACCTCCTGGGTAGCCAGAATATGACTTGTGAACACTCTCATTCATCTTATTGCCTGTTACCTTAAGCTTAGCAGCATTGGTTACGGTAACTGTAACATCTGCTACACGGTTCTTTACAAAGTGAACACTATCCTTAGCGTTAAGAAGTGCTGCGGCCTCTGAAGCAATTCTTCCGAGAGCTTTATCTGTTGCGTCAATTGTGTGGTTAATTGTAGTCATATAAATAAAATTAGACGAATTCAATAATAGCTTTCTCAGCGCCATCAGAAAGTCGTGTAGGAAGCTTAAGAATACGTGTGTACCCTCCTTCTACATCCTTAAACTTAGGAGCATACTCCTTGAAAAGCTTAGTTACTTCAATATCCTGATTTAGAAGACGAGACATAACAAGACGACGACGCGCTACTGTATCATCCTTAGCGAGAGTTACAAGTTTCTCAACTGCTGGCCGAATCTCTTTTGCGCGAGCAAGAGTAGTCTCGATGCGTCCATGACGAATGAGGTTAATAAGAAGACCACGCACAAATGCCTTGCGCTGATTCTTTTCTCGTCCGAATTTTCTGAATGCTTTGTGATGTTTCATACGTCGTTGTTACTCTTTTAGTCTGTCCTCTTCTTACGGATATTATGCCTTAAGTTCAAGTCCAAGATCTGATAATGCTTTTTTAATTTCTGTAATTCCCTTTTCACCTAGCCCATCTGTTGAGAGAAGGTCTGCTTCTGTCTTACGGGCAAGCCCACCTGCTGTACGAATAGCTGCTGCAACGAGAGCGTTTTCTGTACGAGTTGAAAGTCCAAGATCTTCTATCTTAACCTTACTTGCATCTGTAATATCAAGTGCATCACCTGTATCAACAATTGGTGCAGGAGCTTGCTCCTTAGGCATATCGATAACTTGCTCACGGAATCCAACAATTGACTGAAGCTGAGTAATCATTGTGTGGATTGAACTCTCAAGAGCTTCATGAGGAGTGATGGTTCCATCAGTCTCAATAGTAACTCGAAGTCGGTTGTGGTCAGTACGATCACCAACACGCATGTTTTCTACTTCGTAACTAGCTCGACGAATAGGAGTAAAAGATGCGTCGAGGAAAATAGTTCCGATGTCAGCCTTCTCCTTCTGTAGCACATCACGAGGAATGTACCCAAGACCCTTTTCTACAGTGATCTCAATAGCGATATCAACATCCTTAGCTGTTGATTCACAGATGTACTGATCCTTGTTCATCACTTCTAGTTGTGTAGGAAGAGTGATGTCCTTAGCAGTAATAGTCTTTGCACCCTTAATATGAAGAGTTGCCTTTTGTGCGTCGTCACCGTGTAGCTTGAAACGTGTCTTCTTAAGATTAAGAATAATTGCAATAACATCTTCCTTGATTCCATCAATAGATGAGAACTCATGTTTTACACCATCAATTGAAAGCGCAGTAATTGAAGCACCAGGGATTGATGACAGGATGATACGACGAAGTGAGTTACCTAGTGTATGTCCATATCCCGGATAAAGTCCGTCGATTTCATAAACGCCAGAAACGGCATCCTCTTTAACAATTCTTGGCTTTGATGGCAAAATGATAGAATGTGAAGACATATAAGATGTAAATATCCTTAAGGTTAATAGAAGTTAATAGTGACGCACCTTGCACTTTATAAAGTAAAGTTGCTTCATTCTAACCCGAAATTGCAAAATATGCAAGTGTATGGTATAGGACAGCCGATACCGTAGGACTTTATTAACGTGAGTAGTATTCGAGAACTTTTTGAGTATCGAACATTCCGTCTACCTCACGAACTTCAGCCTTAACTGTAGCTACGAATTTCTTAGGGTCAACAGTTAGTACATAACTTGGCTGTGCTGCTGTTAACTTCTCTTCAAGTGTTGTGAACAATTTTGTAGTCTTACTACCCTCACGGATAGCGACAACATCCCCAACTTTTACTTGGTGAGAAGCAATATTAATACGACGACCGTTTACTGTTACGTGACCGTGTGACACCATCTGTCGAGCAAGTGCTCGGTTGATAGCAAATCCTGCACGATACACAACGTTGTCTAAACGCGCCTCAAGCTGACGTAGAAGCTTAAGAGCAGGAGTTGATGATCCTTCGCCTGTTTCGTGTGAAAGTGTTGCACGCTTAACATACATAGCGAACTGCTTTTCCATAAGACCATATGTATGTCGCATCTTCTGCTTAGCACGAAGCTGTTCACCATATTCAGATACACCTGATCGGTGCTTACGTTCAGAGTCTAGCTTTCCTGGAGCATATGGGCGCTTTTTATACGCACATTTCTCACGCCCACAAAGGGACTCTCCAAGACGGCGACAAGTTTTACATGAAATTCTACTCATACTTTTTAAATGTGACGTGGCTTACGAGGCTTTGGACCATTGTGTGGAACCGGCGTCTTATCAATAATAGAAACGATATCGATACCAAAGGTAGAAAAACCTCTGATAGCACTCTCGCGTCCTGAACCAACTCCTTTAACAACTACGTCAACTGACTTGATTCCAAACTGCTGACCTTTCTCACCAATAAGCTCTCCAATCTTCGAAGCAGCAAATGGTGTTCCCTTCTTAGCACCCTTGAATCCAAGTGCGCCAGATGAAGACCAAGCAATGATATTACCTGATTTGTCTGAAAGTGAAAGACGAGTGTTGTTGTATGAAGACTCAACAAAGAGTGTTCCTTCAACAATCTTCTTCTTAATTGCTTTCGCAAGTGATCGCGCCTTAAGAGCACTATCAACTCCTGAGCTATTCTTTTTTACGATTCGTTTCTTTCCCATAGTAGTATTAAATTAATTTTTAGGTCTTCTCTGTCTTACGGCGTCCACTTCCCATAGTACGACGAACGTTACCGCGAACAGTTCGACTATTTGTCTTTGTACGTTGCCCACGAGATGGAAGGTGCTTGATGTGTCGGATACCGCGATATGCTTTAATATCCTTGAGACGCTTAATGTTTTGCTGAACTTCACGC
>CAYOQQ010000001.1:40726-88502 GCA_964406165.1 uncultured Candidatus Saccharibacteria bacterium
CCTTCTGTCTTGAAAAGTTCAATTTCACGACGGATAAGATTCTCTTGGTCAGGAGTAAGTTCTGTTGTTCTCATTCCCATATCAAGACCAAGCTTGTTGATGATAGTCTTAGCACGAGGACGTCCAACTCCGTACACTGCCGTAAGAGCAATTTCGAGTCTTTTATTTTCTGGGAGTGTAATACCTGAGATACGCATAGTTGTTATTAATATTTAGATTATAGGATTCAAACTTAGCCTTGTGCCTGCTTGTGCTTAGGGTTCTCACAAATAACACGAAGAACACCTCCTCTTTTGAGCATTTGGCATTTTGAACAAATTGTCTTTACAGATGATCTTACTTTCATGAGAAATGTGGGATAAATTATACTATACCTTGATAAATAATGCAAATCGAGATACAGAGCCTAGATTATAGAGCACAGAATATACAGAGTTGCGTACAAATAAAGCACTTTTCTCTATGTTCTATAATCTATTATCTATATTTGAAACTTTATAGTCTTTTAATGATTCTTCCTTTACCTCCGTACGGATCAATCTGAACAAGCACCTTGTCACCTACAAGGACTTTAATCTTGTGCACACGCATACGTCCACCAAGATATGAAATGAGAACTTTGCCGTTACCGGTGTCAACACGAAATAATGTACTAGGTAGCGCTTCTATAACGCGACCTTCGGTTGTTTCGATATCTTCTTCGTTTTCGTTAGTATCCATAGGCAAGAGTACCTCAGTGTAGCAGACTATCAGTTGATAATCAACGCTTAGGGAGTGATTCATTAACAATTAACTTTGTTAACTCCTTAGGAAAATGGGAGAGCCACATCGGAGAGAAGCTTATCTCTGCACTCTCAATTGAATTAACACTCTTCATAAGTGGCTTGAATTCATCCCGTTTCTTTCCTTTAACAAGTTCCTTGATTGCATCTGTGTCACTTTCCCAAACGACTCGTGGTTTACCTTCTATTAAAATTGGGATTGAACTACTTCCTACAATATGATCTGACTGCTTACGAGTAAATATAAGAGTGTCTGTGTACGTTAGTCGCACAGGAGCACCGTCATAATCAGCAAAGTTCTTTGCGACAGATTCTGCAAGCTTTGCACCATTTGCAAGCATCACATTTGCTGTACCGGTTACTTTATAGACAGCCGATTGCCCACTTAGTATTTCATTTTCATTATCATCATACGTTATCTCAAATGCCCCATAAAGTGGAACAGACCCTTCTTTCTTTATATTTTTTACCTCAACTTGAAGTTCCTTTGAGAGCTCAAGTGCAAGAGCATCCTTCGCTGCATTAAGATCTGCTAAAGAGACTGTAGAAGCTGTACCTGATGAACCGCCAGTAATTGGACCTTTTGATTTTGCATAAAATGCTGACTCTCGTGGGGTGCCCTTAAAGCCGGGGATGGTGAACGTTGTGTCATTAACATTGTAATCTGCTCCGTTACTATCGGCGTAAACAGTTACATCAATACTTCCCGGGGTTGTACCTTTCTTGCCAGGAACATCAATTGATTGATTAATACGGTAGATTTTACCTTTAGAAGACTCAAATCGGGTATTTTTTATGAGCTTTTGAGGTGTGGCATCAAAATTATTATAAATTGTAATCTTTCCTGAAGCTTTTGCTTCGATTTTTCTTGATTCAGAGAGAGTTAAAGTCTTTGATTTAGTTATTGATGCTGTTTCTACAGTATATGGTACCCCATTTGGGTCAGCCCCATCTTTTGAAAAAACAATAACCTTACCAATATCTGACACATCCTTATACTTAGGGACAACGGTTATAGTGGCACTATCAAAAACATACGTATAAAGAGCGACCCCCACTACGAGTGCTAGTGTGGTCACTATAAATGCAACTGTCCCGATAGATCCTTTTTGGCGAGGATTTTTCATTCGAGAATCACTACGAGGCAGTTGCCTTCGAGGTGGCTCGTCATCTCCGAACTGATTTTCGTACAATTCATCATCTCTGCGACGTGGATACATATCCATTTCATCTACATCCCGTCGTGATTTTCGAACAGGGATTTGAACCGGCTCATCTTCATCATCATATTCAATAGGACGCTTGTATCGTGCAGCCTCAAATTGCTCCACGCGTGATTGGAGATCATTATTAGACCTTGAACGAGTGTATGGTTTGCGAATGTCTTGCATATGAAAGAGGAACGTCTCGTATGCCTTCTAGTGTAACATTGATAGCTATGCCATTTGTGTAGAACTGTGTATAAGATGCTTTCTCCAGCGTCTCCCCTATCCATGTATGATACCGTGGTGCTATTAATTTAAACTCAGTAGGTATACGATCATGCAAAGAGATAAATTCAAGTGTATATAATACCCCATCCATAAACTTTGACCCAGCTATAACATTCATCCCCTCTGCTTCGATATGCTTATATCCGACTGGATGAATATGTGACACAATAATATGCCCATCAACAAGATAGTTAATAAGGGTAGAAGTATCCCCGACTGCAATTGATAGAAAAGAATTCTGTTGATTCATGCTAGTAGTTTATAGCTAATTTTCAATTGTTGCTAGTCTAATTACGCACAAGTTAAAAATAAAACCAGAAATCAGTATGTCTGACTTCTGGCTATGACTGTCACTGTACCGTTTTTGTTTCCTTTGGGAAAAAGAGTGTGTAGATAACTCCTGACTGTCTACGCAAATGTCGTTCAGTTTTCAAAACAATTCCACGATTCTGTAACTCACTCATGAGCGATAATGGGAAACAAGAGCTCTCATGGCCTGGGCTGAAAAGTGAGTCATACGCCACATCATCTTTTTGTTGACCTTCGGTCAACCTTAGGATAACTTTGAAAGAAATCCCGACATACGATGACAGTGACGACATATCAGGAATATTAGGGAAAAGAAATCTGTCACCTTTTCGTTTTGCTTCATGAGTACATACGAATAATTGACCGCCACAAATGATGAATTTATTTTTTATAACACTCATCAAACGCCTAAGCACGAAAATCAAAAAATCATCACAATCTACTCTAGGGCTTGACTCGTTAACACAAAGATTTTTTGTTTCAAGCTCAAACCTATGACTTTCTGGAATGTCTATCCCTTCAAATAGAGCACTTACCGTTTCGGAGACAATTTCTTGAGTTGATGGCCTGTGATGACCAGACAACCCACTTGAGTTATTACTGGTACGTTCACAAGCATGACCAAGCATGATATTTACCCCTTGTTAGTTTTAGAAACATAAAACCTCCCAAGAACCACCACGATATATGCTAACAAATAGCAAGTCAATTATCTTTCAGTAATGGATAAAATAGTTATTAAGAAATTACACTCTTGCCACCCTGTCGGAAATAGTAAAACCAAGTAATGGCACTGTTTTAATAAGTTCTGGAGTCTTAATCTTTTTTCGTAAATTAAAAATATGAATTCCAAGAGCTAAGGAATCTTCTCCTGCATCTCTAAGGCAAGTAGATAATTCCTTACTACTGACAAGTACATTTTTATGTAAAAAAAGATGGAGTAAAATACTATATTCGGTTTTTGTAAGACTGACTTGCTCTCCGTGCTGTTTAACTTCATGACTTCTGAGATCCATAGTCACTTCTTCAGTCCCAACTTTTGTGCCATTAAATAATAGATTATTCTTCTTACTAAGAAGTTTCATGATTCGTAAGTGGAGCTCCTCAGCTAGAAATGGCACCTGAATACATCCATCAACTCCTTCATCAAGCATGCTTTCACGATATGTTGAGGATTCTCCGCTTGCTGTTGCAAGTAGTATTGGGGTGCTCGGAAGTAACTTTCGTACTTCTTGAATGTAGTCAACATCTGACGAGTCCCCTTTCCAAATAATTGAGTCAAAAATAATAATGTCCGGTGAGTTAAGTGGAATAGTTTCAAATGTTCCTTCGTATATAGATACCTCTTGCACAAAATAATTATCTTGCGCGAGCAAGTAATCTCTCACAGCTGAAGAGTTTTTTGTGCCTTTGTGTATGATGCTGATATTCATACTTCAATCATAAATGATACCCCATCAATCAAAAGAATAAAAAAAGTCACGTGTCTATAAATTTAAGATAAAATTTATCTTAATTGCGCATTACATTAGTTTATTGTCACCTTTCTACTTTTACACTATAATGATGCCTAATGAGAATACTAGTAATTGAGGACGAAGAGGGAATTGCATCATTTCTAAAAGCTGGTCTTGAGTCAGAATATTTCGCAGTTGATGTAGCTGAAGACGGAGAACGTGGTTCTTTCCTAGGAAGAACTAATGAGTACGATATTATCATTCTTGATAATATGCTCCCGAAAAAGAATAGTTCAGAAGTGTGTGATGATATTAGACGCGTAGGAAAGACAACCCCGATTATTATGCTATCTGCTCGTGCAGAACTTGGTGTAAAAGTTGAACTTCTCAATAAAGGTGCCGACGACTATGTAACGAAGCCATTTTCGCTTGAGGAACTCTTAGCTCGTATACGAGCATTACTGCGCCGACCGACAGCAATAACTTCTGAAGTACTACAAACTGATGATCTCATTTTAGATACTAAACAACACAGTATTAAACGAGGTGGCAAAGAAATTTATTTAACAAAAAAAGAATTCATGCTTCTTGAACTACTACTTAAAAAGAAAGGCTCGGTTGTATCTCGTGGCACAATCATGGAACATGTGTGGGATATGAATGTAGACCCATTCTCAAACACAATCGAATCTCATATACTTAACGTACGAAAAAAAATTGCCACTGAGGGAGGCCGCGAACTTATTTCGACTCTGTCTGGGATTGGTTACAAGATAGAGGCGTGTTAAACACATAAAATTACAGTTGGATTTTAGATTTTAGAAAAAATTTATCTTTTTCTTAGTATTAGACTATTTTTATTTACAGTATATTTTAGGACCATTCTATACACTATGCCATGGATAGTTTGCATAAACATCGTTTAACTGCACATTTACAAGATTGGAGTTGCCATGACATCACTTGCTGTCGCCAAAAGTTTTGCTGTTCAAAAATGGGGAGAGTACGCTTATAACTACGATGCACTTCTTGCGCTTGCACCATATCGAAGAATGATGTGGGAAGTTGTCCAGGAGGTAATTGCTGGTGATCAAGAAACCATTCTTGATGCCTCGTGTGGAACTGGGAATTTCGAACACATTCTTTGCGGTGTCGTAGGGAAACCTATCAAGAAAATTATCGGTGTTGACTCATCTCACGAAATGCTTGACGCAGCTAAAGATAAAAATGCTGGCATCGAGCAAGTTACATTTCTTGGAACAGATCTCAACAAAAAACTACTTTTTAAGGATAATGCATTCACTCAAGTGGTGAGCATTAATACTTTGTACGCAGTCGAGTCTCCAGAGTTTACTCTTTCTGAATTCCATCGAGTTCTTAAACCTGGTGGGAAGTTACTTCTCGTAACTCCTAAACATGGCTACGAAAATGGCCTGATTATGAAGGAGCACTGCAAGAGTAAGTACCCAGATGAATTTTGGCTTGATGCTCATGCGTCCCCTGAGAGAGAGGAGCTACTCATTCGTGAGGCAATCAAAGATGAGACACTCGTACAAAGAATGCTTTCTGTAGCAAGATACAACAGAGAGATAGCGCATAATGTTCAGTTCCATTTTTATGAATTGGACGAACTTCACTCTCTGCTAACATCGTCAGGATTTGTAATAACCCTCAGCTCGATGACGTATGCCAAGCAAGACTTTTTCATTACTGCAACGAAAGGAGTATGATCATGCAAATTGAACAGACACCCACAGTCTCAGCAACACAAGAGGCTATCTTATCAATCGCGAACAAGAACACGCAAGTGGTACTTGAATACCGTGATATGGTACTCGAACAGTACCGACAGCGCAACTGGCTAGATACTGACCATCAACTCGAAGGAGTTGTCTTTGACAAGTTCGATGATGTCTCAGACCTTCTCGTTGTACAGTCTGGAAATGAAATCGTTGCCGGCATGAGAATTGTGCGTGATTCCTCTATTGGATTCCCGCATGAGTCACTGCTTGGATTGAACCAGTTCACACCAGACGGCTACTACGAAGACCCGATTCGTCGTAAGTTGGCGAATACTCCAAGAGACCAGATGGGTGAGATTACCAAGCTGGCTGGCAAGAAACGAAAGAGGTTCTTGACGTATGACTTGGCGAAACTGATCTACTGGTATGCCAAACAACATGGGATTGAAATGTATCTCATGGTCGTCGACTTGGAATTCTTCGTGCTATGTGACAAACTCGGTATTCCTATCACTCCAATCGGTGTCCCGGTACAGTGTGAGGGCAGCTGGACAATTCCTGCGGTTATCGACCCCGACCAGTTCGAGGTTACTATCCCCGAGAAAAGCCCGAACTACTGGGCATACATCGCGCATAAAGAAAATCTAGATGCGACGTGGGAAAACTAAAGAAGAAATGTGACACGGTGTCACACAACAGGGTATACTACGGGTATACTCTTTTTTGTTTAACAAGAAAATTAAAAGCTGAACATGGATATATCACTTAAAATTCTTATTACTACTTGTTTAGTAAATCTTTCAATACTCATTATCGTTCTCAGCAAAAAAGCAAAAGGTATTAACAATAAGTCTGTTATATTTTTTTGCTTAAGCCTTATATCGCTCATCTTTTGGTCAGTATGCAATTATCTTGCAGATACAAGTGCTTCTGTTACATCTGCACTTTTTTGGACACAAGCCTCATTCCCGCCAGCACTCTATATGGGGTTATCTATTCTCCTATTCTCCTATGTTTTTCCTATTTCTCGACCTAGAAATAAAATTACAATACCGCTTTATGTCATCTTAGTAGTGTTTTTTTCACTCGCCTCCATGAGTTCGCTAATCATTAAAGATGTATCAATACAACACGGTATAGGTGTTAGTGATGTCACTGTAGGCATACTCTACCCTGGAATACTTATACTCCTACTCTTACTCATTATTCATCCAACATACATTTTTATTAAGAACATAAAAACACTTCAGGGCAAAAATAAGGACCAGGTGAAGTATGTTCTTCTGGGATGGACAACTTTTCTTACCTTTGCAGTTATTACAAATGCTATTTTGCCACTTATAACAGGAAGTGCTATCTGGTCTAAGTTTGGACCCCTAGCTAGTGTATTCATGTCAGCATCAATCAGCTATGCAATTATTCGGCATGAATTTTTGGATATAAAAATTATCATCCAAAGAGGTCTTGTTTACTCTCTTCTTCTTTCAATCATAACTGCGGTGTATCTATTCTTAATCTTTACTTTTGAATACTTCTTCCATAGTGACGATGGTACGATGATTCTTATTAGTGCGTTTCTAACAACGTTGGTTGGTATCGTTGGTGTACCTCCCCTTAAAGCATATTTTCAAAAAATTACTGATCCTATCTTTTTTAAAGACACCTACGACTATGCGACTGTTTTAAGTGAGCTAACAGATATTCTTAATAACAATATTGTTCTAGATACTATAATTGAAAAGACAGAATCAACACTTCTTCGAGCTCTACGAGTAGAGCATGTTACTTTTTCATTTACTGATACCGTACTTGATGGAGGTGGTTTTTCTCTTCCTGTCACAAGTAATAGCAAACCACTTGGAACTCTCTACGTTGGGGTTAAACGCTCAGGAGATTCATTTACCCGTGAAGATATATCACTCCTTAAAACCTTCACTAAACAAGCTGGAATAGCTCTCGAAAAAGCATCTTTATACAAACAAGTTGAAGACTATGCAAAAACCCTTGAAGAAAAAGTGGAAGAGCGTACTCAAGAAATTGTTGCCATTCAAAAAGAACAAGAGACAATGATGCTCGAGATTTCTCACGGCCTTCAAACCCCTCTTACTATTATGAAAGGAGAACTCTTTCTGATGCGTAAGCAAGATCACGATAACAAGCGTGTAGATACAATTGATGCATCAATTGATAGAATTTCTTCATTCATATATCGATTCTTATCACTAACCAAATTAGAATCCGCCGCGATAGTTCCCATGACGCATCTCAATCTTAGTTCACTTCTCACCCAAGTCATTCTATTCTTTGAACAAGAAGCACATGAGAAAGGAATTACGTTATCCGGCACCATCTCCTCAGATATTTTTGTTACTGGTATAAAAGAAGAACTAGAGGAGATGTTTTCTAATCTCATCAGCAATTCAATTAAGTACATGAGAAAAGATGGTCCTCGAGGTATTTCAATTACCCTTTCGGCAGATAAAGAAAAAGCCACCATCACTCTTTCTGATGATGGTATTGGTATTAAAGAAGAGAACTTACCGAACCTCTTCAAGAAATTCTATAGAGTTAAAGAAGCAGAAACAAAAGGTATACAAGGCACCGGACTTGGTCTAGTTATATGTAAAAAAATCATCGACAAGCACAATGGTACACTTCATATCGAAAGTGTATTTGGAGAAGGAAGTACTTTTATCATAACAATCCCTATCATATAAAAATAACGACTTCAGCAGTTATTTTAAATTAAATCACTATTGAAGGACAGCCTTGATACGTCGAACTCCTTGAGAGACTGCTTCTTCTTTTACAATTACGAATCTGTCCTCAAGAACTGTTCCATCTGGTGCAATGTGTCGTGCAAGGTCAGATGTATTATTCACATGTGGCCCACCACAGAATTCCATTGAGAATAAATTGCTGTCACCCCTATTCTTCCCTTCCCCAATTCTGTAGATACTTACCACCTCCCCATACTTATCTCCAAAGAGTCCGATAGCTCCACGAGCACGAGCCTCATCCATCGACATCTCTTCACGAATCACTGGGAGCGCTTCCTTAATACGTGCATTAATAATATCCTCTACTTGTTTCTTCTCTTCATCAGTCATCTTGCGTTCAAATGCGAAGTCAAAGCGCAGTCGTTCTGGAGTAATGTTAGACCCACGCTGCTCTACTGTCTCACCAAGGACCTCACGTAGTGCCTGATGAAGCATGTGTGTTGCTGTATGATATTTCACTTCCATCTCACCATCTCCACCAAGACCACCTTTGAACTTCCCAGCAGACGCTGTGCGAGATTCTTCAGAATGCTTCTTCTTGTGCTCATCGAAACTCACACGATCAACTTCTATACCACGTTCCTTAGCAAGCTCTTCAGTTAGCTCAATAGGGAAACCAAATGACTGAAGCAGATCAAAAGCATCAGCCCCACTGATTTTCCCAGTTGCCAGTTTATCGAATTGTCGAATACCGTTTTCAAGAGTCTTTCTGAATTTACTTTCTTCCTTGTCAATCTCAGTTACTATAATTTCATGCTTTTCCTCTAGATTTTTATACTCGTCTTTATAGGTTGCAATAAATGAGGCTGCCACATCTTTAGTAAAATTAGTTGTTACTCCGATATTGCGCGCAAATCGCACCGCACGTCGAATAAGTCGACGCACAAAGTACATCTGATCTTTGTTTCCTGGCATAACACCATCGCCAATCAAAAACGTAGCAGAGCGGATATGATCGAGCACCACTCGATACGCATAGATTTCTTTTTCACCTGTTCCATACTTCTTACCAGAAAGTTTTTCTATCATATTCTTCGGCTCATCAAAGACATCGATATTAAATATATCAGGATCATTTCGTAGCGCTGCAGCATACCTCTCAAGACCACTTCCATGGTCTACATTCATCTGAGGAAGTTCTTCAAAGCCACTCGCAGTCTTCTTGTACTGCATAAACACATTGTTCCCAATTTCAAGGAATCGACCACAGTCACAGTTCACATGACACGGCTCCTTACTCCAGACACTACCTTCGTGCATCATCTTAGATAGGTCTGGATCAAAATCATAAAACATCTCAGAGTCTGGTCCGCCAGGTTCCCCTTCTGGCATATTTGCAGGCACACCACTTCGCGACCACCAGTTCTTCTTTTCGCTATAATAAAAAATCTTCTCACCTGGTTTCATTCCTGCTTCAGGATTCTCACTTACTCCTGCCGTGATGCCTTTGTCAGCAAAAAGCTTAACCCATAGATCGGAAGAGTAGGTATCTCGAGGCACACCAAGATTTTCATTGCCCGCAAAACAAGTTACATAAAAATTATTTGGATCAAGCATAAGCTCATCAATCAAAAAATTCCACATCCATGTAATCTGCTCTTCCTTGAAATAATCTCCAAATGACCAATTACCAAGCATCTCAAAAAAAGTTGTATGACGATTATCCCCCACCTCTTCGATATCTTGAGAGCGGAATGATTTCTGTGAGTCTGCAATTCGAGCACCAAGTGGGTGTGGCTGACCGAGAAGGTATGGAAGCATCGGTTGCATACCCGAACCAGTAAAGAGGGTCGTAGGGTCATTCTCAGGCACAAGGGATGCTGACGGGACAATGGCGTGCCCTTGAGCTTTCATATATTCCAAAAATTTAGTTCTGATTTGATTGACAGTTAATGACATTCTTAGATTATAGCGAAAAAAACACATAAAAACAAAGGCGCGCCGTAGGCGCGCTTGAAAGTTTATAAACGTAATCTAGAAGTCTCCTGTATCGGGAGTTACTCAGGTGGACAAGATCTATAGATGTAGTCTATCACTTCCTTAAGTGGAACAGGCTTCTCAAATGCTTTTGCTCCAAGAAAATCAACATGCTTAACAATTTCACTCGATCCCGTGACAACAACAAGGTTCCGTAGACCGTACTGAACAGCGGCAAGTTCATAACACGGCTTCCAATGAAGACCAGCGGATATAATGAAATCAAATCGATCCGGAGGAAACAACGGAAGTGGGCTCAGTAGCTTCATCGCCTTGTCTTGGTCTGATACAGTAGTTACTCGATAGCCTGCATTGTGCAGTAATTCTTGGTAGTAAGCCAAGATTTCTAGATCACTCTCCATAACTAGAATATGCCTCATTACAGTTTCCATTTCCGCGACCTACGCGAATCTAGGTAGCACTCTATACTACATTGAGTACTTTAGCAATAAAAAAACCCACGAGATTTGTGGGTGAGCTTCTGTTTTGTTGGTGCTATGCTACAAGATCTTCGGATACCCGAGTTGTAGCACTCACCATTTCTTCGGTACCTGATTCGTAGTACATCAACATCACCAAATCAAACGGTGCATGATAGATATCAAGAAGCGAAACAACCTTTTCCTGTTTCGGGTAAAGCGTCTTCATTTGATTTTCATCAGGGTCACCAACACGGTACGACACCAACCTGCGGACTGACCACCCATTGACTGACGAGCCGTCCCTAGTAGCCAGACCTTCAATACTGAGAGTAATGGCAAGCTTTACTTCAGACAACTGGTAGCTCTTTTTCGTGTCACACAAGAGTGCAACTGATTCAATCTCAGCACTCACGATATGCGGAATCTTTGAACTCTTGGCAATTTCAACATTGAGTACTTCGACAGCCTTCTCGAGTTGTTCAAGCAGTCGGCCAACGATTTCATGCGTAAGCAATGTGCCAAACGCAGAGGTCACAACAGGGTACATAGTAGATATCCTTACACCCAAGCACTACGAAAGTACGTAGTCTGGGCATAACACTACAACTTCTTCTAGAAAAAAGCAAAAACGCACGTTTGGATACCTATGTATCATTTTCGTGCGTTTGACAGTCATTCATATTCTTGAAGACGTTTTTGTAAAGCTTCACGATAGTTACGTGCGGCTTCTTTCATTTGTGATGGATCACTTTCGTTAAATGGTACAAAAGTAGAGTATGACTGTATACGCTTTCTTCTTGCTTCAATCCATGCGAGTTCCTCTTCTCTTTCCACATCAAAAATGAGCAATGCATCAGATTCATTCTTCTGTCTCAATTCTCCCTCAAGACGGACCACTTGTTTAATTATTTCCTCTAGTGTTTCTTCTTTTGGGAGACCTTGAGGCTCACTCATTTCTTGAACTGATTTCTTTACATGCAGTTTCCTACTGACACTATCTTTCTTTATCGGATACCGTAGACGACCCATGAACAGAACAAATCTGAAAAACAGGTCCCACATAAATACTTTAGCAGTATCAACAAATGTTGACTGACGATCTACACCTTTCATGAAAATCCTTTCACTTCATATTGTACAACTCACATTACTGTACGCTTTTTTCGATAATTTAGCAAAAAGAAAAGCGCATTTTATGGTAGTTCATAAATGCGCTTTTTGTGACGACCGCTATCCAAAAGCAACTTTGGGAGGTTGTGACTTAGCATATACCCTCACCTCCTCTTCAGTTTTGTACCCCAGTTGACGAACCATTTCTTCAGTTTGCCCATACGGTAGTCGTATTTCATTTTCTTTTACATCATCAAGATTTCTGTCATGACGATTACATTTCGGGCAACAGATAAGAGTCTGCCTGAATACCATTGTTTTTGTATTACAACAAAATACTGGTATCATCCCCTCACCGCAACAGCCCGGCTCCTGACAGTAAAGATTAGGCATAGTTTATCTCCTTATTACTTACTTTGTACTTCTATATATTAGTGTATCAATAAAAACAAAAAGGATGCTGTGTGCATCCTTTTTGTTAAAAGATAGAAAAATAAATATAGTAATTATGTCTGAACTCATTTAGTCTTGGTTAGACTAGAATCCACCCATCATACTCCGCATTCCATGCTTACCACCTGATTTACCATTTGCTTGCTTTGTTGCCATCGTAGCTAGTCGCTTATCGGCTTGAGCTTGTGTGATAACTCCTTTACTAACAAGAGTTGCAAGGTGTGCTTTCATCTGTTCATTGCGAACTGCTTTCATTTTTGACTGAAGCTGAGCTTCAGTTACACCTTTCTCTGATGCAAGAGTCTTAAAGTCTTTACCATCTGCCCAAGCTTGCTTCACTTCATCTAGTGTGCCTCCTATGAGATTGGCTTGTTGTTGGAACATACTTGTCTGACGAGTTGCAACTTCATCTGCTGATAAGTTCCCCATACCCATGCCCATGCCCATGCCTATGCCACCGAAGCCCATAGCTGATGCTGACACCGCACCGAATGCGAGCATACTGAGTACTCCTGCGACTGTTGCTTTTCGGAAATTTGTGTTCATATGTTAGTTATTGTAGTTCCAATAGTTTAGTAAATAATCGTGTATGTGCGCTCAGTTGCGAAGAGAGGGAGTCACGGTACGCACATACCTCTGACTTCCCTCTCTTCTAACTACTATTACAGTATGACTTTATATTTTATTTCACTAATTATTTCATCAATTGCATTTGTGGGTATAGACCTTCCTGGTGTCGTTTCATTTGTGCATTAAATGGCCCATGATGAGCTGGGCGAATACGCAGTATCTCGAAGTCTCCATTAATAAAAGTTCCAAGCATTACAACATCATCGCCAACACGTGGTGCTCTTGGCATAGTTGTTGCTCCGTTGGATGTTGTTGCATACGCAATTACTTTTTCACCACTAAATAACACCAGAGTTGCTGATGTTGCAGATGTTACAAGCACTTCACCACGAAGAACATCCATCCCCTGAATCTTAGTCGGTGGAGAAGGTCTATCATATGCACGTGAAAAAGCATCGAAGTGATGTGACTTCATATAATCCCTAACATATTCATGAATAGAAGTCTGACTAACTATATAACTACAAAATGTAACTACAAGCGTTACACCTAAAAGGGTAACCGATAAGGGTCTCCTAAAGGTGAATGTATACATACGCGAAATAACTTCCATTAAAATAAGTAGGAGTATCGCTGTACTAAAAAGTGCAAATGGAATTGCTCCGAGGGCATGAATAGCTTGCATGAATCCAAAAAATGGCATATCCAAAAAACCATAACGTGATAACACGAAGAAAATAAGACTAACCACAAACACAAGCACTAAAAAGGTGAACCAGATTCCAGCTATACCAAGAGCTGAATATAAAGCAAACTTCCATTTAGGAATCATCTTGATGTTATTCTTTTGTACCGTTTCAAGTATTTTTGATTTTAGATTGTTCATGGTTGGTAATTGTTAGCTTGTAGGATCTTATGAAGTGCTTCTTTACCTCGCCGGATACGTACTCCAACGGTTGCTATAGGTATATGGAGTACATCAGCTATCTCTTGATACCCAAGTTCATCGTAATAATACAAGACGAGTACTTCACGATACTTTGGTGAAATATCTGCAAGCGACTTTTCTAGTCTATCTTTATCTTCTCTACTTAGGGCAAGAGTATCTGACTCTTCCTTTGCGAATGGGTGCGGAAAGAATGTATCAAAATCAATAAATGTAATCTTATCTTTATCGCGTTTCTTGAGATGGTTAACACTTTCATTGTGTGCAATGCGGTATATCCAACTATTAAAAGAGCGTGTTGTATCAAAACTCAGAAGGTTCGTATATGTTTTTATAAAAATAACTTGGATGATATCTGATACATCATCTTTCTGCTGAGTAAAACGCATCACATAACGTGTGAGCTTTGCTTCATACCTATCGATAAGTTCGCCAAAAAGGTCTTTATCCCCTTTTGTGACTAATTGTACTATTTCTTCATCTGTAGGAGTTGACTGTTGCCCTGTGCGTATCATAGAGAGGTTCATTGTATAGTACTATACTAGCACCTATTTTATTTCACTGACTTTATCCGTTCTGTATAAATAAAAAGGGGCGCGTCTGACGACGCGCCCTGAACCAACAATCATTGGCAACTGCAGAATGTTGGAATTATATTATAGCATGGTTAATAGTCATTTGTCAAGCTACTTTTTTGACAAATATTCTAAAAAAGGTAGTATACCTAGTAAATGTTCATGTTTTTCTAGGTCTCAACCAAAAAAGGAGTAGAAATGGGGCAATTATTTGGCGGTGCAGCGGTAATGATTTTGGTCTTTTTTCTTTCATTGACAGGATATTCTTTGATGAGGGCTGCTATCAATGAGAAGTTGGACCACTGGGCAATTCGAATTTTTTTGTATGGTTTCTTTTCGATGGTGATGTTCGTAGCAGCAGCACTCATGACCGGCGCAACCAATCGCTGAAAGTTCATACGCAAAACCCAAAGCAACAAAATGCTTTGGGTTTTTAATTTATCATAAAAAAAACACGACCGTGGTCGTGAGTAATATCAAAGCTTGGAGGTGAGCACGGTATTTCGGTATTCCCATCCTCACCCCCTTGCAGTGAACATATAGTTCCGAATGAATCATTTTTTTTGCTGGCCGAATCCACAAAAAAGTAACGAGTCACTCCGCACACCAAGCTCTCAAAAAAAGTACGTACTACCGATTGATTGGCATCAACTGTCATTTGTACTGAGAATACTCTTGGCCCAGCTCCTAGTTGGTAAGTATGACGAACTTCCAGACTAGTGAGGAGATTATATACTTTTGTAAAGAAATGTCTAATTTGACATTTTTATTTATTCTTTACATCTCTGTACCTACTTTTTTAAATATGATAAACTTAATCTACTCAGTGGAGAGAAGACTGGTCAATCTCACTACTTCTCCGCAAGGAGCGACAGAGTTTGACTACCGCAAGAGTCAGGTACCCTAGTAGTGGCGAGCGAACGGGATTGTACACTCACACCTAACATAATCTTGCGGTTTTTTATATTACAGGAGCAAATTATTCCTTAGGGTAAAGTTGGAGTAACTTCATGGTATTGAAACAAATTTGCTGACTTGCAAATAAGTATAATATCACCCAAAGTAAAATTAAATATGGATATCCGTATGTAAGAAAACTTATCTTCGAAAAGATGACCAAACCTTCAGACACCAGAAAAAGAAAAATTAAAGTTTCCGATATTTTATCTAACTTTCCACCTCCTCCCACATCAAGACCTTTCCTTCTTTCTTTTTCAATTAAGTAGTGTAAATCTCTCTCAATCAATCTTATATATTGTGAAAAAAAGGTGGCCAAAACCAAAGCAAACATACTTATTCCCATGATTAATAAAATGTTTGACAAAGAGATTCCCTTCTCGTTATCAAATAATTGTAGAGCCTGAACAACTCCGAACAATGAGCCAGCAAAAGTTAGACCTCCTGAAATTGATGCCCCGTAAACTTTCATTCTTAAGTCGGTAACTTTCCACTGTGGATCTACTTCATTTTCAGTCATAAATCTATCAAGTTATGCTTATTAAATCTTAAACTCAATCGTGTCACCGTCCTTTACAATATATTCTTTCCCTTCAGTTCGAAGTAACCCTTTTTCTTTTGCAACAGCATAACTACCACATGCCACTAGATCTGCACACGCAACAACTTCTGCACGAATAAACTTAGACTCAAAGTCTGTATGAATAGCAGCAGCCGCACGTGGAGCTGTACTTCCCTTCTTAATGGTCCAAGCGCGAGTCTCCATCTCCCCTGTTGTAAGATACGTATCGAGTCCAAGGAGGTCATACCCAGCTCGAATGAGACCATCTACTCCACTATCATGAGCACCGAGCTCATTACGCATCTCTGTTAGTTCAGCTCCTTCGAACTCCTTAAGCTCATCTTCAATCTTCGCATCCACAACAACATAATGGAATTTTTGATCCTTAAAATATGCTAGTAACTTTTCGAATCGTCCGTCATTCATTTCATCAAGATTCTTGCCACCTGATTGCTTATTGAGCACATACAAGAATGGCTTCATGGTGATGAGGTGAAGTTCTTTTACAAGCTTCTGTTCTTCTTCATCAAGAGATAATCTATTAGCAAGCTTTTCTTCTTCAAGATGTACTTTAAGCCGCTCAAGGATTCCTTGGAGCTTGATTGCATCTTTATCTCCACGCTTTACATCTCGCCCTATTGTTTGTGTCCGCTTCTCCACCGTCTGCATGTCAGCCAATATAAGCTCCATGTTGATGATCTCGATATCACGAAGTGGGTCTACCGTTCCTTCTACATGAATAAGGTCACTATTCTCGTAGATACGCACTACTTCTGCTATAGCATCTGTCTCACGGATGTGTGAGAGGAACTGATTACCAAGTCCTGCTCCTTCTGCTGCACCTTTCACAAGTCCTGCGATATCGACGAACTCAACAACTGCTGGAATGATTTTTTTAGACCCTGAGATTTTAGAAAGTTGTTCAAGACGTGGGTCCGGTACTGGCACAATACCAACAGACGGGTCAATTGTACAAAATGGATAATTATCAGCAGGCACACTCTTTTTTGTAAGAGCGTTAAAGAGTGTCGACTTTCCGACATTTGGTAAACCAACGATTCCGATAGAAAGACTCATAATAAGATAGCTTTTAGCCGTTAGCTTTTAGGTATTAGCAAATTCAGACCAATAATACTAAAGCATTCTAACACATCTTGGTTATTTTTTCAGTAATTGGTGCAATCAATTACATTAAACATTTTCCTAATAAACTAACACCACAATCCGCTAACTATTAGCGGTTAAGATATGTAACCGTCAACTGTAACGCTGTTGCAAATGATACCCAGAGCACATACGGAATCTGCATATAGGTAATCCACTTCATGTATGGGTAGATAGCAATCATAGCCCAAATGAGCGTCATAAGTACTAGAATAATATCTACAGCTGCGAGTGCATTACTCTTAAGTCCAAATTGAATTGGTGAAAAGGCTGCATTAAAAATGAGATTAAGAACAAATGGCACCACAACAATAAGTGGAATCTGCTTCTGGTACGCAAGCATGAACACTTTCCCAAATGAAATAGCAATGAGAATATACAGCACAGTCCATGCAGGACCAAATAACCACGATGGTGGCGCCCAGGATGGCTTAATGAGTTGTGAGTACCAGTTAACTGTGTTCATTTAGTTATATTTTATATACCCAGTATAGCACTTATACTGACGCACAGAGTGGCATTATTATTACACATCTTCCTTCACAATCTAGCTATAGAGCCCGTTTAGAATCCCCTTAAACTATTTATAAGATAGAAATAAAAAGTCTAAGGCGATTTTATACAGGTTCTATACAATAACCATCCAGAAACAGACACATGTTGTAAGAGTTAAAACGAATCTCATAGTTTATAATTACTTTACCTTTCCAAGATATGGAACGCTTAATCTAATACGACGCGCTCGTAAGGTACGACGAATACTTGTTCTATCCTCATGAGGGACAAATGATGCACCTTTAAAGAGCGTATTTAGTTCTTTGTAGGTAGAAATTTGCTTTACCTTTTTAGTGTGCGCTCGGACTGCATCGAACTCTACCGCCTTAGCAACTCTAACAGTAAAAGAAATACCTATCTCATTCTTTAAATCTTTTACAATACTCTGTGCAAGTTCAGCATACGACTTCTTAAAGAAAGTTCGTAGTCCTGTTAGTTCTGCATAGCACTCATTAGCTACACCAACCGCTGCTTCTGGGGTATAGCGTCTAATAATTGCATACATACGACGGCTATAGTTTATGGTAGTTGTCTTTTCACCTTTAGCTACGAGATGAATGATTGCACGAGCTTGTTGTGGTACTTGTTTTGGTGTTGTCATGATGTTTGAAATTAATTATCTATATTTTCTAATGACTGCTTTTAATACTGCTTCGATTCGTAACTTATTTGGATTCGGATATATTTTTTTAAATGCTTTGTTCGCGGGAACAAGAACCGGCTTCCCATTTTCTGTCTCGAGGTACTTAAGTGTGTATTCATTATCTACAAGTGCTAGTACTATATCTCCTCTTCGCGGTGTTCTTCCCCTCTCTACAAGAACCAGATCCCCTTCTAATATTCCTGCATCTATCATCGACTCACCTTGAACTTCTAACATGTAGGTACTCTGTTTTCTTTCTACCAAGAAGTCGTCGAGTGAAAGTAATGTAGTATCGACGTCTTCATCAGCCGCCGTCGGGAATCCTGCTTGTACCGTCCCTAATCGCATCACGGTACCAACTTCTGAGAGAGCTAACTTGTTACCGTTCTTAGTCAGGAACCCATTTTCGACTAACTTGTTAACTCTATATGCTACAGTATTCTTAGATGCTACCCCAAAGAGTGATTTCATCTCTTCGTACGTTGGCATACGGTTATTTTCTATAAAAAATTCTGATAATGTTTCTTGGTCTTTCATGATTCTATACTACTAGAACAGATGTTCTACTTCAATAGAACAAGAAAATTTTCTTGTGGATAACTAAGAGTACTCCCAATATTGGTATACATTACAAGCTAAATAATAAGATAAGACTTACTATTTTCTTTTACTAAGTAAAACTTTATATGAATACGTAATAATACTAAATGGAATAAGCCAAGTAATTATACTCATTACTGAATTAAATACATTCTTTTGCATAACAAATGAATCAAGAGCAAAGCCATTAATAACTAAAAATGCTCCTATCGCTCCCCAGAGTAAGATAAGTAAAGAATACACAATTAACCCAACAGTCAGTGCAAAAAATAATCCACCTATAAATTCAAGTGTCGTTATTCTTCTATCTTTAACTGAACTAAAGATAAGCTGAAATAATTTCTTTATCATTGTGCAAACAAAGCCTGGAGCTCCTTCTGATATTTCTTCATCACATCAAGTGCTGCGTACATCTCAGGCTTACCAGCTTTTTTAAGTTCATCGATTTCTTTTGCAATCTTTTCAAAAAGTTTTGGGTCTTTTTCTACAGCTTTAGCCAACATGTCAGCCTGATCTTTTGGAAGATTTTTTGTACCGTGCTTAACAGCTTGTTTAATGAGGAATTCTTTTATCATAGTTACTGTGGTTGGCAATTACTTCGCCGATGCGGCTTCTTTAATCATTGCATTAAAGTCAGCTAGGTTACGTGGGTTATCTTCGACTTTTTTACCGTTAAGGAAAAATGTTGGAGTACCTTGAACACCGAGCTTCACACCTTCCTTAAACTCAGCAAGAATTTTATCTTCAAGAGTCTTACTCTCAAGATCAGCAGAAAACTTCTTAGTATCTAGCTTAAGTGTTGTTGCGTAGACCATAATAAATTCACGAGCGTTAAGCGCCTCTCCCCACTCTTCCTGCTTGTCGTAAAGAATGTCATGCATCTCCCAGAACTTACCTTGAAGACCTGCTGCTTCTGATGCCTTAGCTGCGAGAAGTGCATTCTTGTGAATTTGGGTTAGAGGAAAATGGCGGAATGAAAACTTAAGTGTATCTTTGTTGTCTGCCATTACCTGACGAACGATTGGCTCAAATGCACCGCAGGCAGGACACTGGAAATCCCCGAACTCAACAAGTGTTACTTTCCCATCTTTTGCACCCCGAACATGATCAGTCTGAGTAATAACTACTGGCTGAGTTGTTGTCGTTGTTGGGTTAGTAGAAGTTGCGTAAAAATAATAACCAAGTAAAAGAATCAAAATAAGACCGACCGAACCAAGGAACTGACCTTCAGTTGTTTTAAGGAAGAAATGTGACATTTTTTTCATATCAGGAAATTATAGCATAGATGGTAGAAACTGGAGAGTAGAAGGTAGGGTGTGCCAAAATCTAAAACAGAAGAGCGGCACCTACGGTGCCGCTCTTCTTTTTCCCTACATTCTATTTTCCATTTTCCACCTTCTTGCATTCCACACACATAAACATCGGGATTTCCTTTCGTGATTTATTCTCCGCTCGTTGCTTCGGACCCTTTTCACTTTCTTTGTGACTAATCCATTCTTCAAGATGTGTTATTGCAAATCCTACCTTACTGAGAGCTTTTACATACACCTGGAGTGGTCGATGAAATGATACTGTAAATTTTTTATCAGCAACACTTCCTGGAGTCATATCTATTTTTATATGAGACTCAGACATATACTCATCCACTCGTCGGTACTGGGTATCGTCTTGATCATTAAATGCCCAAAACGTTTTTCGAGGATTTCTAAAACTAGGATGATTAAGCACAAAAATAAGTCTACCGTTTGTAGTGAGTACTCTCGAAGCTTCAGCGACAGTCTTTTGCAGATTCTCTATATTCTGAAGCGCTAAAATACAAACCACGATATCGAAACTCCCGTTCTTAAGCATATATAAATCATCTGCTGAGGCAACATGATATGTTACTTTATGAGTTCCTTTTTGCTTGACTGAAAGACTATTTTCTTCGGCAATTTTTATGAGTTGTTTACCAAGATCAACCCCTGTAACAAGTGCTCCTTGATTACGAAGCTTCTCTGAGAAGATTCCTTGTCCGCAAGCAAGATCAAGAACTTTTTTTCCTGTAATATCTCCAAGCATACGTAGGACATTTGGGAATACAACTTTTACATGATAAGTATCATCATTTGTCTCGAGATGCTTGTTGTACCAATCAGCAACTTTCCCCCAGGAAGTGTCAGTCTTAGCGTGTAGCGTGTAGTCAGTAGCGTGTAGTTTACTTTTTTTAGAATCTTTATGTACCTGCACATACGGTGTACGGATGATGTTTTTCTTACCATCTCCAGAAATATTAGAATTGCTTTTTTTCTCAGAATGAAAATTTGGATTAAAGTTCGAAGCTTTACCTTGGTATCCATTTTTTGGGGTAGATGTTGCTGTGGCCTCACGCTTTGTAAATTCTTTACGAAATGGTTGAGCACCTCTTTCAGTTCTAGGTGCACGACTAATAGTCTCACGAGGAGTAAATGAAGGGGTTCGAGGAGAGAATTTTTTTGCTGGAGTCGATGATGAGAACGACTTCTTTGGAGCTGGTTTTTTCATAAAAGATTGAGATATAAATATAATTATACCATATATTGTAAAAAAGTACATATTTGACAGTACTATTTTTTCGATGTAGATTACAAGCCAGCTCATTGATCACAGAAAGGATACATAATGTTTTACAGAATTCTTGCAATTACTATTATTGTTATTTCATTGGGAGGATGTGTTGAATGGGGACCTGACGATAAAATTGTAGCTGTTGAACACAGTGAATCTGGTCGCCAAACACCACTCAAAAGTGTAGTTATTGTTTATAGAAAAGCTGACGGAACAATTTATCGAAAGTATTCTAATGTAAGTGTCACTGATGGAATAAATACCGTAAACCCAGAGGATTACCTTAATGGAAAAGTTCCATACGGTTCACTTCCGAAGCAATAATTAGCCGACTTACTGAACTTTCTTTTTCTTTTCTAACAATCAAAAGCAACCTACTTTGGTTGCTTTTTTCTTTAGTTAAATAATGTGCCTTTGCTCCCTAACCACTTCTCGATGTACACTTTTGTATCCCCTCTTTTTTTAACACCACTTTCGGCCATGTATCTCACTGCTCCGAATATCGGCCGGCCGAACCACGGTCTGTCATGTAGTCCACCGATACTCCACGCACAACCAACATACCCATTAGAGTCTCGTCCGTCTAACTCGTAGACGTCGTTTAACTTAACAGCAAACCTCATTGCCTCCTGTGGAGTCTTTGTCCACTCCAGAATCTTCTTTGCCCAGTACATTCGTAGATACCCGTGCATCTTACCAGTAGTGACCATCTGCTTCTGTGCGGCGTTCCAAATGTCATCATGTGTCTTAGCATCTCTCAATTCTTTATAGGTATATGTATATTCTCGTTCATCAGTGGAAGCCTTTGTAAGAGTTACTTTTGCCCATTCAGGGAAACCGTCGAATGTATCATAGTTATCATTATAAAAACAAAAGTTCTCTGATATCTCTGCCCGCACGACACACTCTTCAATAAATGCTGCAATACTCCCCATCTTCCCATTTGAGCCATTCTGGACACTGTCAAACGCTTCAGTGATATCTACTTTTGCATGCTTGAGTAACTCAAGAATAATACGACGCCGTGAGATATTGCCGTGAGCGATATATGGTGAGAGATTACTTTGACCATCGATGTTAATATCATTGCGACTCGTATTATAGGTTGCAAGTTTTGTTGCAAAAAACTCTTTAACGAGTTTCATGCCAGCTTCAGTTCCTGGGATAAACTGCCCTGTTCCTTGCACACTCTCATCACACATTATGAGATTAGAAACTTCAGTCCAGCTTATTTCTGGAATGGTTATTAGTAAGTCCCCATTAGCTGTATGTTTAGCGAGTTTACCGTATTCCTCTAAAAAGAGAGGGAGCTTCTCATGTACTTTTCTTCGAATAGTGTGAGCTGCAAATTCTTGCTTTGGAGACAATTCCCACACTGGAATACAATTGTGAGCATCAACTTCATAGAGGGGAAGTTCTGGATTATTGTTCAAGAATTGCTCTTTCCACTTTTCCATAAAATGAAGTGGTAATTCGTCAATTACAACTGCTCCAATATGCTCAGGCACTTTAATAAACTTCTTCTTAGTAAATAATTTCTCTTCTTCAAAAGTTACTACTAGTGGAATGTTATTGTGACGCAAAACTTTTTCAACTTCTCGAAGGGACGGCAACACCCAATCATAGAATCTTCGTGTAGCTCCCTGCCATTCATAATTCCAGATGACATAGTTAACAATAAGTTGTGCTTTCTTAGATTTCGCTAATTCTTGTGCGAAGAGTAACGCATCATTATCTACGGCACGAATATCACGACACATCTGGTAAACGACTGTGCCACCTGTGTACTCAGCACTATTTAGTTGTCGGATACGGAGTGGGTTGATAGACATGTCAGATAGTATACATCCGTTAAGTTAAAATTGCTTTAGATGCAAGGCGTGAGGAATTTTTACGACCAAGGCGTACGAATAGTACGACGCGTGGAGTAAAAATTCCTCACAACGAAGCAGATGAAGTGATTTTAGCTTAACGGTCTGGCGGCACTTCATAATAGCTAATGAGGAATTTTACTATTTTAAAGAACGGATCCGTGAGCGTTGCAGACGCATACTCAGCTCCTTTAGGATAGGTATGGAAAAGGAAAATAATATACTTAGGATCATACGCTGGGAAGTACCCAAAGAATGAGTGCAGATACCTGTCCTCATAATAGCCTCCCCCTGGCTTTACCATCTGAGCCGTTCCGGTCTTTGCTGCAATAGTGTAGTGATCCATCTTCATTGCACCGTGTTGAAGTGCGTGATCTACCACATGCACAAGCATACGAGAAATTCTTTCACTACTTGTTGCTGAAATAACTTGTTCGCCATCATCATATGACATTTTCTTGGTATCACCGTTCTGGTAAACAATACTATCAACTACATGAGGAGAGACTAACTTACCCCCATTACCTAGAACTGCTAGTGCTCGAATTGTCTGTATCGGAGTAATTGCAATACCTTGGCCGAATCCTGCCGTAGCATTATCAACAAAAACAGGACTGTCGATATTTTTTGTAAGTCCACTCGCCTCTGTTGGTAAATCAATTCCAGTCTCACTCCCTATTCCAAACTTTTTAAAATATTCCTGAAATCGTTTTGTACCTAGTTGTTCCACCAAAAACACAATACCTATGTTAAGTGACTGATCCAGTATTGCTTGCATTGTAGTTCCTGGACCACGAGCTTTACCATCGAAGTTACGCACCTTATATCCGTTCAAATCTCTGAAACCTTTATCGTCATAGGTTGTTACATCCTCATCTACCACTCCTGCATCAATTGCTGATGCCATGGTAATAGGCTTAATAATACTTCCCATTTCGTACACTCCAGACACATTTTGATTAGCGAAATCTTGAGAATTTTTTACATCAGTGAACTCATTAGGGTCAAAGCTAGGCAACCCATCCATCGCAATAATTTTCCCGGTCTTAGGGTCCATAATAATTCCTCCTATTGTATCTGAGTTCCATGTCTTCTTCGTTTCGACAAGTATTTGATGAAGTACTCGCTCTGCTTCTGCATCTATTGTTAACACAATATCACCTTCTTGTTTATCAGTGTTAGAAATAATTGTTTTTTGAATATCAGTAAACAACTCTGCAAAAAAGTTTACAGTCGTGTCACTGCTTTTTCTTGTTAAGATATCATCATAGTACCTTTCAAGACCATACTGCCCACGAACATGTACACCATCTGAGCCAACGAAGCCAACAACTTTAGCCCCAACCGCATCCTGTGGGTATGAACGTTTATTATCCTTAAGATAACTAACTCCTGGCAATTTCTTTAACTTTAATTTTGCAACATCATCTTCAGAAACATCTCGTGCTACTTCCTCATAGGGATCATTTACTTTTGTTGCCTTAGCAATAAAGACACCTTTATCAAGGGCAATTACCTCTGAGAGCTTAGTGTAGAGTGATTCGGCGTTTGTGATCTGTGTTGGGTCAACCGCAATTCGATACGTTGTTCTTAGTTGCGCAACCGGGACTACGGTACCCTTATATCTTGAAAAATAAATATTTCCTCTATCAAAATTAATTGGCACCTTAGAAACATATTGTTTATCTGCGAGATCAGTATAGTAATCGTGTTTTACTACTTGGATATAAAATGCTCTACCAATAACAAAAAGTGCAAGCACAAGCCACGCAAGCATGACAATATCTATTCTATCTTTAGATCTTGTCTCTTGGTCATGAGAAAGAACCGAAGATGTTTTTGAAAAATCCTTAGCGTGCATATAGCACTGTATAACTAGCTATATCATCCTTTCGTACTGCAAAGGTAGCATTATCGACTCGTGTAAAGTTATTTGCAGCCAAATCACTTTCAGAAATGGAAGAAACAATGTTGGCGTACTTCATTTCTAGTGATGAAAGTTCTGAAGAAAGGTCTCGTGTTGCAATGGTATTTTGCTTTCGCTCGATAACAGAAAACACAAGTGAAAGGAGTACTGCACAATAAATAAGAGCAAGAACACAAAGCGTACCTACCATGGTATGTACTGCTCGTTCATAAAAAGTTGTTGATTTGTAATTGAGATTCATAAGATTGCTGTTTACTTTTTATGGTTATATTCTTTCTACTATTCTTAGTTGTGCACTTCGTGCTCTAACGTTTTCTTTAATTTCTTCATCGCTTGGCACTATTGCCTTTTTATTAATCGTCTTTAACGTCTCTTCATTTGATCGTAACTTATGCTTTACGATTCTATCTTCGGTACTATGGAAGGTAATAATGCAAGCTCTTCCATTAGAAGCGAGGATTTTTGGCAGTGACTCAATCAAGTCACTAATACTTCCCAGTTCATCATTTGTTGCCATACGAAGCGCTTGGAATGTCTTCGTAGCAAAGTGGGTTTTTCTATGACGATAAAGCGCTGGCACCGCAGATGCAATAACATCAACAAGCTCAAAAGTTGTCTTTATAGGGGCAACATCTCGCTTTTCGATAATTCTTCGTGCAATACGTCGTGAATATGTTTCATCAGCGAATCCATATAAAATGTCAGCAATGGTGGATTCGCTCCAGAAGTTCACAATGTCATACGCAGTTGTCATGTCTTCTTCAGGTTTAGCATCAAAGGTCATAAGGAGCGGGTCGTCTGTTCTAAATGAGAACCCTCGTTTAGAATCATCGAGTTCTTGAGAAGAAACTCCAAGATCAGCTAATATTCCGTCGACATGTGCTATCTTTAAATCTTTTAAGATAGACGCCAAGTGACGAAAATTAGAATGTATAAAATGGATCTTTGGAGCATTAGGTATTTTTTCAAGAACAACTCTTGCTTCCTGCAAAGCATCTTGGTCGAGATCTATGCAGATAAGTACTCCCTCTTCTCCAACAGCTTTAGCAATTTCTTGACTATGTCCTGCACGGTTAGTGGTACAGTCAACATACGTTCCTCCAGCTTTGATGTTTAGACCTTCTATTGATTCATGTAAAAGTACTGGGATATGCATAATGGATAGCGTGTAGATAGTAGCGTGTAGTCAGTAGTAAGGCGACTTATTAGATTATCCCTAAATCGTTAAGCTTTGATGCTAGTGCATCTGCTTCACCATTTACCTTTGCAATATTCGCTTCCCAAGCTTTTTCATCCCAGAGTTCAATTCGTGAATACATTCCTGCAAGCACGACTTTTGAAGAAAGTTTTGCAAAATCCTTCAGTGTATCTGGTATCACAATTCGTCCTGCTGAATCAACATCTGTCTCGAATGCATTCCCGAGCATGAATCGATTAAAACTTCGACTATCTTGATTACCAAAACCACCTTCAGATAACTTCTGCGCCATTTTCTCCCACTCTGTAATCGTAAAAACAAATAATGAATTATCTAATCCATTAGTCACAACAACTTTCTTCCCGAGATCAGTACGCCACTTTGAAGGTAGCGTTAATCGTTTTTTTGGGTCGAGGTCGTGTGTGTATTTTCCGATTAGCATATCCGTAATGGGTGCGAAGCAAAACTCCCACTTTGCCCCACTGAGACCCATTATAACCCACTAGACTGTTATTTGACTAAAAATCAGTGTGGATAACATGAAACATACTCATTTTGGTGGGTTATGTGGTGCTAATAAAAAGAAAACCCGCCACTTTCGTGTCGGGGTTGGCAATAAAACTTCAAAAGTTCTATTTACGATTCCAATCGCTAATCAAATTTTTCAAACTCATAAGAGCTTGGGCTTTTTCACTTGGAGAAGCAATAAAAGCTGCCAAGTTCCAGAGATAGAGCAATCGGGACAAAGACTTTGAGGTATCAATTTTCATGAATTCTAGTTCATGCAAATTCCTTCGCTCAAGAGTTATCACCACCTCCTGAACTATCGCAATATAGAGCATAAACGGTTGAGAAGTCTGATGTAAGACGGTTTCACACCCTTTAAGCGTAATAGCTTTATCAATTTCTTTCTCAAGATAAGCGAAAATCTTTGGTGTTCTTTTCTTCTGAAGATACGAACAGAGAAGAATTGTCAGTCTACTTTTTGAAATCGCTGTAATCCTGCGTTCAATCTGAAAACCATTCTTGTTCTCTGTATAAATACCTCTATACAGATCAAGATAGTATTTCATTGATTTAGTGTCATCCTGAATCAGAAAGTCGAAAATAATCGGATCACCAATTAGTCTAGCTGTCACAATTTTCTTCTGACTAGCTCGATGCAAAAAAAGTATTTCTTCAAAAAGACTGAAGTATGGTCCGTCTTGTACATCTTCCGTAAACGGATTAGCAAACGGCTTCTGTTCTCTCTTTTTTGAATCTTCGTTTGAATCTAGTTCAGGAAATGGCACAAGCTCATCAATTTCTGCAAAGGACAAATTACTCATTCCAGACTCCTTTAAAGTTTGTCTGTTCTAACACTACAACTAATATATGTGTTTGTCTAGTCTGATGCTTGGGCGCCTACAGCGCCCAAGCAATAGCCACATCAATACACCTACGTTATTCACTTATTGGTTTAACAAGTGGAAACATCTGTATTTCTCGAATTGGCTTATCGACAAAAAATGCAAAAACTCGCTCACCAAACCCAAATCCACAAGTTGGAGGCATTCCATGTTCAAGCATCTCCACGAAGTCCCAATCAGCCATCATTGCCTCCTCATCACCTTTGTTAATGAGTTCCTGCTGCACCTCGAATCGCTTTCGCTGATCAAGTGGGTCATTTAGCTCACTGTATCCACGACCAAGTTCGCTCCCTCCTAAGATTGGCTGGAAAATCTGCGCAGTCTTTCCGTCAGCATTTGCTTTTGCAAGTGGAGCAACAAGGAGTGGATGATTGATAAGAAACGCAGGTCCTGAAATATTTTTTCGGCAATACTTCCAAAGCGTATCAATAAGTCGTTCACGATTATTGCCATCATACTTAACTTTAAGTTCTTGCAACTTTGCGATAATCACTTCATCAGAGTCAGTTTCAATATCAATACCCGTTTGTGTCTTAACTTCAGTCTTGTAGTCAATTTCTTTCCATTCATGACTAAGATCAAAGGTGTGCCCACGAGTAGTAAAGACCGTTGTTCCAAAAACTTCCACCGCTAACTTTCGATACAACTCCTTAACTAACTTCATTCCATCACGATAATCAGCATATGCCATATAGAACTCACAGTTCGTAAATTCTTGTAAGTGGTCAGGTGAAGACCCCTCATTACGATATGCTCGACCAATTTCGAATGTTTTAGGAAATCCAGATGCCATAAGACGCTTTTGCCACAACTCTCCTACACAAATACGCATATAGACATCAAGATCAAAATCATTGTGGTGAGTCGCAAATGGTCGAGCTTCTGCCCCTCCTGTTGTTACTTCTATTGTTGGCGTCTCTACTTCTAAGAAGTCCTTTTCAGTTAAAAATGCGCGAGTAACTTGCCAAAATTTTGCTTTCTTTATAAAAATATCTTTAAGCTCTTGATTCGTGAGGATATCAAGATATCGCTCTCGCATACGTAGCTCTTCATCTTGAAGACCGTGGAATTTATCTGGAAGTGGGAGGAGTGCTTTTGAAAGCATTGCAACTTTAGTAACTAGAATACTTTGCTGACCACTTTTTGTTACAAACACTGTACCTGTTACTTCGATAAAGTCCCCTGTATCAACATACTCTCGATAAAACTGCATTGCTTCTTCTGGTGATTCTGGTAGCTTAATCACAACTTGCATTCGAGCAGATCCGTCATACAGATCAATAAACGAAATTGCACCTTGGCCACGAGAGGTCATCACTCGCCCATTTACTACGACAGTCTCTTGTGAAGCTTCAAGAGATGGGAAGGTTTCAAGTACACCCTTTAGTTCATGAGTGCGTAATGAAATACTTGGGTAAGCTAAAGCACCACCTTTTGCGAGTGCTTCTAATTTTTTAATTCGCTCAGCACGAAGTTCTTCAAGGGATGCCATAAGTTTGGTTAATAGTTAATGGTTAATAGTAGATGGAGACCATATACAATATATGCTTATAATATCAAATGAAGCCAAGATAGTCGATATAAAAACAAGCGACCCCGAAGGGGTCGCTTGTTTTTACCATCAGCCATTAACTAAACAGTAGCGATGATTGTATATTCAATATCCCCCTTTGGAGCGTGAACAATAACTTTATCACCTTTTTTCTTTCCAAGAAGAGCTTCACCGAGCGGTGATTCATTCGAAATTTTACCTGAAATTGAATCAGCTTCTTCACTTCCAACAAGTGCAAATGTCTTTTCTTCTTTAGAACCTTTCTTTTGCACTGTAACAGTTGACCCAACACTTACAACTCCTGTTGCGTGTGTTTCCATAATCACAGCATTCTTAAGAATCTGCTCAATGTGGATAATTCGGTCTTCACAGTTAGCTTGGTCTTCACGGGCTTGATGATACTCAGCATTCTCCGAGAGATCCCCGAGACTCTTCGCGTATTCTAGAGCATCAGCAATCTCCTTACGACGCACTGAGATAAGCCCCTTAAGCTCATCTTCTAGTAATTGTTTCTTTTCAAGTGTTAAAGATTCCATAAATGTAGTGGCTCATATTATACCATAAACAAGCAAGTATAGTTATATTGACATTTATTATATTTGTAGTATACTATACTTAGTACTTTGTTTTTCAGAACTTAAAGGAGTGTCACTTAGATGGAAAAAATTGTTCTAATAATTCTAGCACTAGCTCTTGTAGCATGTGGGAAAAGGGAAGAATCTTCGGGAAGTAAAGAAAATACAGCGGAAAGTAGGGTCTCTAGACAAAATTTTGATTTTCAGGTTATTCAGAGCCCAATAACTGGTAAGTGCTACGAGACTGTAAATGTTTCAAACTCTTACAGCTTTAGTCGTATTTTTGAAATCTCATGTGATAGCAAAAAATAAACAGTAATAACAGTTCATTAACAGAATTCATTTGTGATTGTTTGCTTAGATGCCGCGCGAAGTGCGGCTTTTTTATTTTCCAAATTTCAAATTTTACAAATGATATATAACATCAGCCGATGCAATATTTGGATGGAGTTTGACGGAAATTTTTAGTAAAAATTTCAAGGCGTACTAGAGTGTACGGTAAGAAACTTTTATTAAAAATTTCCTAGAGATACGCCAAATAATGCCTCGGTATTGATACAGTCTATGACTATTTTGTATAATCAGTATTATCCCTCATCCACTCAAGTGTCTCACGTGCCGCAAACACCGCACCAAATGGATTATGCCTATCACCCTTTTCCATAATTACTACAAACGCGTAACGCGGATTTTCATACGGGAAGTACCCACTAATCCATGAGTTTACAAGTTGTTTACTCACTCCAAGTTCAGCAGTCCCTGACTTAGCTGCTATATCTAATCCTTTCATATCAAGCGCACGTCCTGTACCTTTTTCACCATGAACCACACGATACATTCCTTCTTGAATAACCTTAAGATCATTTTGATCAAGATGAAGTGAAGTTGATGCTGTAGGTGCTCCCATAACAACATGAGGAGTAACCAAGCTACCTCCATTAGCAATGGCTGCAACTGCCCTGGTAAGCTCAAGTGGAGTAACTTGAAAGCCGTACTGACCAATTGATGAATGGTATGTATTCCCTAGTAGCCAGTCCTCACCGAACACTTTTTTCTTCCACTCAGGTGTTGGGATATTCCCATACTCTTCACCCGGGAGATCTATTCCAGTGGTGCTAGCGAATCCAAACAATTGTGCATACTTATCCAACCTTGCTATTCCTAGACCCTTTTGGTCTTGATAACCTCCACCTATTTGATAAAAATATTCGTCCGATGATTCAGCGATTGCATCACGCATATCTACATACCTATGTGCTTTCCAATCTTTAAATACAGTATCGGGCCCGTCGTATTTATTCTTTATCACAAGTTGTCCAGAACTGTATATATTTTTTTCTGGAGAAATAATATTCTCAGCAAGTGCTGCATAAGCGAAAAAAGGCTTTACTGTTGACCCTGGTGTAAATAATCCTGCTACAGCCCGATTGAGAAACTTTCTTCGCTTATCCAAGAGGTCCTCTCCGACCTGACTCTTCTCTTCTTTTGTTGTAGCATTAGTGATCAAATTATTATCATACTCAGGGTAACTAGTGAGTGCTAAAATTTCTCCAGTATGAACATCCATAATTATTCCAGCCCCACCAGTAAATGAAGCTTTTTTAGCAAGAGCTTCCATGCTCTCATATAACTTAGCTTGTACTTTTTTATCTATTGTTAGTTTTAAATTTAATCCATGACTTGGGTACACCACAACATTCTGTGCCTCAACTTCATGGAGAGCAGTTACTTCTATAATTCGTTCACCTTTTACACCAGCTAGTTCGCTCTGGTATTGCTTTTCAACTCCGTCTTTACCAACGTATTCATCTTGCCAAAACACACCTGACTGATCTCGTTTCGGATAACTAACATACCCAAGAATATGCGAGAACCCTGATGTCTCAGTGTAGACACGCTTAGGAATATCATCTTGCAGTTTTTGTTTTTGTTTTTCTTCATCAGTTGATGTTGCTTGTGAGCTCGATGCAGAGATACTATACAGTGAATTCCATGCAAGCAGTTCTCCATTTCTGTCAGCAATAGTTCCACGTAGTGCAAAGAGTGGTAATTTTTTAAGATGATTACTGTCTGCTTTTTCTGTATATTCATCTACCTGTACTATCTGCATAGCAAATAATCGATACGAAAACCCGACAAGTAATAATAATGACGCAGCAACTGCAATATAGAAAATATGTTTACCAAGTGGTCTTTCAAGCTGGCCTTCTAGTTGGTCTAAATTAAGCGCTGAAAGATTTTGAGAATCAATAAATACATCCTCAGGATCAATTTCGTGTGAAGATTTTCGCTTAACGCGAAGAGTAGATGTACGGCGAAACAATTTCATATAAAGTAACTATACCACAAACCAAGATCGTAAAAATGGGGAACCGAGATGTGCTAAAAATGATATCAGAAAGACCAGCAAATACGATAAGAAGAGTAACTACAACTGGTTTATATATAGGAGTTCTTTTACGGTTGAACATAAAAAATAGATGATGTTACTGGATTATATGCCCCCTCCACAAAAATATGCCATGAAGTATCCTGATTATTATTAGAGACTTCTTTAACCGTACCCAGGATAACTTTTGGGTTACTTCGCATATACACAATTTCGCCCACACTCACTGGTGTGTCACGTACTACATCTGCCAAAAAATGCCCACCCCTTCCAACAAGAGAAAGTGTAATAGACGATGAAGATGTTACACCTTCTATTTTCATGCCAGAAGCAGTAAACAATACACACAGCGCGGTTGAACTAAACACTTCTCGCACAGTACATGCTGCTTGATTTCCTCTCACGTAGACAGTATCACCAACATCAACCCCATCTTTAAATCCTTTCGAGAGAAGAATTGTTGAGTATAAATGAGTTATGTCTTGCATAATTGGATACAACACAAGCGGTTCATGTGATGATGTTGTTGCAGAAATAAGAAGTGTGTCTTCAAGATTATGTTCACGTAGTAATGCATCCTTATCAGCAAGAGCATTCTCCAACCTCTCGACTTCTAGTTCAAGAACTTTATTTTTTGTTGCCAAAGTTTTGTGAGACACAACATAAGTACTAAAGAATTCAGGGAAAACAGTAAAGGACGTTTTAGTAATCCCGAGTCTCACGATTACCGGCTCAAGAAATGTATATGTATATTTTTTAATAGGTAACCAAAATAGCACCAAAAGCAAAAATACGCTTGCAATAAGCGCATATCTACTGTAACTTCTCTTTTTTTGAGCCTTACCTGAAAGATATGTCATCTGTATTTTCTACTAGTATATCTTTATAAAGCGGAATATTCTCGAGGATAACTCCGGTACCACGAGCAACAGCAGTGAGAGGATCATCAGCCACAGTGACAGGAACCTTGAGTTGCATCTCAAGTAATTGTGGAAGATTACGAATAAGAGCACCGCCGCCAGCAAGCGTAATCCCTTTTTGCATAATATCAGAGAGAACCTCAGGTGGGGTGGTCTCAAGTACTTCTCTAATAATATCCACAAGCTGTGTAATAGATCCATACATCGCTTCTCGAATGTCAACATCAGTTATCACTGCTTCTCGAGGAAGTCCTGTAACTAAATCACGCCCCTTAACACTTAACTCCTGGCCTTCCTCATCAGGAAGCGCAGACCCGATAGTCATCTTAATGTGTTCACCTGTTTTTTCACCGATAAGCATCTTAAACTCATCTCGCATGTAGAGAATAATATCTTCCGTTAATTTATCTCCTGCAACCTTGAGACTTTTAGCTCGCACAACTCCAGAAAGCGCAATCACTGCGATGTCAGTTGTTCCTCCACCAATATCAACAATCATACTTCCAACTGGTTCATGAATAGGAAGATGTACCCCAATTGCAGCAGCCATTGGCTCCTCCACGATATAGACACTACTAGCTCCTGCTGATTTCGCTGCATCATACACAGCTCGCATCTCTACGTTTGTAATGCCAACTGGAATACCTATTACCACTCGTGGACGGAACAGTTTTCGGTCCATATCATTTGCTTTATTGATAAGATAGCTGAGCATTTCTTCAGTCACTTCATAATCAGAAATAACACCATCAACAAGCGGTCGTACGATTCTAATATGTGAAGGAGTTCTTCCCATCATACTCTTAGCTTCAAGACCGACAGCAACAACACGATTTGTTTTTGTGTTAAGCGCAACAACTGATGGCTCATTAATAACAATGCCACGACCACGAACATACACAAGAGTGTTTGCAGTTCCGAGATCTATACCGATATCATTGGAGAAGTTTCGTAACAGGCGCTTTATCATAGACCTATTCTAGCATTTATTGTTTAAGTTGCATTTATTTACAAACAAGTAAATCTATTGTTTTATAACTTGTTTTGTATTCTTTTATGACGTTCCCTTTTATAAAGTTCGATTACGTGAGCTGCTCCACTATTTAGTTCAGGAAGTTTATCAAGTGACACCCATTCCGCATTAGCAATTTCTAACGTATCAAGAACAAAATCTTTAGAGTTTACTAAAGCATAAAAACCATACACCGTATCTGTAACATAATCATCATAAACCACAAAAGGTGCAAGTGGTGTAATTAGTTTTAGAATAATCCCAACCTCTTCACGCACTTCACGTAGTGCTGCATTATGAGGTGTCTCCCCTTTCTTAATACCTCCTGCAGGTAAACCATACCCAGGCCAATATGTTGTCATAACAATGAGAACCTCATTTTTATGAATAATGGCGACATGTGCACCATACCTTTTTGGCCTAGTTATAAACCACAGACACTTCCGAAGAATAACTATAAGTGGCTGAAAGAATTGTATTAGTTTTTTCATACGTGAAGTATACCTGAAAAGCATTCTTAAAATCACAAGAGCACCTCTATAACTTTTAATAAAAAAACTGCAAGTAAACCTTGCAGTTGTGTATGAAGAACCTTATGTGTTCTCAGAAAGAGCTCGGATGCGTAACCTGTTTAACTGGTACAACATTTCGACTTCAGTAAGAACAGTATCTCGCATATCCGGATTCCCAATTGAGTGACAGATCTCTTGGTAACCAATTGCCAATAGATCAATACGCATACTTGGGTCCTGAAGATACACCTCATCATAAGCCCTTGTTACAAGCAACAAGTATTCACGGCTTGCACGATGGTATGATTTTCCATCCCACCACAGTAACTGAGACTTTTTCCAAGACTCATACATCTGCCCAGCACGTTTCGCTTCTTTACCCTCAAGAAGACAGATTTCTCTTTGACTTAACACAAATTCGCACTTAAGCGACTGGAAAAATCCTTCAAGACCTGCACACGTAACTCCCATAAAAGTAAAAGGGCGTGGTGTAAAATTACTCAGTCGAGCAACAAGCGGGTTTGTTACGTTGCCTTTAATATCTAACATGTAACCTCCCAAATGAACTATATTAGTTCACAGTATCATGCCTCCATCTAAAGTCAATTATCCTTGTTGCTTACTCCACTCATAGAGCGTGACAGCGACCGCATTTGAAGCGTTTAATGATTCGCAATCAGGTGCAATCGGAATAGAAAGTTTGAAGTCACAATGTTCAAGAGTTTTCTTAGCAATGCCTGACCCCTCACTTCCGATAACGATAATCGTTGGAGTATCAAAGGTTACAGATGGTAATGATGTTTCTCCTTCCCCTGTGAGAGCGTACGTCCAATACCCCTTTTCTTTTAATTTTAAAAGTGTTGTATTGATATTTCCTATACGTACAATTGGTATTGAGAAACTGGTCCCAGCTGAAGACTTAATCACCGTACCTGTAATCTGTGTTTGGTCATGCTCTGGCATAAGAATTGCATCAGCACCAAACGCAACAGAGGAACGAATAATTGCCCCAACATTATGTGGATCCTGAAGTTCATCTAAAAGTACAAATAGTGGTCTATCTTTACCTGATACATTTGTAAGCACTTCTTCAAGAGATGTGTAGAGCATCTTATCATCAAGCAACGCGAGCACTCCTTGGTGAACTGCGTCACGTCCAATATGACTTTCAATTTCTGAAGAGGTAACAACCGAATATGGAATAGTGTTAGTCTGAATAAGACTCATCATAGAATC
Organism: uncultured Candidatus Saccharibacteria bacterium; assembly: GCA_964406165.1. Lineage (GTDB taxonomy): Bacteria > Patescibacteriota > Minisyncoccia > Phycocordibacterales > UBA5272 > UBA11704. Next base: position 77,011 of record CAYOQQ010000001.1, read on the forward strand.
TTCAGATACTGCGGCTTTTGTAAGAAAAAGTTCTTTAATCGGCATGACTTGCTTTTTCTTGCCGAAAAGAATCGCTTCTTTGAGTGGATTCTTGCCGTAGAGAAATGTTTTGTTTGACATAATACTAGACACTCTAGCAAATTTATTGCATTTTAACAACAAACGAAATGAGGAGGGCGACCACTTCGTGGTCGCCCTCTTTTTTTGTATCTCTTCACACCGCACTCCTCACACTTTACTCTCCCCACCTCTACTGTACAGTAAACGTTACTGTCTTAGGAATTTCAAACATTGACGCTTCTACTGTCCACTCTTCACAGCTATAGTCTCCAATCTGTGAGCCGTCCCATGTAATTGTTCCTTTAGGACCAGTTGAGGAATCACCTTGTCCACCGGTTGCAATCTTCGTCTTGAATCCTTTAGTTGGAGAATTACTTGTCCAAGTATAACTATACCCATCTCGTATAATCATAGAAGTGCTCAGTGACTGTCCTGCCACAGATACCGCAAACTCTGCTTTTACTTTTCCATTATCAAGGTACACAACACCATTTGTTGTCATCGTTGCAACCGTTTGAGTAACAACACATTTATATGAACCACCTTTTTTTATAAATTCTGAAAAGGCAATCTTTTTTCCTTCTGGTTTTTTAGGAGTTGTTGATGCTGTTGATGTTGTAGTGGAAGCTGTTGAAGTTGCTTCAGTAGTTGAAGCTGTAGTATCAACTGACACTGGAATAGTAGTTGTACCAAATGATACAGGTTCAGACGGTATATCGTTTTTTACGGTTGAAGATACCCCATAGTAGATTCCACCTGCGACAACAAGCAACAACCCCCCTAATATCATTTTCCCAAAGACTGTCATAATTTGATGTGTAAAAAATTATTCTTACTAATAGTGTAATTATACTCCTTGCACACTTTAAATCACAATACCTAAGCTCTGTGTATACTGTCAGTATCTATAATAAGCACTAATTCCAACACATTCTAGAGGTGTCACCTGTGCTACAATCCCTTTATAATGAAAAAATTACTTATTTTTGATATGGACGGTGTCATTTTTAATTCTGGTTCAATCGCGACAGAGTATTTAAAAGAACTATTCCCGCTTATCACCAAAGAGCAACAACAAAAGTTATTAGATGGTAATTTTTATGAAGAACTAGCTAAGCTAAAACTACTACACCCAGAAAAAATAGAGACTGAGGAAGAAAAAGATGCTAGACGTCTTAGATATGCAGAAAATAAATTGCAAGCACCAATCTACAAAGGAATGAAAGAACTACTGACTCAGCTTTTTGCTGATGGGTATATTATTACTCTTAATACTTCCGCAACTGCAAAAAATTGTATTCCACTCTTTGAACGTGAGGACATTCTTCACTTGTTTGACTTTATCGCAACTTCCGAAACATCAAAAAGTAAAGTTGAGAAATTTGCAATTATTAAAGATACGTACAAAACTGATAATGAGAATATGTTATTTATCACTGATACATTAGGTGATGTTCGTGAAGCCAAAGTTGCAGGCATTCCAACTATTGCCGTAACATGGGGAGCTCATGATACAAATTATTTCTTCCAAGAAGAAAACAAGAACTTACTTGGTGTTGTGGAGTCAGTTAAGGAATTAGAAAAATTTATTTTCAATCACTAGCGTGTTGGATACGGTGGCCAGTCTCCACCTTTACCTTCCTTTGCTGTAACAAAAATTCCATAAAACACGTAAAACAAGAATCCAACCATAAGAATCCCAAGTATTATTTTATACATAACAGCCATACTTTATTTATTACTATTACTTCTTTTGAATATACATATCCTGACTAAAGCCTCCAATTCCTACATGTTCCATGCTTGGGTCTCCTGTAAGAATAAGTTCATATGGTCTACAGCTGAAACACCCTCCTTCTCCCGTATCAGGATTAAATGCGCCATTGTTACATACAAATATTTTTTCTACACCATCCTTCTTAGCAAACCTTCTTGCTTCTTTTACTTTCATAGCAACTTCCAGCACATCCTTTTCTGCAGTTGTGACGTCCGGAAGTGTCGCTTCTACCATTTTGTCACTTTCGAGATACCAATAACTTGCCTTTGTAACTTTTCGCTTCTGAAGTGCATTACAAAGCAAAAGATAAATCGGAAGTTGAAGTGACCCCTCTTTCTCTTCATGTTTACCCGTTTTAAAGTCCACAATATGCAGTGAGTCAGTTTCAGGAATATATTCTATCCAGTCCACGAGTCCATTAAGGATAATATTGTGATCTTCAGATAAATAAAAATTACACGGCATAGTATCCCGCTTAAGCTTGATACATTTATTTGTAAGAAATCGTGGGTCTTTAATCACGTTATTAATCATCTCTTTACCACGCATCTTAAATTCCTCCTCTTCTTCAGTTGATGTAAATCCACCTTTCTTACCTGTTACTTTCTCCCATTCTTCTTCGAACTGAGCACGAAGATCTCTATCCATTCGTTCGTGTGAAGGATAGTTAGCGAGCCCTTCAAGAACATTGTGCACCGCAATACCTAAAGACATGTGTGGACTAACAATAGACATCTTGTTCCCAGTCTTAGGTGACTTATACATGTTGTGCAGATAATAAAGCCGCGGACACTTAAGAAAATCTCCCATTGATGAATGTGACACCCATACTGCTGTATATTTATCTGCCATATGCGACCAGTATATATGATGAGAGTGTAAAGAGTGAAGAATAGAGAAGGAGGATGACTTACATTATTTAAGTAAATTCTTACACAGAGGTCTGAGTTTGGTAAAAATACTTAACTTGACAAAATGTAACTTTAGGTGTATAATGTACCCATCGGTTGGTCAAAGCGTAACCGCTTACCAAACGGAAGTGACTACGCCCGGGACGATGATACAGTACCCCAGGCCGCCTCGCACCAATCGATACGCACATTTACATAAAAGGCTTCATAAAATCCCGCAAGATCTTTTAGCCTTTTAGCGACCCAGTCGCACCAACCCGGAACCAGTATCTGGACCACATTTTCACCCTTAGCCACGATTCGTGCGCCTATGCGGACATTATGTACCACTACAACAAGGTTCCAAAGCCACCACATCATTTGATCTGGTGGCTTTTGATTTTTAAGCGTAAAAATCATGTCGAAATGACCACATTTCGACATAAATAGACAAGCAAAATGATGTCAAAACTAGCAAGTTTTGACATAAATAGATTTGCAAAATCATGTCGAAACTAGCAAGTTTCGACATAAATAAAAACTGTAATCTACTATAAAATTACTTGACTTTTAATGTATATATGATATAATATAAGAGTTCTTAAACAACAAAAAGGAGAAGCCTTATGGCACATGGAACTCGTCCCGGAACCCTGGGACACACAATCCGAACATATCGACCGGACGACGGACCACGAATTTTCTACGTCGAAACCAGCGAGACGTTGGACAGGATTTTTGAACTGGCCGAAGAAAAATGGCCGGGAATCAAGCTGAACCAAATTCGGATTGAAGCCGAACACATCCAGACGGATTGTCTGGGGTACGACCGGTATGACTCCGGAGATTACACCAACTACCTGTCAATCACCGCTACGGAGGACTATAAACTCCCGTAGATCCACTGATTGCGCAACCGAACTGCTTAACCGCGGTTCTTTTTTATTTCGAAACATCCAACACCCCTTGCACATTCCAATTATCTTTTTTAAATGCATCAAGAGCTCTCACTATCTTTTCCTGATCTTTTCCATACACCTTAAATGTTTGCTTACTACTTTTTACAACAATCACCATCTCAAATGTTTCATTATTGAGTTTTTTTAACTTCACACTTCGACCTTTGGACTTCACATTCGCTTGTATCACCCCTGGCGAAACTTCTACACTTATTTTACTAAGCGTCTTTAAAATAGGAACAGCTCCTTCAATAGTAGTCGTGTGAGTTCCGCGTTCATTTATCTTAGCCATAGAGTACTTGGTAGTATAACAGTCCGTATCTCACTTTCTTAAAGACGCTCGACAAAAGACCGTTTACTATGTAGTATTATTCTGTGCAATTCGCACACATCATTACAACATGTAAAGGACGGCAACGTGAACAAGACACATGTGACAACTATTCGGAAACCGGCGGCAATGAGTCTATGGGCACATAAAAAGAGAATCCTTGGAACACACAAGGACCCAGTTGCAGTTACGCTTCGAAGTGCTTTAACAAAAGCTTCTCAGGCACTGAAAGTTGGCCATTATGACGGCAAACGAATGAGCATGGTTGATTCTGGTAATGTAGCAAAATCAATAGCAAGTGGAACAAAAGCATTACAATTGTTCCTTACCAGAAAAGCAAAAGATATTCGAATTATTCAGTTGTTAGCACAATCTGAACACGCCATAAGCACCTATGAGGTCTATGGAGTTTGTACAGTTCAAAATCTTCTTACCGCAGACAGGGAGATACTCACACGAATCAAGAAAAGTTTTGAGGAGGACAGGATGGTTATTCCTCTCCTTGTCAGAATCATGACAGATGAAGTCCTCGCACAAAAACTATGTACTGCTAAGCGGTAACTAGTCACCCAATCCCGCATCATACGCCTCGCGCATGATGCTTTTTTATATCAAACCATTTATAAGGTCATCTTCGAATGCAAGTAGCCCTTTATATGTCTCCCCATACTTAGAAATATCTGGAGTAATCTCAAGGTTCACAATTTTTTTGTACACCGCCTCCACTAACTTTCGAGTGCGTTCTACTTCTGCATCCGTTGCATCAAGCACAAGCTCAGTAAACTTCTCTTCTTCAACAAACCATAATGATAACTTCCCAATAGGTAGATCTGTAAAGTGAATCGAATTCTCAAGAAGTAATTTATAAACGATAAGTTGCTGGCGGTACTTATGTAATTTAATTTTATCTGTATCAGTCTTCGCCTCATCCCAGTCAGTAAACGCTTTTCCGGTCTTAAAGTCCACAACCTCATATTTCTTATCTCGAATGCGTAACAGGTCTAGCTTCCCAATAACATGTGCCTGACCTAACTGTACTCCTTCATTCTTCATATCCACTTCTATCTGATCATCAAGAGTAAACATTCCCTTAGTCATATCATAGAGTCGCGTGAGCACTTCTTCACCTCGTAACTTCTGCTTAGCCATCTCATGTACCGGTAGTCTTCCTCGTGAGAGCTCTTTTGTAAATACTGTTACCAGATACTTTAGCGGTGCTTGCTCACCTGTGTGATACTTCGGATACATAACTATCTCTTCTATTGCTTTATGAATAGCAGAACCATACACGCCAGACGGATTCATTGGTTGCGGGAATCGTAAGAGATTTTGTTCGATAAAATAAAGTGGTCCACCTTCTGTGATATTCACGAAGTTGTTAAGATGTGTTACTGGCATCTTATAATTCTTAACAAGACGCTTAAGAAGCGCCCATTCATCTTCTTTATATGCTTCTTTATGAAGTGCAAGCGCATTCTCATGAGCTTCAATTGGCACATCATCATGTTCTCCTGCATGAGTCACATCATCAAGTGGTAGATATCTCACCTGTGCGTCATGACTACTAATATGAAGCGTGTGCTTCGCGCGAGTGATAGCAACATAGAGTAGTCTAATGAAGTCATCCTCTGTATCTCCAGCTGGCTGCATCAGTGGCACAAGTGGTGCTGGGAGTGGTGCAATGTTGGTACGAGGGCTCTTGGTCCACAGTGCATCATGAGCTGAAATTAAGTAGACAGTACCGAACTCAAGCCCCTTAGAAGCGTGTGCCGTCATGAGTTGTACAGAATTCTCATACTTCATAAAAGGTGACTCACTCATAAGTGTAATATCATGATCAACATGCATCGCCACAAATGGTGCAACATCTTGTACATACAGTACTTCTCCTTCTTTCCAAACACGAAGTGCTTCGATGAATGTTTTAAGGGAAGCGAGGAATGCCACGTACGTGGTCGGGCTCTTGGTAATAGAATCTCGTGAAAAATAAAATTCTTTGAATCCACTTTCTTCCATGAAAGTCTCAAGAATATGTTCCAGTGGTGTTGTCCCACTCTCTACACTTAACTTCGCGAAGAGTTCACCAATCTTCCTAATATCTTTATGTTCAGTTGTAATAAGTGCTTCGGTCCAACTCTTGTGATTTTCTTTTGCTTCTACCGCAAGCGCAAAGAGTGCTTGTCGATTGATAGAAAAACATGGATGTGACAAAAGATGCGGAAGTATATAGTCCGCAGTATTGCCATGAGTCATCACTGAAGCAATATACTCACACATCTCAATTAATATTTTTACATGAGGCTCATCGAAGACATTTGCTTTTTTATTGTATTCATACGGAATTCGCTCACGGTCTAGATATGGAAGTATTGCACGTAACTCACGGTGCCCGCGAGCAAGAACTGCGATATCATTTGCCTCTGTACCATCATCAAGTGCTTTTCGTATCGAGCGAGCGATGTGAGCGTATTCTGCAACATCTGATGTGTTCTGTGTGATTGTAACAGCACCTTCGGGGAGCGTTTTATTTTCGGAACTAAGCACTTTCTTGATATCATCATATTTATTCTCAAGGCGACCTTTACCTTGGGTGATAAGTGTTCTGGCAAGCGTGAGAATCTTAGCTGTTGAGCGATAGTTCTTATCAAGCACAATTGTTACCACATTTTTATAGGCACTATCACGAAAGCGCATGATATGTGAGATTTCTGCTCCTTGGAATTTATAAATTGCTTGATCATCATCTCCCACCACCATGACATTCGGTCTACCTTCATGAACCTCACTTGAAGTGATAGCACGCACCAGTGACATCTGTGCTTCATTAGTATCTTGGAATTCATCAACAAGAATGTATTGATACTGCTCTTCTAAAGCGTTACGCAATATGCTGTGATCACGAAGTGCATGCACAACTTCGATAATCATATCGTCATAATCATAGAGTGCTCGCTTATGCATCTCTTCACTATAACGCTTATAAAGCTCACCAACAGCCAGAATCTTTTCTTCATTATATGAATCCTTAAGGATAACTCCGTCATCGCCTTTTACTGTGAACTTCGCTTTCCAGTCCCCAATAGGCTCAGTCTTTCCGAGTAACTGTGCTGCATCGATTGCGTTAGATAAGGTGGTGGCAAGATAAAGGGATGTGGTGCCGTTAAGCGCGCGAAGCGCGCTTGCGATAGATTCCACCTCATTGGTCTTCTTTATCGACATTCTCTCAGGCCAACTAGTTAATACTTTATTTATCTTCGCGTATTCTTTTGGAAATTCTTTTAACACTGTCTCGTACTCTTCTGCTGTGTAACCGTAACTTTTAATATGCTTAATACGGTCTGCAACATCTCGCAAGTACACATACCCTTTTTCCGGATGAAAACTAGCGAGCGGATGCCCGTGAGGAAGTGTCATGAAAAGTGACTGAAGAATCTCAGCTCGAGCTATGTCATTTGCTTGTGAGAAATGTGCAGCCTTCCAAAAATATTCTGGATGCCGTGCAATAATGTGATTACAAAAAGCATGGAACGTAAAAATAGAGACTCGATATGCGTCCCCACCAATAAGCGTTGCAAGTCGCTCACGCATATTAATAGCCCCATTATCAGTAAATGTTAGACATAGGATATTATGTGGTGATACCTGTCCTTTCTTCAAGATATTCCCCACTCGAAGTGAGAGAAGTTCAGTTTTTCCACTTCCAGGACCCGCAACCACAAGTACCGGCCCTTCAGTTTCGTCCACTGCACGCTTCTGTTCTTTATTTAATTTTTTGTATCGTTCATCGAATGTTTGCATGCGTAGTTTGTAAGAAAATAATAATGAATTGTATATACGTAAAAGTGTAGCACGAAGTACTTTTTGCGACAGCTCTACTTTTAGCAACTAAATAGATAAAATTACTCGGACATAACTTGCTCATATCATTTCTCAAGTAGTTACTTTGAAAAGAACTCGTAACTTGCTAAACTAAACACCATGTTATGGATTACTTTCGGTGCAATTGTTGTAATTGCATTATTATTTGACTTTTTTGCAATGAACAAACAGGGAGCTCATCGAGTCTCCTTAAAAGAAGCGACTATTTGGTCTCTAGTCTGGGTTGCAATATCGCTTTTTTTTGCTGCATGGTTCTGGTGGAGTTCAGGAGGCCTTAGTTCTGAAGTTGCTAAACAAGCAATTGCCCACCAAAAAGCACTTGAATTCATAACAGGCTATCTTATTGAAAAGGCACTTGCAGTAGATAATATCTTTGTATTCCTTCTCGTTTTTACCTATTTTAAAGTGCCCCCAGAATACCGAAAGCGCCTCCTTATGTTTGGGATACTTTTTGCGATTGCACTCCGCACGATTATGATTTTTGCCGGTTCATGGCTTATCTCTGAGTTTCATTTTGTACTCTATCTATTTGGCTTCTTCCTTGTTTATACAGGCATAAAAATGTGGAACTCTATCGGTAAAGAACCAGACCTTGAGCATAGTATTGCAATGAAGTGGCTTCAAAAAGGTCTCAAGATAAGCCCAAATATTGACGGTGAAAAATTCGTCACTACTCATGAAGGTAAAAGGACTGCGACTCCTTTACTTGCGTCAGTTATCATGATTGGAATAGTTGACATCTTATTTGCTGTTGATTCCATCCCAGCAATATTTGCCGTCACTACAGATACGTATATTGTTCTTACTTCGAATGTGTTTGCCATCTTGGGACTTCGTGCAATGTATTTTTTACTTGAAGGACTTCATGAAAAGTTCCACCTACTCTCCTACGGCCTCGCTCTTATTTTAGGCTTCATTGGAACAAAAATGATACTTATGGACATCTTTCATATACCAACACTAGTGTCTCTTAGTGTGACGTTCACAATCTTAGCTTTATCTATTATCTTTAGTCTCTATATTAAACCTCAAGAAATAACTGGTAGCGCTTACCCATTTAAACCAAAAGAGGATAAAGATAAGCCAGCACAAAACTAAAAAGAAGCATACTATTTATTCAATGACATCAAGAAGTCGGAACTTTTCCATGCTTTGTCTAAAATGGATAACTAAAGTGTGATCTTCGCCTAACTTATCAGCAACAATTCCAAGAACTTGTTCATGGAACCAGATTCTGTTTTTGATACTTGAACCGAACCTCTTCCCGTAGGTCTCACCCTCCTTTTCATAGTCTCGTAAAAAACTTTCCGTATTATGAATTTTGTCAGCAGACGAAACGATAGCACTCTCGACTCCTCCACTCTTTAGATTATTAAGATATATTTCTTTTCGTTCAAGCCACGGCAACTGCTCATTATCAGCTTTACTTGCATCAAGTGGTTCTGTAACATGACTCACAATTTCTGCAACTCGTGCACCACAATCCTTAACCAAGCTCTCAAATGTATACCCAGGTACATCTTCAAGGGAATCGTGTAGAAGACCAGCGATGATAACATCCTCATCGTTTGTAGATGAAGAAATAAGCATAGCTACACCAACTAAGTGGCTAATGTACGGTGTTTGATAACTATCCTTACGAACTTGTGAAGCATGGAGACGAGAAGCAAGTTTAATTGCTTCGTCTAAGCGTGGAGTTAAAATCATAGGTGGAAAGTAGAAGGTAGAGAGTTGATAAGAGATGAGCGTAGTATAGCAAATGTAAGCAAGATGTCAGACAACAGAATGTTAGATAACGAACGATGTAACTATATATTTTTGTATTAATCTGTTGTCAGCTAATGAAGAGGTTTCTTTTCTGATGTCTATTTTTAATGCAATATATACTATTTATGTAAATATTGACATAATATAAATATAAGTGTATAGTGCGAAATGAGCTCTTTGTTTTTTTAATCGATTTTAAGGAGAACAACTTGGAAAATCAAGACCAAACCTGGAAACCGAAACTGATAATTCCTGGTGAGATGAAGTGGATTTTGGCAGTGTGCGCCTTTATCTTCTTTGCAGCGGCTGATTATTTCAATCCGAAATTAGGCAACCTCATGATCGGCCTTGGGTACGAAAGTGTTGTGATCATATTGCTTGCATGTACCACTATTGCCATTCATTTGGCTAAGAGAGGCGCTCTGCGTCAAGCATATGACAACCCGATGTATGACCTCAAGAATGATCTCCAAAATGTGCAGTTGCTTGAAGTTCTTGCAACTGCAGTGACTTGTGTCAGCATTTTGGCTTTTGCGATTTTCATGCAGTACGAAGTACCGACGAAACCAGTTGAGTACGCTCGACTGTTGAAATTCGCATCTATGATGTCAAACAGTTTCGGCCTCATTCTTATTGGGCTCACTTGCATCTTGCAATGGTACGAACTGCAAGTTGCACGTAAATACCCTGCTACAACTTAGAAGACTCCAATGAAACAAGTTAACAGGAACGAGACACTGAAAGCAGTGTTCACCGAGATGTGTTTTCTGCTCGGTGTAGCTATGGCAATCCTCTGGGCGTTCATTTTGATGCTCTGGAAAACCGATGCAGTCAACCTCGGGAATCCTTACATCGCTTCCCTCATAATCTGGGGATTCAAGATGGGGTTCTCAGGTGGGGTCCATATGGCAATAGTCCCAGTCCTAAGGCACACACTTGACCAAACAGTGCGAACGTATCACTTCCCAGGTGCCTTCATCGGGCTGTGTGTTTTGGTCTTTACAGGTTTTAACCTTGCCTACAGCACTGAATTTGACTTCGGTCTCCTTTGGTTTCTCAGCATCCCCGCCTTTATGACCTGGGCAATGATGACCCTCAAGAATCGAACTGGAGGACTCACGACGAATCCGAATGCGGAACGCTAGTACTCCCAAGAAACTAAAACGCCTAAGCTTAGCTTATGGCGTTTTTATATTTCTACTCTGCGTTCACATTAGTAAAACTACTTTACCTTCTTTGGTTTCTTCTGTTCTTTTTTGTGATATTTTTCTTCTTTTGCCATATCTAAAGACTAGCACATGGGGGGTAGAAAGTAGAGAGTAGTAATACACAGATACCAGGTAAGTGCTATATTTCTACTTTCCATCTTCTACTCTCAACTTTCTATTTCTTACATAATTTCGACAATGTTCTTCCCTTAGCCTCGGCGTCCGATGGTGAAGCAAAATATATTTTATTAGCTGGTTTTATATTCCCACTTCCGCTACACCAACTAAAGGTATATGTTTTTCCTTTTCTACTGCCAAATGGCTTCCCGGCATCAATCTCCTGCCCTACCCCTTGGCTACTTTGATACTTTTCTTCAGTGACACTTTCTTTATATATCACTTCCGTCTTGCTTTTCTGCTCTTTATGCAGTATATATCCAAGAAATACCGAACTAGCAAGCAAAATCATGAAAATACTTACAATATCAGTAAACGTGAGCCAGCTATTGATTTTTTTTAGATAATCTTGTATACTGAGCCCCATATATAATCATTTATAAGTATACGCTATGGCAACAAGAAAGGCCGCAGGTTCGGCAAAAAACCTAACAGATAGTAAGC
>CAYOQQ010000002.1:0-36473 GCA_964406165.1 uncultured Candidatus Saccharibacteria bacterium
TAGTTTGCTGTGTTGAAATACTACCATAAAGTGCGTAATTTTTCCATTGTGTAATTCCATTAATTTGAATCAGAAGCTACTGTCTACAGACTAAGGTCTAAAGTCTATCTAATGTGGGGATTGCTCCCAAATTACAAGCACTTTCGTTGATATACTACGTATTGTATTATGGCCAAATTTCCGTTCAAACGTCCCCGGATAATTTCAAAAAAATTTCCTGAGTTAGACTCGTCTATAGACGGAGTAACAAAGTCACTTAATGACCTTGTATTTAGCTACCATGAGCAGGTCCAAAACGCTCTCACCAAGAAGCATTGGCTCATGGCGTTCTCATCAATTGCGCTCCTTTTGGTGCTTGGTAGTTTCATCTCCATGAAAGGAAAAGCAGAGAGTAGTATTTTTTACCCAGAGACATGTCTCGGTGGGTGGATTAACCCACAGAATGCACAAGGTGAGCAACAGACAACTTCTAATGGTGATGAGTCACAATTCACCAAAGATAACTCTGCAGTACTACCAAAAAATACTAATGCAGAGATGTACTGTGGTAACTTTAAAGGGAAATTTGATGCATCAACTAGACCAACTAAAATCTTAGTATCACTTGCTCTCACAAAAGGTGGAGATCTTTCAATAGAAGATACGTTTGAGAGCGGTCTAGTTGCGGCAACTTCAACAGAAATACCAGATGTAGCATCTTCACCCGCTTCTACAACTCTACAGCTTGCTTCTTCAACAAGTGAGTCTACTGAAGCATCTACTACAACAAGTGAAGATGCTTCAACTACAACGTCAGTTGGGAAAGCGATAGCAACTCCTGGAGCACCAAAAGATGATGGCCCATCAGTGATAGATGGTGTTGTTAAGTCAGTGCAAGATACTGTGCATGATATATTCGGCGGAAGTGATGAGAAAGTTCCACAGACGGATACTGTCGTCGTACCTCCACCTACCCCTGCGGAAAGTACACCTGCCCCTACGCCATCAACAGAATCACAGCCAGCACCAACCTCTGACAGTCCTACATCATTACTTCCATCGGTAACACATCTTCTTGCGCTTCTTTTTGATACTGTTCTTGCACAAGAGGAACCTGCTGCAGTTCCAGCTACTGATATCCAAATTACTCCACAACCTACCGAGCCAATTCCTGCTACCCCAGTTGAACCGCAACCATTAGAAGTAGCCCCAACTGAATCAATTGCTACCACGACACAGACTGAATCTGAAGTGGTTGTGGATCCCGTCATTGTTGCCCCAGTTGACGCAACTGTATTAGGTGTGACAACAACTACAGAGCAAACGACAAGCACAACAACAGATGTGGCACTTATTACTTCCACAAGTACCTCATCAACAACCGATATGATGTTTGCTTCAAGTACAGATGTATCAGCTACAACAACAGAACCGGTGTCTGATGAGAATCAATTTCAGAATAATTTTCTTGAGGTGCTCTACACCTTTGATGGTGTTACTTGGACGAGTCTTGGGGAGCTTAATGAGATTTCTATGAAGTATAGAACATTTGAAATTCCAGTGACTGCATCTACTTCATGGAGCGATCTTAAACAACTTCAGATAAAAGTACAAGCAAAGAAGCGAGAGAAGGATACGCCAACAGTGTATCTAGATGGTATTAAGGTCGAAGTATTGTATGAATCAGATATGCAGCACATGCATCCTGATTTTGCGAGAGATACAATTCTTAAAGATGAGATAGTTGATGGAATTCGTATTGTGACGATTATTAATAACGACACAAAAGAAAAGGAAATTTGGTACATGATATTAGAGTTAGATGTTACAGCATCTTCAACACTGAGTATTTCTACCTCCACGTTAGAAATAGCATCATCAACTGAAGTGAGTAGTACTTCGGCTGTGTTAAATAGTTCTTCAACTGATACATCTCTTATTGTGGATGCAAGTTCAACTGCATCAACTACTCTTGAAATTATCAAAACGCCAGTAGTAGATCTTCTTAAAAATAAATGGAAAAAGTACACCGGTAAAGATATAACTATAGGCACTGCACAATTGGTTGTAGAAATTAAGCAACAAGAGGAGTCAGAAAAAATTGAGGAGCTTGATATTTTACCGGACTTCGCTACTGATACCATCAAGCGCATGAAAGGGGTGTCTTCACATCAGGTGCTTGTACAAATAGAACGTGGGACAGAGGAGAACCCTCGCGATGAACTATGGCTTTATGATGTTGATAAAAACAGTCAAGAAAAAATCGGGAAAAGCACGTCGACAGTGACTTCGATTGCTGCTAACTCTCCAATCGGTGTAAAAGGCGGCTATTTGTTCTGGTTATCTATTGATAAAGATAAAGTATATGCATACGGATTAGAGAACAAGGATTTACTTGAACAAAAAATTCCTGAATATAATGCTGACAAAGGAGAGAGGGCTCATGTTATCTTCCCTGAGATACCATGGAAAGTTATTATGAATGACGACAACTTTTTCTTTTATTCTGACGTTACTGGAGAAGTATTTTCTGATGATAATGGAAGTATTACAGAAACCTTCAGACAGACACTTGGTCTTGATTCAATATTAAACAAAGATGAGATTAGTAATTTAAATTTAAGAGTCGACAACCCAGTAGAAGAAAATAATCAGAACTAACATGAAACAATTACAAACAAAAGTAAATAAGGTTTTACATGATTCTCAAAAGGTGTCAGTAAAATACAAAATTGCAACGTATTGCTTATTTTTTGTGATAGTGGTTCTTGTAATGTACAGTTTTCTTTTAAAGAATAACTCGACTGCAATGGAGACATCTAATCAAGAGACAAAGAAATTCCTCAACCCTGCACTTAAAGTACTTGATAAAAAGGATTTAATTGTTAATTTTCAGGAACTGCGTGACTCACTAACATCAAAATATGAAGTACGTAATGATTACCTTATTTCGATTTATTTTGAATATTTACCTACGGGTGCAAATATTGCAATCAATAAAGATGAGAGAATTTGGCCAGCGAGTTTAATTAAAATTCCTATAGCCATGGCTGTTATGAAAAAAGTTCAAGACAGCAAATGGAAATTAACAAATGAGCTCGTGATTCTTGACCAAGATAAAGACAACGAGTATGGTTCACTTTATAAAGAACCAACAGGAACTACATTGACAATACAAAAATTCCTAGAAGAAACACTTATTAATTCTGATAATACAGCACACTTCGTATTGTTACGAAATTTAGACAGCGGAGAACTTGAGGACGTCTATGTTCACTTAGGGATGGATGACATCATAGATGCGCTTAAAAAATCTCCAAAAAAAGACGCAGAGACTGATAATCGTATTACAGCGAAAAGATATTCAATTTTCTTCAGGTCTTTGTATAATTCAACCTTCTTATCTCAGGAATATTCGCAACTATTTCTTTCTATTCTAGAAAAAGTTCCACATGAATTATTGAGTGCTGGGATACCGGAAAATATTTCATTTGTACACAAGACTGGAGTGAGGGTTGATGAGGCAGTACGAGCAGACTCAGGGATAGTATATGTTCCTGGAAGGCCATATATCATTACTGTAATGGTACAACAAAAAGATAAAGGAAAATTAAATGAAGCAGTGGTCAATAAGTTGTTTGAAGACATTTCAAGTGAAATTTATACATATGTTAAAAATGTACATTAAAAAATTTTCGGTAGCATTTTTAATAGTATCTCTACTATTTTCTGGTTTTGATCCAGCTGGTTTTGTGGTTTTGTATAAGAATATTTTAGTAAATAAAGGTGGTGTGGTGGATAAAATTTATTTAGCTAGTAAAAATAAAAATGTTGTAGATGTTTTTTTTAATAAAACTGAAGTTGCGCACGCAGCTATTAATTCTGCAGAGAAAGAATATGTTATTGATATTGGCCCAGTAAGTGGTTCAACGACTGCAAACTATGTCTATGCTTCTTTTTTTAACCCACTGGGCTCAGGTAGAACTGCCTCAATAAAACGAATAGCTATTAGATCAAATACAGCATCTTCTACGGCATCGAATTACGTAAATTTAACCCTAAGACGAATTAGCGCAGCATCTGCCGGAACATCGATATCTGCAACGGATATCCCTAAAAAAAATGCTTCATCAAGTGATTCTGTAGTAGAAATAAGGTACGGAGGTGCCACAACAACCCTTACGGGGACAGTTGATTCTCGTATACTTGGTCAACCTTTATCCGGTGCTGTCGGTGCTTATTATAGTCTTAGAGATATTACTTTTGAATCAGGAGATGAGAAACTAGTGATTCAACCAGGAGAGGGTGTTGCTGTATATCAGGAGGCAGCAGGAGTAAGATCAACGGCTGTTCGTGTATTAATAGAGTGGGATGAAACAGCAAATGCTCCTCCTGGTGGAGATGAATTTCTTTTTGCGTTCCCTAGAGTGGAAAACGCTGCAGGAGTAAACTATGTTTATAATTCATTTTTTAACCCATCTTCTTCTGGGAAAACGGCAGTTGTTCGGCGTATTTGGTTTGGTTCAGAAACATGCGATGCAGCCGCCGTATATACCAACAATATTGTTCTTAAAAGAATCAGTGCTGCATCCGGTGGGACTGCTGTTACAGCATCTAACGTACCAAAGAAAAACACTAGTAGCGCAAATAGTGTGATGGAGTTTAGACATACCAACGTCACAGCAACTACTACTGGGGGTGCAGATGCAAGAATCGGCCATGTTACCCCTTGTGGGGCAGCTGCACAAGCTCATGGTTGGAAGCAAATTAATTTTGATACAGGGGATGAAGAGTTAATTCTACAACAAGGGGAGGGAGTTGCACTCATTTCTGAGGCTGCGGGAAACGCAAATCAGATTGTAAGAATGATAATTGAATGGGATGAAGTTCCGTCAGACTCAACACCATCATCACAAGGCGGATATATATGGTCATCTGGTAAGGTCGCGTCATCAACTGCACTTAATGCAACCATGTATTCTTTTTTTAACCCAGTTGGTTCCGGTAAGACTGCGGTTATAAAACGTCTAGCAATTCGTGCAAATGCTACAACTACTGCTGCCTACACATCGTTCCAATTTAGAAGAATAACGGCGGCGTCAGGTGGCACATTGGTTGCTGCTGCAGATTTACCAAAATTACACACTGGGACTTCAGATAGCGTTATGGAGGCTCGCTGGTGTTTGCAAGGTTGTAACTCAATTATTTCTGCAACGTACGCCGGGACCGCAGATGCAAAATTACTTTCAGTGACTGGAGCTGGTGCTGTTGGCCAGCTGATTGGGCAGACTGAAATTGTTTTTGGGCAAAATGAAAAATTAATTCTTCAACCAGGGGAAGGTATCGCCTTGTACAATGACGTGCTCGTCTCAAGTGTTGCTGAAACTGTTAAAATTACTATTGAATGGGATGAAGAAGTGTCCGCTCCTTCGTCGCAAGGAGAGTATCTTATGACTATTGGCCCTGTTAATGGTAATACTGCTACAACATACAACTATATGTCTTTCTTTAATCCAGTTTCTTCTGGTAAAACTGCCGTCATTAAACGTGTTGGAATAAAAGTTAACACCATTAATGCGGCGGTGTATGTTCCTATTCAGTTGCGTAGAATTACCTCATCTTCCGGAGGTACTGTTGTAGCCTCTTCAAGTTATCCAAAAAAACACACAGGCACTGCTACAAGTTCAATGGAGATACGTACCACAGGATCGATTGTTACATATGCAGGAGCGACAACATCTCGATTGCTTGCAATACAGACACCTGGTGCTGTGGCTTCAGCTGCTGCTGGGAATACAGGGGAATATGAAATATTGTTCAATGATAGCGAGCCCCTTGTCTTACAGCCAGGAGAGGGTGTTGTTTTATATCAAAATCCAACCGCAGGGGACGTAGATTTTAGAGTAAGAATGTTGGTTGAATGGGCTGAACAAGCTTCCTCTCCCACATCGCAAAATGAATATATGATGGCTATTGGCCCAATTAATCAAGCTTTAACTGCAAACTATGTCTACGCAACATTGTTTAATCCAGCGAACTCTGCAAAAAATTATATTTTAAGAAAAATTGGGATAAGGTCAGATAGAAGTGGGGCAGCAACTGTTCCCGCGTATACCCCTATCACCATACGACGAATTAGTGCTGCTTCAGGTGGGACACTTACTGCCACAACCAGTCTTTCGAAAAATACAAGCTCTCCCGCTTCTACAGCAGAAGTGCGTTCGACTGGAGTGACTGCTACATTTGTCGGAGTAGCAGATTCTCGGTTGTTGGGGGCAACTATTTCAGGGCTTGTTAACTTATTGTTTGGAGACTATTCAAGTAAGATAACTCCTGGGGATGAACTTATTTTGAAACCAGGTGAGGGTGTTGCTTTATATCAAGAACAAGCAGCTGGAGACGCTAACGTTCGTCATCATTTTATACTTGAATGGGATGAGGAGGGGACATCAACCCCGGCCCAGTCTATCTCTTTTACTATTTCTACCTCAACAGTATTTTTCGGAACAGTGTCACCGTCAATAGCAAGGTATGCTTCAAGTACAAACCCTCAAGGAAGTAATACTGAAGTAGAGGCTCACTCATTTAGTGTATTAACTAATGCAACTAATGGCTATACAGTAAGTGCAAAAGGGCAGACATTAACATCAGGGACAACTACTATTGCTGCAATAGGTGCGGTAGCAACTACCTCACTCGTTGGGACTGAGCAATTTGGTATACGAATTACTGCTGCAAGTGGTTCAGGGACATCTACTTCACCATACAATACATCAGCTTTTGCTTATGCCGCTACCGCCACAACATCGTCTCAGGTTGCGAATGCAACAGTTGGAGATAATGCGACTACAACATTTTCGGTAAGATATATTGCAAATATTTCCCCAACTACAAAAGCTGCATCATACACTGCAAATATTATTTATGTTGTGACGGCAAATTTTTAACTTAAAGAGTTTGTCCACTTTAAAGCAAATTTCTACATGTTATGCTGTAAGTATGCATTGAGCGTTTTGGTATTTTGTGTTGCATACATAAAATTTGCGCAAACCAGTATATATAGACATGAACAAAAATATATCCCTCTCCACATCTTTATGTCTTTCTATACTGTTTTTCTTTACTTTTGCGGTCTTTGTTTCAAAAATTGATGTAGTATTTGCTGGGGCACTTAGTTCTCTCTCTGATGCACAGTCGTCTATTAAAATTAATACGCTTTCAGATCATACCATCCAATTTGTTACCCCCACTGGTATTTCAGCAGGTCAAGCAATTAGTCTTACTTTTTCACCAGGATATGCAACAGGTACGTTTGCAATTGCTAACTTTGACCTGGGGACAAGTACTTCAGCTACATGTTCCGGTTTTGCTGACGCATTATTGCAAGCGGGGGCTGCTTCAGGTATCACTTGGGGTGTAACACAAGCAACAAATACAATTTATATTACTTCTGGTACCGCAACAGTGCCCGCAAATCGCTGTATTCAGGTAAAAATAGGTTCTAATGCTATTTTCCAGGCATCCGGTACTGCTCAAATTACTAACCCAACAGCAGCAACTACAACTGGGGCAACGATTACAATTGCAGGTTTTGGGGATAACGGTACCATTACAAATAACATTATTTCTGATGATACGGTAGCGGTTTCTGCTACAGTGGCACAATCATTTACATTTACAATTTCAACATCTACAATTTATTTTGGTGCCCTAAGTGTCGGTGACGATAAGTATGCTTCCTCCACCAACCCGCTTGGGGACTCAAACGAAACGATTGCACATACTCTTGGGGTTTCAACTAATGCTCCATCAGGGTACACTGTCACAATTAAAGGGCAAACTTTAACTTCGCTCCAGAATGCATCAAATACTATTACTGGGATAGGAGGTACAGCGGCATCATCTACTCTTGCCAGTGAACAATTTGGTATACGAGCCACTACAGCAGGAGGCACTGGTTCAACAGTATCGGCACCGTATTCATCTGCGAGTTCATACGGTTATAATGCAACAGCAACCACCTCAGCAGTGTTGGCTACAGGGAGTGGGGCATCAAATACTACTACATATTCTTTACGATACGTTGCCAACATTTCTGCATTAACCGAAGCTGGAACATATGTTGCTAACATAGTCTATGTAGCAACAGCTAATTATTAGTAAATAGCTTTTTAAAAAGGTTTTCCACACCATCTGTTTGTACATGATGCTACACTGTGTGTATCTTTTAGGATGTATCAAAGAAGGCAACTAGCCTTTCATTTTTTTGTTGTCTATTTTTTAAGTTGCCTATGTTCAAAAAAAGTCTACTCACCTCATTTACTAGCTCCATTGTTATCATTAGTGTTGTTCTAGGAGCATCTATTGTTCACGTTGAGTTAGCCGTTGCCGCCTCTCTTAGTTCATTATCAGATACCCTTACTTCGGTTAAGGTAAACACAGTAGCTGACCATACAATTCAATTTGTGACACCATCAGGCCTTACCGCAGGTCAAAGTATTAGTGTAACGTTTCCTGTCGGGTGGAACCTGGGTACTATTGGGGCTTCAAGTACTGACTTTGGTACAAGCACCTCCGCAACTTGTTCTGGTTTTGTTGACGCTCTTCTTAATAACGGTGCAGCTTCTGGAATTAGTTGGGGTGTCTCAACAACTTCTCAAAGTCTTACGATTACATCAGGTACTGCTGTTATCCCTGCAAACAGATGTATTCAGATCAAAATAGGTACTAATGCTGTATTTCAGGCATCTGGTACCTCTCAGATTACAAATCCTTCTTCTGCAACTTCTTCTATTTTATCTATCGGAGGCTCTTTTGCTGACAATGGTCAAATTACAGTTAATATTATAACTGACGATACGGTTGCAATGACTGGAGTTGTTGCACAAACGTTTAGTTATACTATATCTACTTCAACAATCTACTTTGGCGCTCTGGGTACAGGAGGTGCAAAGTTCGCATCCTCAACTAACCCTCTTGGAGACTCAGCAGAAACGATTGCCCATACACTAGTAGTATCAACTAATGCACCGTCAGGGTATTCAATCACCATTAAGGGCCAAACCCTTACATCACAACAAAATGCAAGTAATACAATAAATGCAATAGGGGCAACCGCCGCATCGTCTACTGCCAGTTCAGAGCAATTTGGGCTACGTGCTACTGTTTCTGGTGGTACTGGGGGCGCAGTTTCCGCACCATACACCTCTGCTACATCGTATGGGTATGCTGCTACAGCTACAACAACTTCCATTCTAGCTACTGGAACAGGTGCAACTAATCCTACGACTTATTCATTACGTTATGTAGCCAATATTTCCGCATTAACTGAAGCAGGTACATACGCTGCTAACTTAATCTATGTGGCAACTGCTAACTTTTAAGTAAACTTATCCACACTGCACCCTAAAAGCTTTACTCTGTAAGTGGTAGACTTTATGTATTAGTATTACAAACTGCATTAATTTTTTTGTTTAACTAATTACTCTCTCACAACAACTTTATGTTTAAAAAGGAAACTACGTCACCTGTGCTTATTCTAACTGTGGTTGTAGGCCTGTTCGGGGGTTTTGTTTTAACAAAAATTGATCATGTTTTTGCACTAGCGCTTTCAAATCTCTCGGATACCCAGTCTCGGTTAACAGTTAGTTTACCTTCAGATCATACAATTCAATTTGTGACCCCAACTTCAGGCATCAATGCTGGAGAAGGAATTAGCATCACTCTCCCGTCTGGATATGCAACAGGAACCTTTGCTATTGCTAACTTTGACCTTGCTACAAGTACATCTGCTTCTTGTTCAGTTGTTGCTGATGCATTATTACAAGCAGGCGCGGCGTCAGGGTTAACCTGGGGAGTGACTGTTGCTACTTCTACTATTTATATTAAGTCAGGTACTGCAACGGTACCTGGGAATCGATGTATTCAGATACGTATTGGTTCAAATGCTACTTTTGGTGGGACAGGAACGTCTACCCTTGTTAATCCATCAACTCCTGGGGCTTACCAAATTGACCTAGTTAGTGGTGTTAGTGATACAGGTTATATTACGCAGTATATTGTCCCAGATGATGCAATTCTTATGTCTGGAATCGTTAATCAGTCACTTACGTTTACTGTCTCTACATCAACTATTTATTTTGGTGTTCTAGGTGCAGGAGGTGCTAAATATGCCTCTTCTACTAATTCAGCTGGTGATACTTCAGAAACAATCGCTCACACTCTTGCGGTTGGGACTAATGCTCCGTCTGGCTTTACTCTTTCTGTTCGTGGGCAAACTCTTACATCACAACAAAATGCTGCTAATACTATTGACGCTATTGGGGCGATTGCTGCTTCATCAACTATCGGAGTTGAACAATTTGGTTTTAGAGCAACTGAATCAGGGGGTGTTGGTGTTACGGTGCTTTCGCCTTTTGCATCTGCATCATCGTACGGCTATTCGGCGACAGCTTCAACCTCTGCAGTTGTTGCTACAGGTAGTGGGTCAACACCAACTTCCACTTTTTCACTTAGGTACGTAACAAACATCGGTGCCGTGACAGAAGCTGGTACCTATACAGCAAGTCTGGTCTATGTAGCGACTGCCAACTTCTAGCACTTTTTGGCTGAAAGTAACTTTAGTAAAAAAACTTGTAAAATAAAGCTTATCCACAGCTTTTTGAGCATAATCGGTGATAAACTAAGCACAATAAGGTGTAGAAATCTTAGACTTATCAATATATTTTTATTTATGTTTAAAAAGAATCTCTTTACCTCGATTACTAGTTTCTTTGTTATCCTGGGTATCGTCCTTGGTGCATTAATAGTTCATGTCGAACTAGCTTTTGCTGCCTCACTTAACACACTCTCAGATACGTTATCAACTGTTAGAGCTAACGTTGTCGCGGACCATACTATTCAATTTGTTACACCAACTGGTATTACTGCGGCCCAGAGTATCACTATTACGTTCCCTAACGGGTGGAACCTGGGTACAATTGGTGCTTCAAGTACTGACTTTGGTACTAGTACCTCTGCTACTTGTTCTGGTTTCACAGACGCTCTACTTAGTAATAATGCAGCTTCGGGTAATACCTGGGGTGTAGCGACTACTTCTCAAACAATCTCACTAACTTCGGGTACGGGGTCAGTCCCAGCAAACCGCTGTGTACAGATTAAAATCGGAACAAACGCTGTATTCCAAGCGTCTGGCACTTCTCAGATTACTAACCCTTCAACAGCGACAAGTTCTATATTAAACATTTCAGCAGGTGCTGATAGTGGTCAAATTACTGTAAATATTATTACAGATGATACTGTTGCTATGACAGGTACTGTGAATCAGTCTCTCTCGTTTGTGATTTCTACAACAACCATCTACTTCGGTACTCTAGGTTCTGGTGCTGCAAAGTTCGCCTCTTCAACTAACCAAGCAGGTGACACCGCTGAAACAGTTGCACATACACTAGCAATTGGTACTAATGCACCTTCTGGATTTACGGTCTCAGTCCGTGGTCAAACCCTTACATCACAGCAGAATGCAAGTAACACTATTACTGCATTTGGACCTACTGCAGCTTCTTCAACGCCCGGTTCTGAACAGTTTGGCTTTAGAGCAACAGAGTCAGGGGGGACAAACGTAACTGTTGCCTCACCGTATAATCTCTCGTCATCATACGGTTATTCTGCAACTGCAACAACATCGGCAACATTAGCAACTGGTACTGGTTCAACGCCGGTCTCAACATTATCACTCCGATATGTAACAAATATTGCTGCAATCACAGAAGCTGGTACATATGCTGCCAACCTCATCTACGTAGCTACTGCTAACTTCTAGTAGATAATTACTTCATTTAAATCCTACTATGACATTACAACAATCATTCAAAAAAATATTCGGGGGGCTCGCTGTGGCTGGTATAGCTTTCAGTGTCATCACTGCACAGGCGCTTACTATCTCTCCTGCACGCGCAGAACTAACTGGTGACCCAGGAGAAACAATTCAGGGAACATTTACTCTTACTAATCCACTCGATACTGATCAGACTTACTATACTTCTGTAGAAAATTTTGAAGCACAAGGGGAAACGGGTACACCCAACTTCACTGCATCAAAAGACGGTCTACCATCTTGGGTAAAGGTTGCGGATAAGGTAACGCTTAAGAAAGGAGAAAGAGTAACTATTTCATATAACGTAGTTATCCCTAAGGATGCAGATTCAGGTGGGCATTTCGGAGCTATCTTCCTCTCAACTGTTCCTCCATCAGCGGGTGAGGGTCAAGTGTCAGTGGGTGCAAAGATGGGAATGCTCCTCTTCCTTAAAGTTACAGGTACTATTAAGGAACAAGGTGGATTAAGTGCTTTTGCTCTCAAGGGGGACAAAAAAGTAATGACAAGTCTTCCTGTTGATTTTATCTACAAGTTTAAGAATGAGGGTAATGACCGTGTAAAACCAGAAGGAGAGCTTACAATTAGAAATACACTTGGCATGGAGACTTCAAAAATTGATGTCAATAAAACCAAAGGTGATAACGTTCTACCAGCAAGTACACGAAGATTCGAGGTGAGATATGGTGATGTTGATGCACCGGCACTCTCAGCACCATTCTTTGATCATGTAAAGTTCCAGAAGAATAACTTTGCACTTGGTCGATATACAGCAAACCTGGCACTTACTTTTGGTGATAAAGGAAAAGCAGAGTCATCTCTAACTTTTTATATCTTCCCATGGCAGCTACTCTCAGTTATCTTAGGAGGATTACTTGCGGCTATTCTTGTTCTTGTTGCTCTTGTTAAGCATTACAACAGATGGATTATCAAGCAAGCACGCGCTGCAGCAAAGAAATAATAAGAGAAAACAGCACAGGAAGTATGCGATGTGGGTTTGTCGCTCTTCTCGTGCTGTTTTTGTCTTTCGGTACAACATTCGCTGATGATCCTGCACCGAACCCGCTAACAGAAAATATTACTATATCTGCAGTTGTCTTACAAAGGCCTAACACAAACCCGGATACTCCCCCAATTTCTCCACCAGGACCAGTAAATACGACTGACACCTTCGATGTTGCTGTATTTAAGGGGTCTGCGTACCCAGGAAGCATTATCTCACTTATTAAAAATGGGATACTACTAGCCACTATCCCAGCTAACCCTGACGGTACGTTTGAACTACATGTTCGTAATTTAAGTCCTGGGACTTATAGTTTCGGAATTCGTGCACAAGATAGCAACGGTCTGACCTCTAAATTACTTACTTTCAGTATCTATGTCTCTTCAGCAGTTGCTACCATGGTCGAGGGTATTTTTATTCCACCAACAATCACTTCAGATAAGATAGAAGTCAAAAAAGGAGACCCGATAACATTCTCCGGATATTCTGTTCCAAATGCTGAAGTACGTTTGTCAGTGTCACTTACTACTGAAATAATTAAAAAGGCAAAAGCGGGCATTGACGGCTCTTGGTTTTATATTATTGATTCTTCCGCTCTTGAAAATGGAGACAATACTGCAAAAGCAAGGTCACTCACAGGCAATGATATATCAATATATTCTGATCCTTTATCCTTTAGAGTTGGTGATACGAATCGGCTTAGACCAAAAATATCAGGACTTGGTGGTTTTAGAAAGCGTTGCGACTTAAATGATGATGGTCGTGTTAACTTACTTGATTTTAGTATTATGGCTTTCTGGTATAAGCGACTTACTTTTCCGCCGCGAGTTGACTTAAACAGTGATAAAAGTATTAACTTAACTGACCTCAGTATCTTGGCGTATTGCTGGACAGGATAAATAGTATGAACACAATTATAATGAAAAAAGTATATATAGTGAGTTTACTTCTTATCTCAACAGGTACGCTGGTTAACGCTGCATCGCTTTCGATTGAGTCACCACCCAGAACTTCACCAAATAGAAGTCCGATAGTTGTGTCGGTCACTCTCGATCCAGAAAAAGATGTGCTAAGTGGTATGGCTGGTAATTTTTCATTCCCGTCTGACATGTTTACTATTGCAAATATCTCAACTGAAAGCAGTGTGGTTTCATTGTGGGTCAAGCAGCCAGCAGTTGCGGATGAAAATTATCTAGACGGTAGAACCCATATTGCTTTTGAAGGAATATTCCCCGGTGGGTATGACGGAGTACGTAGTCCTTATTATAAAGGAGTGAGACCTGGAATAGTCTTTTCAGTAACTCTTATTCCTAAAAATAAAGGTGTAGGTACTTTTATGGTTGATGATGTTTTACTAAATGCCTTTAACAGTGAAGCAACACATCTTCCAACTCAAAGTATTTCAGTTACCATTGAAAACCCTGAACTATTAGAACTTGCTGTATCAGCTAAAAAAGATGCTTTAGAGATTGAAAGCCCAACTCTTACTGCACTTATTACACGAGATTCTCTTGTTAATAATAACGCATGGTATCTAATAGTAAATGAACGTGAACAAAAAAGCTCCATAGAAAAAATCTATGTAGCTGAAACAGATGAGTATCATGCATCTCTGGTTGGTGAATACCAGTGGCATGTTCAAAAAGTTCCGTATATCCTTACGTACCAAAATAGAACAAAATATGTTCATGTTAAAGTTCTTTATTCGAATAACACATACACACTTAGAACTATTGAACCTGTTGAAAACTCACGTAATTTACCGCTTAGTTCACGTATACTGATAAGTGTGGCTTTGGCACTCCTTGTGTTGTACGTTTATGCTAAATATTTTTTCATTCCTAACTCTCAACAAGAAAAAACGAGCAACTAATCTTTTGAAAAGATTTGGATTTGCTGCAGCATTTTTTTGTTTTTTTCTACTAAGCAGTGATGTAACTTTTGCAGCGAATTTAGGGGTGTCTCCTTCTTCTGTTACAACCAAAGTTGGCAAAACCTTTACTGTTGATCTAGTTGTTAATAACAATATAGACGCAATTAATGCAGCAGCAATTCATTTAACATACCCAGCAGACGCACTCTCTGTTGTTTCTGTATCTAAGGCTGGCTCATTTATTTCGCTCTGGGCAGAGGAGCCTACATATTCAAATGAAAAAGGGACACTTGATCTTGAAGGTGTCGCTCTTAATCCTGGATTTAATAAAGCAACAGGTAAAGTCCTCTCAGTGACATTTAAGGCGTTACAAGAAGGGAATGTAAGCTTGGTGATAAAGTCGGGCCAGGTTCTTGCCAATGACGGAAATGCAACAGATGTTCTTAAGACAACCGGATCTGCACTTATTTATATAACCGATGATAAGTCTACGGCACTAGCTGTTAAAGAAACTGTAGTACCTGTAATAACTTCCCCAACTCACCCAGATAGTAACCTTTGGTATGGAAGACGCGATGCATCGTTTGAATGGAAAATTCCAGATGGAGTAACCGCTGTTAGAACAGTGTATTCTGAAAAGGAAACCTCAACTCCAAATAAAGTGTACGATCCTCCAGTAACGAATCGTTCATTTACGGTTGATGCTGACGGAGTGATGTATATGGCCGTGCAGTTTAAGAATGCAAGCGGGTGGGGGGCTATCAGTCGTTTTAAATTCCAAGTAGACTCACAAGCACCAGAAACGCTTAAGGCTTCATTTCCTGATGGGAGTGTAACAACTAACCAAACTCCTTCAATACTAGTGCAGGCAGAAGATGCTCTTTCAGGAATGCGAGTTATTTCTCTTAGTATTGATAACGGTCAACCGATTGAGTACCCAATAGACTCAACTAACTTGTATAGACTTCCTAAGCAGAACTCAGGTAACCATACCGTTGTAGTAAATGCTATTGATAACGCTGGCAATATCAGCACAGTGTCGCTAGACTACACAATTCAGACTATCAACCCACCAATTATTACTGAATATACAAAAAAAGTAGATTTCGATAATAAATTTAAAGTAGTAGGTGCAACGTACCCTCAGTCGACCGTTGAAGTTACACTAACCGATTCTGATGGTATTGTTTCTTCAACAAAAGTCCCAACTAATGAAACCGGTGTTTTCACATTATTGTGGGATAAAAAATTAGATTCAGGTGTTTATGAGATGCGTGCACGAGTATTTGATGGAAGAGGTTCCGTGAGTGAATTTACAGAAAATAGAGTCATTATAGTTGAACGAATGGTACTTGTGCGATTTGGGATTTTTGTGATGAACTGGCTCTCTGTAATACTTATTATTATCATTGCCACACTTATGGTGTGCGGCACACTGTGGTATGCACTTGTGCAATTCGCACGATTCAGACGACGAGTCAGACGTAATCTCGCAGAAGTTGAAAATACTCTTCATGTTAATGTGAAAGCACTCCGTAGCGACACCGAAGAATTCCATGATGTACTTGTAAAAGCTGAACGAAAACGTGAGCTCACAAAAGAAGAAACAGCAATTCTTAAGAAATTCAAGAAGCGACTTCAGATAACTGAAAAAGAAATTGAACAGAAGCTTGAAGATGCAACGGAGTAGTAAAGACAACCGACTGCCAGACATTCAGACTATCAGATAATACAATACAAAAAGAGACACCATAAATGTCTCTTTTTGTATCGTCCGACAGTCTGTTTGTCTGGTGTCTGCCATCTTCTCCGTGCTATACTTTCCCTATATGAATACACCTGATTACACACTAGTTGCCAAAGAATTACAAGCAAAAATAAAGGGCGACGTAACACTTAATGATGAAGATCGAGAGCGAGTAGCACGAGATACGAGTCTTTTTTATGTTAAGCCAGAAATTGTTGTATATCCTAAAAATTCTATCGATGTAAGTAAGGTGTGTGAATATGTAAGTGAGAAAAAGCAAGCAGGGTTCGATATGGCGCTATCTGTCCGTTCTGCAGGAACCTGTATGACAGGTGGATCACTTTCATATTCTATTGTTTTGGATACAACAAAATACATGAATCATATTACTGATGTGAACGGAGTAACAGGTTCTGCTGAGCCTGGAGTATTTTATCGTGATTTTGAAAAACGCACTTTAGCTGAAGGATGGATAATGCCAAGTTATCCTGCATCTCGTGAGATTGCAGCTATTGGAGGTATTGTTTCTAATAATTCAGGAGGAGAAAAGACGCTTACTTACGGGAAGACAGAGAACTATGTGCAGTCACTTGATGTTGTGTATGCAAATGGGGCCCGTGACATGCTTCATGGATTTTCTGGAGTAGATCTTGAATTAAAGCTAAAAGAAAATTCTGAAGGTGGGCGAATTCATAAAGAAATGTTTGAGCTCATTAATGCTAACTATGACCTCATTATGCGGTCTAAGCCTACAGTTTCGAAGAATTCTTCTGGATACTATCTGTGGAATGTCTATGATAAACAAAACGAAGTTTTCGACCTATCGAAGCTTGTTGTTGGTAGTCAGGGAACGCTAGCGTGTGTAACTTCGGCTACTTTTACAGGAGTAAAACCAAAGCTCCACTCACGAATGCTTATTATGTTCGTACCTTCAACGGTACACCTTGGTGAGATTATTGTGAAATTACTTAATCATAAGCCTGAGACTATCGAATCATATGATGATCATACGTTTAAGATTGCACTCAAGTTCTTTAAAGATATTGCGCTCCGAATGGGTGGTAACATGTTCACACTTGGTATTCAATTTTTACCAGAATTCTGGATGGTGCTCACTGGTGGTGTGCCAAAGATTATTCTTATGGCAGAATTCGCAGCTGACACTGAGACTGAAGTTGATGCTCAAGTAAACGCTGCGTATGAAGATATGAAGTCATTTGGTCTACCAATTAAAAAGACTACAAAAGAGTGGCAGGCGAAGAAATACTGGACATTCCGTCGTGAAAGTTTCAACCTTCTCCGCAAAAGACTCCAAGGTATGCGTACCGCACCAACCATTGATGATATAGTTGTTCATCCGACAGATCTTCCAGAATTCTTACCGAAGCTCGATGTTATTTTTAAACAGGAGAAGTATAAGGATCTAATCTATACCGTAGCAGGTCACATGGGGGATGCTAACTTTCATATTATTCCACTTATTGATATTCATAAAGAGGGGATTGTGGAGGTGCTTCATCAACTTATGGATGAGGTGTATGCGCTTGTATTTCAGTATAAGGGGTCAATGTCAGGAGAGCATAATGACGGATTGCTTCGAACTGCTTATCTTCCAATGATGTATCCACCAGAAATCATTATGCTTTTTGAAAAGACTAAAGCAATTTTTGATCCTCAGAATATTCTTAACCCAGGTAAAAAAGTCCACGGCAATAAGGAGTACGCTTGGAGTCATGTCGACAAGCAGTAGAATATTTTCTTTCGCTTCTTATTCTATAAATCTTTTGACCGGGCGAGTGCGCCGTAGAGTCCACCGAAGTCTTTAAGAGTTCCGCGAACAAAAAGTGGAGTTTCTTTATACATATGCAAAAATACTTTTGCTTCTTTTTCTATGACTTCGATATGCAAGTCATTCATTACAGGACCACCATATACAATAACAGATGGGGACCAATACATGGCAGTATTGGCACCGAATACACCAGCATAATGATTTACCTTTTCCCAGACTGCAACATCATGAACTTCTTTTGATGGCTTCCCAAATCGTTTCTCAAGAGCACCTCCTCCAATAAGGTTTTCTACACTTTGATTATGATCGATAATAGTGTGGCCTATCTCGAATCCATATGTACTACGGTCAATTTTGCCATCCACAATGCGTGTCCCGCCCACCCCGGTACTAATTGTAACGTATGCAACAATTGCATGTCCTTTCCCTGCGCCATACATAGCTTCCCCGAGACCAACAAGCGATGCGTCATTTTCAATTACTGCTGGGGAGGAGAACAATTCCTCTAGTTTTTCGCGTAGTGGAGCATCTTTCCACTCTGGAAGATTTGGAGTTTTGATAATAACCCCATCGCTAGTGAATGTCCCTGGGATGCCTATAACGGTGCCTGAAATTTTACGACCATTATGAAGTGGGATAGCAGCTTCTTTTACTGCAGTCACCCATTCATTAAAATCTTGCGGGGTAGAAATAACAACAGGTGCTAAGAATGCCTCACGGTGTTCGGTGAGCGTTATTCTTGTTTTTGTACCTCCAACATCAATAAGTATATACATAGTGTTATTCAGATAACTTCTTCTTAAATGTTGCAATAAATGGTGTCTTATATGGGTCAACATTTTTATTGATTGCCATATAGGTTGCCATATAATAACCTATAACAATACATTCAAGTACTTGGAAAATATCTGTATGATCAGTTTCAAGTGTCGAAAGAGTGAATCCTTTTGCTTTATAGAGTTCACTCATTATAGAAAAGCGTTTAAGGATTCGGACATGGTCGTAGGTAGAGGTGCAGAACAAGAATGCAAAATCTTGTGCTGATGAACGTGTATCATCGGTTACGAAACTCTGCAGCTCGTTGTGATTAGCTTCAGGGATGATGTTAACAAAAGAGGGAACTTTAGCACCTTCGTTAATTGCTGCTTTAATAAGATATGCAACAGGATAAAGGTTTGCTGAAGCATAGAGTACAGGGTATTTATCTTTATAGAGAGTGGCAAGAGCTTCACCTTGGGCTTCAGTTTTTGTAAAATCAATGTGTTCAACTTTTTCTTTGAGGATGGCTACTTTCTTCTGCTCATTCATGCAGGTGAGGATACTAATCATCTGATGTCCAATAGAAAAGCGCGGCTCAAGAGATGATTCAGGGAGCTTGATATGTGCCTTTGTATCTATTTCAGCATGACGAATCAGTTCTCCTCCTAGACTGATACAGATAGTATGGAGCCCTTCTTTTTTAGTTCGTTCATATGCATCGAGGCTTTCTTCTGTGTTACCTGAGTATGAGTTAATAATAAAGAGAGTAGTATCTTTATTATACTGTACTGGGAGACCGTATGAGTT
Organism: uncultured Candidatus Saccharibacteria bacterium; assembly: GCA_964406165.1. Lineage (GTDB taxonomy): Bacteria > Patescibacteriota > Minisyncoccia > Phycocordibacterales > UBA5272 > UBA11704. The sequence continues at coordinate 19,833 of CAYOQQ010000002.1, forward strand.
ATGAAGAGTCAGTGGAAGTTCAGGAAAAAATAACTTAAGAAGGTTCACGCTGATTGCAGAACCACCCATACCACATACAACGACATTGGTGTATTGTGCAAATGCCTCAGCATTTCGTATTTCTGGTACAAAAGCGAACTGTTCTTTAAAGTGTGAGATTGGGGATGTTAATGATTCCATGGTAGTTAATTTAATGAGTTGCTACATCGCATATACCGAGTCGTTCTAGTGCTTTATGGTACAGAAGAACTGTCCGTACATATTCTGCATGACTCCAAGTGAGCGGATTTGCTGATAGTTGTTCGCCTGAGAATGGATGAAGTTGTTCTGAGAGTACACCAGATAGCGGGGAGTGCACCACGACCCAGTTAAGCCAATGTCTTACTTTTTCTAAGTCCTCAGAGGACTTTGCAGACAGTGCGTAGTACTGTGCAAGCCAGAGAGTAGTAATGTACCAAGGATTCGGCACACCTTCGACTTGGAAATAATATCTATCGCCTACATAGCGAGGTATTCCATCAATGCCAGTATGTATCCTTAATTTTTCTTCAATGGTTGCGATTGATTCAATAACGATTGGATCATCAATATCTAAAATTCCGTAAGCGTATATCGCATAGATGCTCGACATGTCTATCGTTCTATCATAGTGCACTTCACCATTTTTTGTATTAAGATGTTTTACGAACATTTTAAGGTCTTTATCATAAAGATGCTTGAGGATTGCTGCTTTCATTTTTTCTGCAGTGTCAGTAAATAACTTCTCATCATTTTCCTTTTCAAAAAGCTTAGCGAATTTTGCTCCAGCGATAAGGCCTGCGTACGTTACAGCTGAAGTAAATGTGGACACCCCATGTTTCTCTTCCCAAAGGTCGTAACTTGGAAGCGGAAGGCCTGTTTTTGGATCTGTAAAGTCAGTAAGGAATGTCGCCATATGTTTAATGACATCGTTGTAGTGCATCTCGATGAACTCGATGTCTTTTGTTTTTTGGTAGTACTCATAGAGCGCAACAAGAACAAGAGCTGTTTCGTCTTCTTGTATTGGTAACACCGCCTCACCATCACGTACAAATGGATGCCATGAGCTACCTAGGGACCTGTCTGCTCTATACTTATGCATAAGGTATCCATCTGGCTCAACTACATCATTACAGAATTTAAAGAAATGTTTAGAGATATTGTACTCACCAACTTCAAGAAGTGCCATTACAGTCATCGCGCCATCGCGTGGCCACATGTAACTATAGGTATCACGACCATGTTGGAGCATGTCCGAGTCACCGGAGGCAATAATTGCACCTTTGTTATCTATATTTCCACGAATATAAAAGAGTGACTTTTTAAATAACTCCATGAATCTCGGTTCAGTATTTGAGCATGTTGGATATTCTTGGCGAGTAAGCCATGCCTTCCAGAACTTGGTAGTGCTTTCGATCAACTCTTCAGGTCTGCGATATTTTATGTAGTCATGAAGCTCATAGACTTCTTTTTTTGTCTCACCAACTGTTACCCAGTAGTATGCTTTCTTAGTCTCATGCTTATGAAGTGAAAGAGAAATAGATAATGTTGAGTCAACGTGGCCATGTTCGATAGGGTTCTTCGAAAGCATGCCGTCTTCTGCATCCTTAAATGTACCCTCACGACCTTCAATACCATAGAGTCCAACACTGTAGTCACTAAATGGTATATCACTTGCCTCACCATAGACTAAGAACATGCGTCGTCCTTCATAATGGATAAGAGCATTTTTAACAGGGTCATAGTATGCAGTGTCACCTTGAAGTGTCTCATAAATTGAAAACACCTGGTGGAAAAAAAGTTTAACTTCTTCTGTATGATCACTTGCACTTGTGACTTCTATTTCACGTAGGAAAATATTTTTTTCATTATATACAATATTTGTGATAGTGAGCTTAAGACCAGTGTATCTGTTGGTGCACTTCATGACACCAACAAAGGTGTCTTTTTGGAGGTCTATTTCTATATCCCAACTCCCATCATCAAGCCAAGAAATTCTATGCTGGTACCATACACCGATTCGGTGATTCTCTCCGCGGACATGATTTTCTACCCCTACATATGGAAAGAAAAAATCACTCACATAACCATTTGTGTTTAATCCTACAAAAATATTTCCATTTGCTAAGATGATTGATTTTGCCATAGTCTCTTACGTTATTTTTGCACGTAATTTAAGGTCAGTAAGAGCGTTAGTAAAAGCAATGAACGCCTCATACGGGGACTCGTACGGAGAAAAGTATTTGTGTACATCACCATCATTAGACCATTTCGTACACATATAATAGACGTGGTCAGATGTCTGTAATTTACGCCAGTCATCTATAAGAACCTTATCTTTTGTTGCAAGAACTTGTTTCTCAATGCGATAGAGCTCAGTAAGCGAAGATTGCTGCATGCTATTGCCTGTCCATGCTGTAAGGTCTCTCTCTGTATCAGCCCACGTAACAATGTGGGGCATATCAACTACATCCTTCGCATCATACGCTTTACATGTTTCTGAGAGTGTTTTAAATCCATTATCTTTGTTTTTCAAAATTTCCTTCGGCATATGTTTTAAGAAATCGAAGATACCAGTGCTCTCCCACTGATGCTCACCGAATGTTTCGTAATCCATGAACAAGTTAACTGTCTCACCGTTACCGTTTACTGCATTTACCCAGTGCGCGAACTTATCAGCAGTGAGTGGCCATTCACTCCACTCTTTGTTACTAAAGCGAAATGCGATGTCATCTGACATTCGGTAGTTCTTAAGGAGGAGTTTAATTTTTTTGGTATGAGGTGGCTGATAAACGAAGTTAGCTGATCTCCAGCCAAGAATTGGGTCCCATCCTTCTGCGATAATTCCTTTATATCCAGCATTTTCTGCCCACTGTGCAAGGTCGTTTCTGTAGGCGAGTTCAGTGTTAGAAAATACTTTTGGTGTTACTCCAAAAAGGCGCTTAAGCGTTTTATTCTGCATCTTCACTTGTTCCTCGAATTCTGACAGGGAGTAATAGAATGCAAGTGAGTGGTAGTATGTCTCACCGAGAACTTCAACCCTCCCGGTGTCTACGAGTTTTTTGAAGGTCTCAAGAGTTGCCGGAGCGTGCTTCTCAAGTTGTTCAAGAAGTACACCAGAGAGTGAGATACTAAAGGTAAACTCTGGATGCTTCTTGAGAAGTTCGAGGAGAATTTTATTTGTTGGCTTATATGACTTCTCGCAGATTTTTTTAAGAATCTTTACATTGTTTGTATTAGCTTCACCGTTGTCATTAAAATATTCATGATCATATCCAACATCAAAGGCACGGTAATGCTTGATACGAAATGGTTGGTGAGTTTTTAGATAAAGTGCAATTGATGGCATAGTAGTTAGGCTATTGTTTGATAAAGTTCTTTCATTTTTTTGGCTGCTTTATCCCACGTTATCCCTTTCACTTGTTGCAAGCCTTCTTTTTGTAATGTTTCTCGGAGAACTGGGTGATGAATAACGGCAAGTATCTTATTTGCCATCTCATCAGTGTCCCAAAAATCGACCTTAAGTGCATGAGTAATGACTTCTGCAACACCAGACTGTTTAGAAACAATCACCGGTGTACCATTACTCATAGACTCAAGCGGTATGATACCAAAAGGTTCTGACACACTTGGCATAACAACAAGGTCAGCGAGTGTGAATAAGCTTGATTGTTCTTCGACGGTGTAGTAACCGGTAAATAAAAAGTGCTGACTAATTCCGAGGTTCGCAGTGAGAGTGATAATTTGTTGTTCCATATCTCCTGACCCTGCTACTATAAAGTATACACCCTTTTCGTACTCGAGAACCTTTCTTGCTGCGTGGACAAAGTAGTCTACTCCTTTTTGGATGGTAATTCTTCCTGCGAATAAAATAACTTTCTTACCATCATGCTTTAGTCTCATGAGTGATGCAAATCGTTCACTTGTGTGAGTGGTAGAGGGGGTGTTCCCGTTGTGGATAACGGTTACTTTGTTAGCATCTATCCCGTAATGAGTAACGACGGTTCGCTTAGTGAGTTCACTTACTGCAATGATGTGGTCAGCTTTATGCATTCCTTCGCGCTCTCTTTCGTATACTTGTTGATTAACAGTATTTCCGCCACATCTATCGAATTCTGTTGCATGGATATGTACAACAAATGGCTTGTTCGTCATTTCTTTCGCGGCAATTCCTGCTTTGAAGCATAGCCAGTCATGTGCATGTATAACGTCGTACTGGCTTAGTTCACTTTTTGAAAGTGTCTTTACAAGTGATCCATAGTAGTCTACTTGTTCAAATAGGGTGCGGGGTATCATTTTTCCTCCTGCTTGTATGAAAAGCTTAAGTCGCTTTTCATATTCTATAGAGCTGATGTACGGATTCTGTAATTCTCTTGCAAGAACTTCTAGGTGAGTAGTTGTCGTAGTTTTTTGATAGACATGTTTATCAGCGAAGCTGATAGGAACCTTAACTTCGTTAAGTGAGAGAGTCTTCGGAAGCATAAAACACACATGTACATCATTATCAATGAGTGCATGAGCCATGCCTTTGCAAGCAACGCCTAATCCACCGCTATGGTGTGGAGGGTATTCCCATCCAAACATGAGAACTTTTTTAGCGGACATTACAACTACAAGTATAGCGCCAAAATGCCTGTAGATAAAAGGAATAACTTATATTTTTAGCTTAAACTAATTACTTTTCGTCCCAATCCCAGACCCCGGTCCAGTGTGCGGGAGATTTTGCCACTAATTGTTTACATCTTTCACACATTTTTTTGCTGTACATATCATTTTCTATTTTGTAAAGGTTGTGAGCCCCCTCAAAGTCGCTATTTTGATAGAGCACGAAAGCCTTGTCCGAATTTTCTCTTTTTTGTCTGTTTTCAGGGGTGTTTTTGAGTGGTTCATATAGCTTCATGACTTCGCTCTTACCTTTAACTCGAACAACATCAACACTTCTCCAGAGTATCTCAGGAACCATAACTGCATTTTTAATTTGTTCACTCACGATAATCTGTACGCCATATTTTTTAGTTAATCCTTCGAGACGAGAACATGCATTAACCGCATCTCCAATGATCGTATAATTGATACGCTTACTGCTCCCGATATTCCCTACAACTGCTTCACCTGCGTGTAATCCTATTCCAATCTGAAGTGGGGTGCTGTCCTGGAGAACTTTTAGAGCATCTACCATTGCAAGAGCAGCCTTAACTGCTTTTTCTTCATGATGTAACACGGTAACAGGTGCATTCCAAAATGCCATTATGGCGTCCCCAATATATTTATCAATAACCCCTTCACGGTCCATAATGTGTGGACTCATTGCCTCAAAATAAGTGTTAAGAGTTTCTACAAGTTCTTCTGCGGGCATTTGTTCAGTCATGGTTGTGAATCCTCGAATATCAGAAAACAGAATAGTAATATATTTTTTCTCACCACCGAGTTTCAAGTTATTGTGTTTTAAAATATTTGCGAGCACTTTTGGGTGAACGAATTGCCCGAATAACTCCTTAATGTAGGTGTTCTTTCTTTCAGTTAGTGTATATCTGAACACTATTGTGTATACACTTATGAATATGTAAGGGAAGATAAGGGTGGATATCGATATACTATTGTGAAGTGAAAATCCAATAAGAGTAATGAGTATAATAAGAAGTGCTCCACCGAGCAGACATATTCCTTGAAGGAAAATATTTTTTAACTTAAATACTACGTATAGTAGTCCTGCAATGAGGACACTTAGTAGTATGATATAAAGAAATATATTTAGCTCTTGCAAGAAGGAATTATTAAGAAGAGTTGTGAAAACACTTGCATGAACATATACCCCAGGAATCTTTTCTCCTGTTTGACCTACGAAATGGTCTTCAATATCAAGTGAATTACTCCCAATAAATATAACTTTATCTTTAATATCCTCTTCTGCTACATCTCCACGGAGTACGTCAATAAGAGAAAGTGTTTTTGGTGCAGTTTCTTGGAAAAGAAAATGCTTAGGGATTGTATCGCAACCAGTACCCTCTGCTTTAGTGAATATAATAAATGCTTGATTAGCTAAACTTGGGTAACATATTCCTTGACTGTCCTTTTGAAAAAGGGGGATGGTGCGGACCTTACCATCATTATCTGGATAGACATGTGCTATACCATGACTTGCATATGATGAGTCTTTATAGACTGATACAATACTCTTTAGATTTTGGTCTAGTTTCGAAGCGAAGACAGTACTTGTTTTAGCCTGAGAAAGTGCGTGTAACATTTCAGCATCCCCTTGGCGATCCTCAAGAAAAAGCACATCAAAGATAACAACGCGCGCTCCTTTTGCATATAATGTCGTAAGAAGATCGGCGAAGATATCGCGCTTCCAAGGCCAAGCACCGAGTGCCTTTAGAGAGGCGTCATCAATACCAACCACACGTACCTCATTACGAATATGTGTGTCATATATCTGGTCGTGTACAACATCATCAGTCCGAACCCCAAGAGTTGTTGTAGATACAAAAAGCGAGAGAACAAGTGTGATCACTAATCCAAAACCAAATATTCCTTTTTCTCTCCTATTCATAGAATTTTAATAAGGGTAGGTGATATCGAACTTGGTCTTAAATGAAGCGGCTTTGTCAGTCATGGTTCCATCTTTACATGATGACACAAGGTCATTAGCAAAGGAAGTAAGTTCTGACTGCTTAGGAAGAATGTAGCCTGCGTTGTTTGATATGGTAGTAAGATAGGTAACCATGTCCTTTGAAGTTATTGTACCCACCTTTCTACAGTATGCTCCTGGTTCATCTACAAAGAAGTATTTTTCATATGTAGCATAGAATGTGTCAATGAATGCCTCTTGTTCTGGGGTGAATTCTTCAACATTTGTTGGTAGTTCTTTTAATGTCTTGGTATCTTGAGTAACCGTAGTAGATTCAGTTTTTACTGGAGTGATGACGGTGGTCTTAGGGGCAACCGGAGTCTGCTCTTGTTCTTTGGTTACTGTAGGGGTCTTGGCAGGTTGAGTTGTGGGTGAAAGTTGTTGTACAACACGATTAAGCACTTCTGAGCGTGATTCAGTTTTTGGTGGGTTGTTGGTTGAGTCAGTCTGATCACTCTTCGAACTATCTTCTTTTTGGAGAGAGTTAATAATTTTTTCTAAGAGTTCACGTTTATTTTCTGGAGAGGTCTTATCGTACTGCTTATCAATAATACGGTTCTCTTCCAGGAATGGCTTAAGTTCTTTTGCGTCATCATTAGTCTTGATTGTCATTTTGCCACTACTTTGTGGAGTGGTAGAGCTATTTTTTGGTGTTGTAGTTGGAGATTGGATATCAGCAAGACTCCCTTCTTGAACCATAACAGGCGCGTTACTTGCTGTGCCATCGTTTTTGGTAGGAGTAACTTCGACACTGTGTTCTGTTACTGCAACGAACGTCTTTTTACTTTTTGGGTTATAACTAACCGCAAGCTTTGTTCCACGGATTGCAGCTAAGGTGTTAGGGGTACGTATCTCATATTTATTACCTGTTGCAAGCGCTGTTACTCGATGGTAGGTCGTACCGAGTAATTGCATGATAGAGACCTTGGTAGGTTCGTACGATATTTCTATTTCGGTACTCGTAGAAAGTGTGATTGAAGAATTATCTGGGAAGATGACATAACCTCTGCCGTTACCAGTCTTCACTGAAGTGTAATTACTGATAGCCACTTTAGCTTCTTTAAGATCAGTGTATGTCGTATCTGCTTTACTCTTGTATGAAATATCACCAAACTCCTTGTAGAGATATATAACTGAAGTGACCGGGGGAGTACTTGATGCTACCGTAAACGTATTGTCATCTTTCCTAATATTAGTGTAATAAAAACTTCCACCAGCAAGCCCAAGCACAATAATCCCGATAAAAATATAGACTAATTTCATCCCATAAGTATACCAAAAAATACCAAAATGGGAGTGGATTATGTGTCTACCAACGACATTCTCTACTCTCTATTCTTAGCTGTAAGTTTAGGGGTGATAAGAAGCATGCACGCAACAACGATAATGGTAAATGGAATAAAAAGAAGGGTAAATGCTGCTTCTTTTTTAATGAGAGTGAGGTACAGTACTCCTGCGCTAAGCCCTCCATAAATAAGAGTAAGCGCGGTAAAAAATAATCCCGACATACTTGTGCTGATCGCTTCGGGGTCATCTGTTTCTTTACTGGGGAACACGGCACCTAGTGTAAGAGCTAGAGTAACTATGAAAACAACCGTAGTGATAAACAATGACATTGAATAGAATGAATGAGTAAAATCAAGATTCAAAATTGTGACATTAACATAACTCATAAAGCTACCTAGTACTACAAAAAACGTTGTATAAAAAAGATATTTACTAAAAAATAACTTATTAAAGCTAAGAGGTGCACTTCCTAGTATCCATGCGGTCTTTTTCTCAACACTAAAAGATGGAAAGACGAACCGTAGAGCAAATGAACAGATGAAGTATGTTGCGATGATGAATTGCAGTGCTTGGAAAACTGCTAGTCGTTCACTCACATCAGTCTGATATCTAGTGATGTTGTGACTGAGAATGATATTAGTCCCAACTTGTGCAAGCCATAGTCCAAACAAAAACATAAACCACATAACACCGCGGAGATTCCTACTTGTTACAAGTGCTTCCTTTTTAAAAAGTGCTATAAGTGGACTTCCGGTAAAGAGGTATGCTTTAGTGCTATGTTCTATATCATTTTTTTTATCAACTAATCGTGTTGCACCTTCCTGGAACGCCTGCCAGAGTGGGTAATATCGCTTTGAAACCTTCCACCAAACTAAAACGGCAACTAACGCAAATACAAAAAGTAATACGCCATTTAGGAGTGCATCTTTTAGCATTTTTTCTTGAAAGTATATAATCTCAAGAGCAAGAGGATGAGTAGGAGAAGCAACAAAATGACTGCTGATATTGTGAATGGTAACAGTAGCATCAGCATCATCTGCTTTAAAGATTTTAACTAAGTCGATATCAGATACAGCATTCCAGACCTTAGCAATGATAAGTGAAGTTACTAAAAATAGTAGTGTAACTAATCCTCCAAATGTAAATCGTATTGATTGTGTGATTCGAGTAACCTTATGATAGAGCGATGCAATGAGTAGAATTGTTAAGAGGCTTAGTGCATTTAATAGTACAAGCAAAAATACTACTGAAAGGAGAATCAAAAAGAGTGTTACTGCTCCCAGGTGATAGATTTTATTAAACGCGAGCACCGCAGGCAAAAACATAACAAACAGTGGCCACGAAGACGTAAGGAGACTCTTCACAAGAACAATTCTCGGGAGTAGTTTGTAGTTGGGGGAGCTTAGAATCCAATTATCATATTGACCTCTAAACAGACTAAATATTCCTGATACTACTGCTCCGAATATGATTACTCCCGCCATGACGAGCAAAAAAAGTTCGTAGATAAACAAAGTAAGAGGTAACTGAATCTCCTGTTCAACACTAAAGTTCACATACCTGAATCCAGAAAGAAAGAAAAAATATAACCCAACACCAACAAAAGCAAACACAGCCAAGAATAATCCTACCGTAATAAGCTTTGCAAGTTTTCCGGTTCTAAAATAACTAGCTATTTTTTGAATCTGGAATCGTAAAAAAAGTCGTATCATAAATAAAACAAATTACGCTAGTTTTTTGTAGATTTCGTTAAGGTCAGCAGTGTGAGAAAGCCCTGCTTTTTCTCGGAGTTCATCTATGGTGCCTACCGCAACTAATTCGCCATTTTTAAGGAACCCGATTCTATCTGAGATCTCTTGAGCTACAGGGAGTGTGTGGGTAACAAGAAGAACTGAGCCACCATTTTTTGCAAAATCAGTAAACATTTTTTTAGCTATTTCGGCACCTGTTGGGTCGAGTCCAACAATTGGTTCATCAATAACAAGAAGTTTCGGATGATGAGAGAAGGCAGAAGTAATACTGAACTTTTGTTTATTTCCGCGAGAGTATTCTTCGAAGTACTGCTTCTCAAGACCTGAGAGCTTAAGAGTGTCGAGTAGTTCTGGGAGTTTTTCTTTTCTGGAGGTTTCGTTTATTCCAAATAGTGCTTGGGTAAAATATAAAAATTCCTCACCAGTCATTCGTGGCCAGATAGAAGGTTCATCAGGAATGTATCCTATGAGAGCTTTTGCTTTTTCTGGATTTTTTACTACATTGTAGTCGCTCACGGTTACCGTGCCATGAGTTGGTGAGAGTAATCCAACAATAGTTTTTACTATAGTAGTTTTTCCTGAACTGTTTGGTCCAATAAGTGAAAAAACTTCTCCTTCATTAATAGTGAAACTAACATCGTGAACAGCTTTTTTGCTTCCAAATGTTTTGGTTAGATTTTTTACAGTGAGCATAATATACCCAGTATAGTAAAGAAAGGGGATTACACAAAGTAAAGTAATATACTCCCTCTATGGAGCGTGTTGTTAAAGTCGATTTGTTATAGCTTTTGACAAGAGTCTTAGACTCTCGTAGTATGAGGGCAGTTAGTTCCGTTATTGTTTAAAGTAGATTGGAGGCAGACATGATAGTGCGTCCCATAAAAGTATTTTTAGGAACGAATCATAAGATAATTGATTTTTTCCCAGATCAGGTGTATGCAGAACTTGCCCGCCTGGTAATCAATAATAGTAGTCCATCTACTGATGATTTTAAAAGACTAGATACTTTTTTGTCATCATGGACTGAACGCGTACTCAGTAGGCAAGGAGAATTAAGTGACCCAGAAGGTGTACATGAAGTGTGTAAGCTTATATCAATTTCACTCCTTCTTCTTATTCCGTATGTTTCCGCAGATACCGTCTACGAAGAGTATTTTGATCGTTGGCGGCTGTTCCAAGATTTTCTTTTGCTTCGTGAGGTGTTTATCACTGATGAACGTCATGATTTTGCTGAGTCAGATAGAGCAGGGCTTAAGCAGGATGTTATTGAGTCGATGTCATCTCATTCCTGTGACCGGGGTGTTTCTGCTCAAGAGTTGTTATCGAGACTGACTAAGTATTCAATTAATGACTTAGCTCATATCTTATACTTCATGGAACTTCGTGGAGAAGTGAGTATAAAAAAGCATGACGGTGACTACTGGGTGATACAATGCGAGGAAGAATAGGAGATTAAAAAACCCACCAAGAGGTGGGTTTGTTTTTTGCGGTAACTCATACATTCAGTGTAGCCTGCCTTTGCTGTAGCGGTTAGCAAATGCAAGTCGTGGCAAGCCTATCTGGCGAGTGTGTGAGAGTACATATGCAAGTAGTTCAACTTTGCTTCCTACTTCTTCATACATCTGAGCTTCACCTTCGTGTTTCAAACGCTTACATAGTGCGGCAAGGTCAAGGAAGCATAATCGACTCATGTCCACAAAGTACGAAGACATGACATTGAGTTTTTTAGCTCGTTCAGGGAAAAGACCAGCAAGTAAGAGTGCGGTATCTGCTGTTTCTGAGAGCATTACCTCTCGCATACGGTATGTTTCGAGGGTGCTTTCAAGGTATGCGAGTGCGAGTGTCTTGTCGAACAAGTCGCACTTTGTAATGAATCTCATCAGCATGAAGACAATATAACTTTCTTGAATCTCACTGAGAGCCACTGATGCTTTTTGTGACGCATCCTGTACCAGATTTGCCCAAAGTAGTGTTTGGGTAGGCGCTAGACGTAGTTGAGTCATTTCTACTCCAGGTTGTTATGAACATTCTATGTAGTATCCTAGCGCTTTTTAAAGGAGAGGGCAAATGGTATCTCGGTCTATTTTACTCATCGCACATGAAGCATGTCATGTGCTGTATATGCCCACTGAAATCAAAACAACCAGACAAGAAGTCTGGTTGTTTTGATTTTGTGGACCCTAGGAGAATCGAACTCCTCACCTCCGGAGTGCAAAACCGGCGCTCTACCATATGAGCTAAGGGCCCGCATCAGTAAAATTCATTTGATAGTATTTCCTGCTTTTGTAAGCGTGATTTTCTTCAAACGTGAGTATAATACTACCATATTTTTGTTTAGGAGAAAAGGGGGTATTTTAGGTGTATTTGTACCTTTTAATTAGTTGCGACTGTGGTTTATACTCACAAGTATGAAACTATTTCACAGCATAGATTATCTTTTTGATAAGATGGAAGATCATATTCGGGCAAGGCTATCTCGTCACCCATTTATCTATACCTTTATTGGAGGTAGTGGAGTAGTGCTTTTTTGGAGAGGGGTGTGGCATACAGCGGATATCTTGGAGCACAGCTCACCACTTCTTGGGCACATATTCTCACCACTTGGGTGTATCGTACTCTCGGTCGTAATTTTACTTTCTACTGGGCTCTTCGTTTCTGTATTTATCGGTGACTCTATTATCATGTCTGGGGTTAAGCATGATAAAAAAATTATTGAGAAAACGTTAGCAGATGAAGAAGTGGAAAAAGCAGACATTGAGAAGGTACTTGTTGCTATTGTAGACATGAAGAAAGAGCTTGAAGCTCTCGAACATAAAGCTCGTGCACGGTGTGATCAGGGTTAGTACACATTGCTTAACTTATTTGATACTATTACACACATATGAATACAACAGATAACAATACTGGTGATACGGAAGTGCGAGATGAAGTGCTGGGTGCTGTAACGGATGATCTAGCATCGGCTGATTTTGATGAAGAAAAGGATATACTTCCTAGTACTGAAGTGCTAGATATTTTACCGATGGTTGAGCCTGAGAAAACGGAGGAATAACCGTAATCAGTTAGGGGTCTATATTGTTGATAGACTTAATTCCCAAAACTGAATTTCTTAATAAATGAAACTACTTTGTTCCAAAGTGTTGGATGTGATTTTGCCTTACTCACTGCTGTAACTTTTTTAACAGTAACTGGTTTCTTTGCGACCACCTTTTTCTTGGTGATGGTTGCTTTGTTTTTTAGTTGAGACTTTGTCGAAGTTGCAAAAGTCGAAGTGGCTTTCTTGTCACTAGAAAGGAATGTAAAACTAAGAGGAGAAGAACTTGCGATAAATGGAGACATAATAGGTTGGTTCATGGTGTTAACGAAATATCCTCCACCTGATACTGATATAACACTTGAACTACCTCCTCCACCTCCACCTGACGGAATAGGAGCCGGTGCGGTTACTTGTACGAGAGAGTTCTTTGATGATGTGTTAGATGCGCCGTCAATAAGGGTCAGAATGACGTTATAGAGGCCTGTTAATGAGTAGGTGTGGGTTTGTGTAGTACCTAGAGTTGTACTTGTAGTTGTGGCTCCTGTTCCGTCACCAAAGTTCCAGAAGTATGACCAAGTGTCTGTAAGGGAAGTTCCTGCGTTTCTATCAGAACTTGTATCAGTAAATGTTGCAGATAGTCCACTTGTGACTGATGTAAATGATGCAACCGGGGCGTAATTGATGATGTCAGCAAGACTAGTTGTTGCAGTGACGGTTGTTGTGGTGCCGCTTGTGAACACTGTTCCACTAGTGATTACATCGTTAAGAACTGTTGCATTGGTGAGGATAGCATTTTCAATTGTAGAGTTTGCAATTATTGTATTAGTTGTGGTTGAGTTCGTAAGAGTACTGTCAGAAAGGATGGTATCGATAAGAGTACTACCAGAAAGAGTTACATTTGTTGTCGTAGTGTTTGTGAGGGTGCTATCTGTTGTTGTGCTATCTGTAATGACAGAAGAATCTATTGTTGAAGAAGCAACCGTTGATGTGGTAATAGTTGTGTCGCTAATTGTGCTATCAGTGAGGGTACTATTTGTGGTGGAAGCATTCGTAAGAACACTATTAGTTGTAGTACTGTTGTCTACGAGACTTTGAGCAATCGTACTGTCAGTAACAGTTGCTGCTGTAATTGTTGAAGAAGCGACCGTAGAAGTTGCAACAGTTGATGATGCAAGTGTCGAATCAGTAATTGTGCTATCAGTTGTAGTTGCTTGAGAAATGGTACTATTAGTTGAAGTACTATTTGTAATAGAAGTATCTGTGAGAGTACTTGTAGCAACGATAGACAAAGTAATTGTTGAAGATGCGACAACACTTCCAGATACTGTTGAGTCTGTTACGGCAGTATTATTCGCAGTCGTATTAGTTACAGTGCTATTTGTAATGGTTGTATCGGTAGCAGTGCTTCCTACAACTGTAGATGTGTCAATTGTTGTATTGTTTACATTTGATGTATCTACTGTTGAAGTTGCAATAGTTGATCCTGATACTTCAGAATTGGAAACAATTCCATTGGTTACCGTTGCGTCAGTTGTTGTCGCGTTTGTTACAGTGCTGTCAGTTACTGTAGAGTCAGTGGTGACGCTGTTAGTTACGGTACTATCAGTTACTGGGGTGTTGGTTACTGTTGAAGTATCTACAGTTGCATTAGTGACAGTTGAAGAAGCTACAGTAGAGTCAGTAACTGTTGAATTAACGACAGTACTTGCAGATTCAGTTGAGGTGCTTACTGAGCTATTGGTAACAGTTGAGTCTGTAATTGTACTTGCTATAACAGTACTTGTATCAGTAACAGAGTTAGTAACTGTTGCCTGATCAAGGGTGGAGGTTGCTACAGTTGAATTAGTTATTTGTGATGCTGACGCGTCTGAGTCAGTCACAGTTCCATTTGTGACTGAACTTGAATCTAGATTTGAGTCAGTAACTGTTGAAGTTGCAACAGTTGTATTTGTGACAGTTGAGTTATTAATAGTTGAAGTATTTGCAGTTGATGATGCAATAGTTGACTGACTTATATCTGCTACAGTAACCGTAGAAGCAGTAACGGAACTTGTGGCTACAGCGCTTGAGGTGACTGAACTATCTACTATTGTGGATGAGGCAATAGTTGAAGCAGTTGTTGTAGAGTTAGTGAGTTGAGTATCAGTTACAGTTGAGTTAGAACCTGTTGATGCAGTTACATTTGAAGAAGTAATTGTTGAAGAATCAATTACTGAGTCAGTTGTTGTGCTTGTAATAATAGTACTTGAAGCAATAGTACTGTCTAGTATGGTAGAAGTAGCAATGATTGAATCAGTTGAGGTTGAGTCAGTAAGAGTAGAAGCAGTTACAGTAGAAGATGCAATATAACTTCCTGTTACGTTTGAATACGTGACATCAGATACGAAGATTTGGGAAGATGTTGCTGTTGTGCCTGTGATGTCATTTAGACCAGATGGTGGGTCTACCGTTGTGTTAGAAATAGAGCAGTTTGTAGCTTGGTAATTTTTTACGAGAGCATCAGTGATGTTACAGCTGGTGAGATCTGAGTTTATGATGGTTGCATTGTTAAGACTACTTGATGCAATTGTTGAATTAGAAATAGTTGTGGTTCCAGTAATACCAAATGCAGTAGCTTGGGCTAGAGTTAGAGTTGAGGTTCCGAAGTAGATTCCATTAATAGTTGAATTAACAGCTGATGTTTGTGATAGCGGGATAACTATCGGAGCAGTTACGATAACTGTACGAGTTACGTTTGTTGCATGATTGCCTGACGAATCGGTTGCGATGTAGATGATTGGATATGATCCAGCAACACTTGTGTCCACGTTACCAACGATTGTTGCAGAACTTGTTGCATCTATATTATCAGTTACGATGGCTCCTAATTCATTGTAAAGGTCTCCTACAAAGAGATTGATTGTTGATGAACCATTTAATGTGATGACTGGTACTTGTGTATCTGGTGTCGGCGGAATCGTAACAATAACACTTCTTGTTATTTCTACTCCAGCATTTCCTGCCGCATCTGTTGCACCATAGGTGATGGTGTATGTACCCGGAGTGTTTGTATCAACAGTGCCTGTAGTTGTTGCAGCGAAAGTACCGTCTTGTGTATCAACTGCGGTCGCACCGAGTTCTGTATAGATGTCACCAACAACGAGATTGATTGTTGATGAACCATTTAGTGTAATGACTGGTGCTTGTGTATCAGGGATAATTGCATCAACAACTGTCACTGTACGAGTTGTGCTTCCTACATTAAGTGCGGTATCAGTTGAAGTGTAAAGTATTGTGTATGTTCCTGTTGCATTTACGTCCACTGAGCCTGAGATATTTACAGTTGTTGTCCCATCGTGTGCATCAAATGCTGTTGCGCCAAGTTCGTTGTACACACCACCAACTAATACTTGGATATTTGAGCCACCATTAAGGGTAATAATTGGTGCTGTTGTGTCAGGTGTGATAACTGGAGGATTAGAAACAATGACAGTTCTGGTGACATTTGTTGCATGATTACCTGCTGCATCGGTTGCAATATAGATAATAGGGTAGTTGCCTGGAGTGCTTGTGTCTACATTGCCAACGACTGTTGCAGAAGTTGTAGCGTCAACATTGTCAGTAACTATTGCTCCTAATTCATTGTAGACATCTCCTACAAAGAGATTGATAGTTGATGATCCGTTTAAGGTAATGACTGGAGGAACGGTATCAAGTACTGGTGGAACTATGACTGCAGAGACAATCACATCACGAGTGGTTGTTGCTACGTTACCTGCCACATCTGTTGCAGAGTAGAGGATGGTGTATGTTCCTGTTGCACTTGTATCAACTGTACCTGTCGCTACTACGAGTGTCGAAGTCGCATCAAACACATCAAAGGCTGTTGCTCCTAATTCATTGTAGACATCTCCTACAAAGAGATTGATAGTTGATGATCC
>CAYOQQ010000002.1:36573-81403 GCA_964406165.1 uncultured Candidatus Saccharibacteria bacterium
TTGCTCCTAATTCATTGTAGACATCTCCTACAAAGAGATTGATAGTTGATGATCCGTTTAAGGTAATGACTGGAGGAGTAATATCCACCACATTAACAGTACGAGTAGTTGTTGCAGAATTACCGGATGAATCAGTTACTGAATATATAATTGAGTAAACCCCGACCATGTTTATATTTAAAGATGAGGAATCAATTGACGCTACTAATCCTATATCATGGTTATCAGAAACAGTTGTACCTTGTTCAACATATGGATTACCTACTGGTATTGTCTGAGGATTAGTACCAAGTAATGTAATTATTGGTGCCTGAGTATCTATTACAGTAACAGTTCTTACTACTGGTGTAGCATTATTTCCATTTGAATCAGTAGCTGAATAGGTTACTGAATATGTTCCGGTAACATTAGTATTAACTCCAGAGCTATTAATAGAAGGAGTAAGGTTGGTGTCGTAGTTGTCAGTTGTTGTTGCTCCTAGTTCTACGTATGGTGTGCCAACCAAAATAATCTGTGGATTAGATCCAAGAAGAGTAATAACGGGTGCTTGGGAATCGATAACAGTAATTGTTCGGCTCACTGGAGCTGCCACATTACCTGAAGAGTCAGTTACGTTATAGGTAATTGTATATGTACCAACAAGAGAGGTATTTACCGTCCCTGAACTTATGGCGAGAAGTCCTATGTCATAGTTATCAGTCACTGTGGCACCCTGGTCAGTAAATACTGAACCTACTGAAATAGTCTGTGTAGATGACCCGTTAAGAGTAAGAACTGGGATTTGTGTATCCACAACAGTAACTAAACGTGTTACTTGCACAGCAGGATTTCCTTGCCCATCTATCGCGTTATACGTAACTATGTATGAGCCAACTACTGACGTGTTAACTGTTGAAGCATTAATAATTGGGGTTAACCCTAAACTTATATTGTCCGTTACAGTTGCACCGAGCTCCACGTATGCTGACCCTACCGAAATGGTCTGAGTCGATGAACCATTAAGAGTAATGACTGGAATCTGAGTATCAACAACCTGTACAGTTCTTGTGACTGTTACCGCATGATTACCTGAACTATCTGTGGCGTTATAGGTAACAGTGTATGATCCAACAGCAGATGTGTTTACTAAAGTAGCATTAATTGTAGGAGAAAGAAGAGTGTCATAGTTATCCGTCACTGTTGCACCAAGTTCTATGTATGCAGTTCCAACTTGGATAACAAGAGTTGATGAACCATTAAGAGTGATCACTGGAATCTGAGTATCAATAACTTGCACAGTGCGCGTTACTGGAATTGCAGCGTTCCCGTTTGTGTCTGTGGTGTTGTAGGTGATAACGTAGCTACCGACTGTGTTTGTATTTACTGTGCCAGTACTTGTTGCTAGTAAACCTATTGAATAATTATCTGTTACTGTGGAACCGAGTTCGCTGTATGTTCCACCAACAGGGACAATGACAGTTGAGGAACCGTTTAGGGTGATAACTGGCCGAACTGTATCAGTAACAGAAATTGTTCTCGTAACTGGAGTCGCCACATTCCCGTGTGAATCAGTTACAGAGTATGTAACTGTATATAATCCAACAACGGACGTAGTAACTGATGTTGAATTGCTTTGTACAACTAAGCCCAAATCAACATTATCCGTAGCTGTGGCACCGAGTTCAGTATAAGGACTACCTACAGCTATAACTTGGGTTGAAGAGCCATTAAGGGTAATTGTTGGAGCTTGTGTATCAACAACAAGTATTGTACGAATAACAGGCATCGCATTATTGCCAGCTGCATCTGTTACAAAATAAGTTATGGTATATGTGCCAGGAATGAATCTATTAAGTGTGCTTGTTGCGGTAATACTTCCACTAATATTTCCATTAATACCATCTGAGGCTGTTGCCCCAGCGTCTACATATATAGAACCAACTTGAATTGTTGTAGTTGATGAACCGATAAGGGTTAGTGTTGGTGCAGATTGGTCAGAGACAATTATTGTTCGGGAACGAGTCACTGCATTATTATTGGCATTGTCCTTTACGTTGTATGAGAGTGAATATGTTCCTGTAACAGATGTGTTTACTACACCAGTTCGAATAATTTTTGGGGTAATAATACCGTCATAATTATCTGACGCTGTTGCTCCCGGGTCAGTAAATGTTGACCCTTGTGCAATTGTAATTGTTGATGAACCGTTAAGTGTAATTGCGGGAATAATTTGGTCAAGGTAGCTGATAACAACTACATAGGAGGTGGTAATAGTCTCTCCAGTATAGTAATTATATGCTGAACAAGTAACTGTTGTACTTCCAATTGGGAAAATTGAACCAGAAGATTTTGAGCAGCTAACTGGGGGGTAATCAATAGGAGTCCCCGAAAAGTAAAGAGTTGCTGTTGGTGGAGTAAAATAGACTGCAATACCACTCAGATTGGTAGAAGAAAGGTTAACTGTAGGGGTAGAGGAGATACCTAATGTATATACTGAAGCTGAGTTTCCTCCTGCGCCAGCACCATCCCCACCCATTCCACCTTCTGCACCAGCGTCTCCACCAGTCCCTCCGTCACTTTCCGCAAATGCAGTATACGCAAGGCTTATATGAGAATTGTCTTTTATGATTTCTCCAACTGGAGTAAGAAATAGAGTTAATGACAATACTAAAAAGCTCGCAATCTTTATTGCAAATCTATGTGATACACAAGTATTAAAAAAAGTTTTTTGAGGGGACATGCTTGATGTAGCTAGTGTCGGATATAAAAGACAAAATTTAGCTATATCAAGATGTTGAATATAAAAAGGACATTTATAAAAGACATCTAAAATAGTATTGTCTTTTATAGCTGTATACACAATTTCTTCTGTATAGTGTGAATACTACTCCTTTCAAAAATAATTGCAAATAAAAAACGCCTAGCAGTAGCTAGGCGAGTTCTGGGGTCTATTTATTTTTGATCCCGTGAACACTGATTACGTTATCAACCTTCCATGCAGCTTCTTGAAGCGCTACAAACTTTTGAACAGGCGACAAGAACTTGTCTTGATTTTCGAACCTGACTTCAAGCCTGTAGGGTTCTTTGAAATAAAACCGAGCAATACCAGACACTGCTACTGCTGTAACCGTTTCTTTCTTGAAAATCCCGGTATAGTAAGTCACGGTAACAGTAGTAGGGGTCAGGTCTCGTGACCACTTACCAGTATTGATTCCTTGTGCATCATCATATTTACCACTCATGATGTCATTGCAGGGGATGTTAGGTCGCGGACCATCTGCTCCCAAACGAAGTTCTTTCCCGTGCTTTGTTGAAAAGTCCTCGTGCGCAAACCCTTGTTTTTTCTCATTTTCAATTGTTTGCAGAATGTTTTTCTGCATTTCCTCAGGTAAATCAGGGAGGCTCCAGATGTTGACCTTAAGGCAGTAATCGGCAAATGCTGACTGAGTGGTCAGTACTCCTATAATGAGCACAAACACATATTTCATTATCTGTTTCATGTCTTCTCCTTTGTGGATTGTTGAACTCTACTTATACACTATAACGTATGACGTAACTTGTAAAGAGATGAGATGGTATGTGTAAAATACTTTTAAAATCCCTAAAAAACATGATAAAATAGGGGGTATGCTAGACATTAAATTTATTCGTGAAAATAGTGACCTTATTACTCTTGCTGCTACTAAGAAGCGCATCAACTTTAATGTGGATGAACTCATTGAAGTTGATACCAAGCGCTTAGCGCTTCTTCGTACTGTAGAAGAACTACGTTCAAAGCAAAATACAGCCAGTGACTCTATTTCTAAAGCATCAGCTCTTGAGCGAGCCGATCTTATTGAAAGCATGAAGACTGTTAAGGAAGAGTTGAAGTCAAAGGAAGATGAGCTAGAAGAAATAATGAAATCATGGCGAGTACTCATGCTCGCTGTTCCTAATATTCCGGACATGTCAGTGCCAGACGGAGCAAGTGATGCGGATAATGTTGAAGTGAGGAAATGGGGCGATATCCCAACATTTGCTTTTACTCCGCTTGATCATATTGAACTCATGGAAAAAAGTGATATGGTAGATTTTGAAAGAGGTACAAAGACCTCAGGCTTCCGCGGTTACTTCCTTAAAAATGATGCAGCGATGCTTGAGCTCGCAATTTGGCAATATGTTATGCAGAGATGGCAAACAAAAAACTTTACACCCATGCTCGTACCATCACTCGTTAAACGATCAGCTCTCTTAGGTACTGGGTATCTACCAGGTGGAGAAGATGATCTCTATAAAGATGGTGATGATTACTTAGCAGGAACAGGAGAAGTCGCATCAATGTTCTATCATAGTGATGAGGTACTTGATGTCAAAGAGCTTCCAAAAAAATATATTGTCTGGAGTCCATGCTTTAGAAAAGAAGCAGGAAGTCATGGCAAGGATGTTAAGGGGCTTGTGCGAGTACATGAATTTTATAAGTGTGAACAGGTTGTGCTCTGTGAAGCTTCCCATGAGACATCTGTGAAGCATCACGAAGAAATTGCTCGTAACGCAGAAGAGATGATGGAAGAACTTGGTATTCCATATCATACAGTAGTTAACTGCGGTGGGGACCTTGGCCAAGGACAGGTAAAGAAGTATGACATCGAAGCATGGATGCCGTCACAAAATAAATATCGGGAGACGCATTCTGCAAGTTACTTCCATGATTTTCAGACACGAAGATTAAATATTCGATATAAGGATCAAAATGGTAAGATGGAATACACTCATTCACTTAACAATACTGCAGCTGCAACTCCACGTTTGCTTATTGCTATCATTGAGAATTACCAGCAAGCTGATGGAACCATTAAGGTACCAGAAGTATTGGTGCCATTTATGGGAGGTAAGTTAGTAATTGGTAGATCGTTTAGAAAGTAACAGTGTGTTATTTGTGCTTGTCGTATTGTGCTGTTCTGTCTAATACTCTCATACAATGAAAATTAAAAGGCGAACCCTTACTCTCATTATGTCGTGGGCAATCAAGCTTACCATCGTAGGCGGAGTTACTCTTTTTTTCTATGCATATTTCGGAACAGGTTTCTTTTCAATAACGACGTACACCATTACGGGTGTTGATGAAGAAACTCGAATAACTATAGAAAAGCAATTACACGATCAAGATACAAAAAAATTGTATAAGATATTTCCTGCTGATAAAATATTTACCTATAGTGGAGGGAATATTTCAAAAACTGTTCGAACGGCAGTCCCAGAACTTGCTTCCATCACAACTCGACCAGTAGGATTACATACAGTAAAGGTAGAAATCACACTCCTTAAACCACTCTTTAGAGTAAGTGATACACAGGCACTCACAGATAACGGAATTATTTTTACAACTAAATACGATATTCATACGTTCCCAAGAATTGTTATTGCCTCGTCCACCACTAAAACAATTAAGAATAACGGTCTCGTGTTTACAAAGATGCAAATACCGGACGTGGAGAATGAAAAAGAGTTTCTTATAGCATTAAGCCAAATGGTGAGTAAAATCAGTAGTGTTATTTTTACTGTTGAAACAGTTAGTGTTGAAGAAGCGGGAGACGTGCTCTGTATTGATGAACGAGGTATGAGTAAGGTTATTTTTTTGAAAGATTCAGATTATAAAAAAACATGGTCGACTCTTGTTAGTTCGATAGATACTGACCCACTTAAAACAAAGTTGGATACAGATAAAGCACAACTGGAATACCTCGATGCACGATATGGTAATAAGGTGTTTTATCGTTTTAGTGACATGGCATTCCAAAATGGTTCTGTCAATGGTATACTAGGAAACCATGCCACAACTACTCAAGAAGTTCCTAGGACAGCTTCTACAACTACACACTAGCTCTAAGAAAGGGGCTCGTAGAAAAAATACCTCAGTTCCGCTAAGGGGTTTTTGGCAGAAAATTATTGATGAAAAACTTTTAAAAGGTGAAACCATTTCCGTAGTTGCACCGATGGCAGATGTTACTGATATTGCATTTAGGACAATGATTTCTAAGTACTCAAAGCCACATGGACCAGACGTTATGTGGACGGAATTTGTCTCAGCAGATGGTTTAAATAGTCAGGGGCGAGAAGTGCTTAAGCGAGATTTAGAATTTACTAATATAGAGCGGCCAATTGTTGCACAGTTGTTTACTTCAACACCTGAGAATATGCGTAGGGCTTCCGCACTGTGTCGTGAGCTCGGTTTTGATGGGATTGATATTAATATGGGGTGCCCGGATAAGAGTATTGAAAAGCAGGGAGCAGGAGCAGCACATATGAAAGATTGGCGTCGTGCCCAAGAAGTGATACGTGCCGCACAAGAGGGTGCAGGGAGTATACCTGTATCAGTAAAGACACGAATTGGATATAACAAGATAGAGTTTATGGAATGGCTCCCAAAGATTCTAGAGTGTAATCTCCCAGCACTCACTGTACATCTCCGTACCCGAAAGGAAATGTCTCTTGTGGATGCTCACTGGGAGCTTATGCCTGAAGTAGTAAAGCTCGTACGAGAAATAACTGGGGAAGTAAAAGACGGGGGTACGATTATTTTAGGAAATGGTGATGTGAAATCTATTACAGAAGGGAAGAGATTAGCAGAAGAAACAGGTTGCGATGGAGTGATGGTCGGACGAGGTATCTTTGGGACCCCGTGGTTCTTCGATGAAGAAGCGTTTAATAAAGGTAAGTCTGTTGAAGAGCGGTTACGAATTTGTATAGAGCATACAAAGCTTTATGAAGAAAAACTTGGTGATATTAAAAGTTTCGCAATTATGAAGAAGCATTTTAAGGCATATGTGAACGGATTTGATGGTGCAAAAGAACTTCGAATGGAACTAATGGAGTGTGGTAATGCGAATGAAGTGAAAGAAAAGATAGAAGTATTTTTAAAAAAATAAAAAACAGCACCTGTATTGGTGCTGCGACTGTCACGGAAATAAGTGCTGACTTTTTGGTGGTGGAGTCCAGTTTTTACGAACGACAGTTACCATGAACTCTCCTGCTTGTGGCATCGTTTTAATTTTTCTATTCACCACATCAACGGTAATTGGAAGAAAATGCCTTTTCGGTATTTGTACAACAGTTGTTGCATGTAAAACTACCTCCTCTGCTTTTTCGTTCTTATTTGAGGTGGTTACCCTGATGATGATTTTGGAGTCGTCACTTTCTATGATGTGGACTGACGGTTTACCATTAGAAATGAGTTCTGAGTTACTCAAAACTCGCTTATACATTGTGTTTACTTCAGATGTCTCACCGTGTTTACCACTACGCAGAATTGCGAACAATACCGCAAATGTGCTGTTGTTGAGATGTAGATGTGTAAGTCTTGTCTTTAAGTCAGCATCTTTGTCCATCTTTTGTTCTCCTTTACTATGATGTGTTAAACTGGAACAACTAGCAGTAATCCTTACATAGTATAGCAATCATGTCAAAAGAACCACATCTCGCACTCTACCGTAAATACCGCCCATACTCTTTTAGTGATGTTGTTGGCCAGACCCAAGCTGTTACCTTTTTAGAAAGCTCGATTTCCCAAAAGAAGGTTTCTCACGCATATCTTTTTTGTGGTGGGCGAGGTACAGGTAAGACAACTGTTGCACGAATCTTTGCTCGTGACATTGGATGTAATCCAGAAGATATTATCGAAATAGACGCAGCTTCGAATCGCGGGATAGATGAGATTCGTGAACTAAGGGATGCGGTGCGCACGTCACCATTTTCTTCACCGTACAAGGTGTATATTGTGGACGAAGCACACATGCTAACTAAGGAGGCAGCAAATGCCCTCCTTAAGACACTTGAAGAGCCGCCATCTCATGTTGTATTTATTTTAGCAACAACTGATCCTGAAAAACTTCCTGTGACTATTGTCTCACGATGTCAGAAAGTTGTGTTCCAGTCACCAGACCTTGCAACACTTGCATCTCGACTTATGTATGTTGCACAAGAAGAGGGTAAGACTCTCGGAGAAGATTCTGCGCTACTTATTGCTCGTCATGGAAAAGGATCATACCGTGATGCTCTTGGAGTGCTTGAGCAAGTTCTTACAACAGGAGGAAAATCTATTAAGTTAGACGATGTAATGGTCTCTCTTGGAGCACCTGATAAAATTCTTCTCCTCACTCTTCTTAAGAATTATTGTGTGCGTGATGAAAAAGGTATCGCTAGTAGTATCGAAGCACTTCAAAAAAAGCATACTTCAGCACTTAAAACATATGATGAGTTTTTGGATCTTATTAGACTTGCACTTTTACTTCGTATCGGAGCCACTGTCTCAAAAGATGAAGAGTTGACTCAATTGGCTAAGGAGTATGCTACAGTGATTAGTTCTAAATTAATTCTCTCTCTATTAGAAAAGCGTCATCTTTTAGAAGTTTCTGAAGCGCATGCATGGAATGCTTTTTTAGCAATCGCGTTAAGTGAAATACAGTAGTTTGGTGAGTATACAAAAAGGGCTACCCTTCGGGTCGCCCTTTTTGTATATCTAACTTAGTATTTATTCTGGAATAAGATAGAACCCAGCAATAATAGTAAGAATCCAACACACAGTAGAAACAGCACCACTTATAAAAAGTGGCAGCTTTTCACTGAGTCGTAACGAAGCATAAGACTTTTTAATTGCTGTTTCTTGTAAGTATCCAATGATGAAACTATTAATAACAAGCGTAGCAACAAAAGACATCTTCACATAAAACTGAGTACGAGAAAGGAGAAATTCTCTAAGTGGCCAAAAGAGAAAGAAACCAGTCAGTATCATGAGCCCAAGCCCTGCCCAAACTCTATAGTGGTATTTTTTTACTGTTTCTGCATTAAGAGTTGTTACTTTACCTCGAATCCAGTTAAATCCCATATGATCAGCCATAATTACATTCCAAGCTGTAAAACCAAGAACTGCAAAATGGAGTGGGAGGAGAATTTTTTCCATGTAAATTATGACAGTGTGCCAATCTTGAATCGCGCAAGAATGTCCATGAACTTCTGGCGCCCTTTGTGTTGTGACATAAATTGATCTGTTCCATCTACTCCACAGATTTTGAGAATATTCTTCTTCCCCCCTGGATGCATGTTTACCCACGTTGTAAGGTCATATACTGACCCGTTAATGCTGGTGTAGCAACTGGTAGCATCTTTGTGTGTTGCAACATCGGTTGCAGAAAACGTTTTCGCACCCGGAGTTACCTCACCAGTTACTGTATTTACTGTAGAAGTACCTGCTACAGTTTCAACAACATATTCTTTTGGAGCATAGGTGTTGTACTTACTGTAACCCCAGATACCTACTCCAACTAATAAGACAATAATGAGCGCACCGCCAATATGTGTAGTTTTATTCATATTACTATATTATACAACGATTTATTAATTTTATTTCATTCTGAACTGTCTGACACTATACCATGCGTAGAATATACATAGTCCTCCAAGTAAAAAGGGGATACTCACTCCAAGTAGTCCGCCAATGATTCCTCCAAAAAGTGGGACAAGTCCCTGAGAAAGTGCTGACAATGAGCCATTTATTCCTAATGCAACACCTTGTTTTTCTTTTGAAATGCTTGAGCTCAAAAGAGCGGTTAAGTTAGCCATTGAAAGTCCTTGTGGAATGGCAATGAATGGGAGGAGAACGTACTGAAGAAAGAGTGTTGGTATAAACGGTGTCAGTGCTGATGCGATAGCTACGATAATCATAGTTATGCGAAGTATTTGAAGAGGGGTACCTCGCTTACTCACAAAACGTAGGATGAGCGTCTGGGTGATAACAATCCAAATACCAATCGCTGCGAAGTAATTACCAAGCTGTGCTTCACCAATATTGTATTTTTGTACGAGATATAGCCCAGAGAATGATGTAAAGAATGCAAATCCTGCAAAGTAGAAAAAGTTTACTTTATAGACATGTGAAGCATCTTTATCAGTAAATGCAGTCTTAATGTTTGTAAATGCTTTAAGCGGGGTTAACTTTTTAACCGCCATACGGTTAGTAGTATGAGTTTCTGGTAAGAAAAAGTACACAGATATCATATTAATGATTCCTAGAATCCCTGCGATTAGAAATGGTGCAGCTGCAGAATCAAAGACATGTGCTATATACCCGCCAAGAGCTGGACCAACAACGAACCCGATTCCAAATGCAGCTCCAATGAGGCCAAAGTTTTTTGCTTTGTTTTCTGGTTTGGAGATATCAGCGATAGCAGCTTGAGCAATACTGAAATTAGCTGATGCTACCCCACCAATGAATCTACTAATGAGTACAAGAGTAAGTGATCCTGCCATGATGCCAAATGCAAATACTCCCTGTGATAACGCAAGAACACTCACTCCTAAGAATAGTAATTTTTTTCGGCCATACATGTCTGATAATTCTCCAAGTAGAGGGGCTGCAAAAAATTGCACTAATCCAAAGATAGCGGTGGCAGCACCTGCTAAGAAATACCAATACTTCTGTGAGATTCCTTCAAGGAGAAATGATGGAGATGTTGGGTCAGTGAAAATAATCGGTACAATTGGAATAACCATTCCTATGCCAATCATATCAAGTACAAGGGTAAAAAAGAGTACAGTCAGTGCTTTTCGTTCCATAAAATGATAGGTGAATTTATAAGTAGTAGAAGTGTCCAGTATACCATGTGAGACACGATAAATAGGTTACTTTATAAGGATAATTGCACAGGTGTTCCTTTTCCACTTGGTAGATATTTATAAAAAAGGTATCATTGCCTAATATGAAGCATCACAAGTATATTTTCGTCATTGGTGGAGTGATGTCAGGAGTAGGAAAAGGAATCACTACTTCCTCTTTAGGAACCTTATTTAAAGCAAAAGGATACCGTGTATCAATCGCTAAAGCTGACCCTTATTTAAACGTCGATGCTGGCACCATGAATCCCACCGAACACGGTGAGGTTTTTGTTTTAGGAAGCGGGCTTGAGACAGACCAAGATATGGGGAACTATGAACGATTCCTCAATCGTGATTTAGATGAGGCTAACTATATGACCTCGGGTATGGTATATCAGACAGTTATTGAGCGTGAGCGTAGTCTTGGATATCAAGGTAAGTGTGTTGAAGCGGTACCACACATTCGTGATGAAATTACTCGTCGCATAAAAGAGGGGGCAGAAAAAAGTAAAAGTGATATATCTATTATTGAAATTGGTGGTACAGTAGGAGATTATCAAAATATAATGTTTATTGAGGCGGCGAGAGTACTTAAACTTGAAAACCCAGAAGATGTCGCTTTCATTATGGTCTCATTCTTACCTGTTCCCTCAACACTTGGTGAAATGAAGTCTAAGCCAACCCAGAATGCTGTTAGACAATTAAATTCATATGGAATTAATCCAGATTTTATTGTAGCTCGTAGTCATGTTGCGCTTGATGATAAGCGAAAAGAAAAAATTGCTATCTCATGTAATGTGCCAGCATCACGGATTATTTCTGCACCAGATATTGATAGTATTTATGATGTGCCAGAAAATTTCGAGCGTGACAACTTCGCCACAATGATTGAAAAAATTCTGTATCTTAAACCAAAGAAAACAGATTTAACCGAATGGAAAACATTTGTTAGAACAACAAAAGTTGCTACTAAAGAAGTTCGAATTGCAGTAGTTGGTAAATACTTTGATACAGGTGATTTTGTACTAACAGACGCATATGTATCAGTGATTGAAGCAATAAAATTCTCCGCATACAAAGAAGGGAAGAAACCGAAACTGATTTGGTTAAACGCAAAGCATTTTGAAGGTGATACGAAGCATGTTGCACAAATGTGTAAGAAGTATCTCACTGATGTTCAAGGGATATTGGTGCCAGGAGGATTTGGTGAAAGTGGGATTGAAGGAAAGATTGCAGTGATAGAGTATGCCCGCGTGAACAAGATTCCATACTTTGGGCTATGTTACGGTATGCAATTACTCGTAATTGAATATGCAAGGCATGTGGCAGGACTAACTGGTGCGCATACAACTGAAATTAATAAAAATGCAAAACATAAGATAATCGATATTATGGAAGATCAGAAGGTGCTTATGCAAAAGGGGAAGTATGGTGGTTCTATGAGACTCGGATCGTATACATGCGCTCTAGTTCCTAAAACACAGGCCTACGAGTCGTATATTAAGGGGGGCTGGGGTACTGACCGTGCTGGGTCATACATTGTCACTGAGCGTCATCGCCATCGTTTTGAGGTTAATAATGCATATGTTGAGCAATTAGAAAAAGCTGGACTGGTTTTTTCGGGCACCTCACCAGATAAGATGCTTATGGAGATAGCAGAGCTTCCAAAAAGTAAGCACCCATTTTTTGTCGGGACACAATTCCATCCAGAATTTTTAGCACGCCCACTTGACCCACATCCACTCTTTACTAGTTTTATTAAAGCAGCAAGCGTTTATAAAAAGTAGCACTGTTTCTGATACACTTAAGCAATGACTCCATTCTCACGACTCATGAAAGCAAGTGTGAGGCACATTAACACACTTCTATTCATTGGAGGGTTTATTTTTGACTTAGTAATTTTACCTGATGCTGGGCATGTTGCAACTATTTGGATAGGACTTGTTTATTTAAGTATAGTTGGGTTATCGATTGGTCTTCGTGAATGGGTCATTTCTAGAAACACCGCAAGTAAAACAGAGCAGAAGCTGTTTTCCTTACTTACCTTTGCAATAGCATATTTCTCTGGTTCAGCGCTTTCCTTTGTGTGTGTATATACAATCAGAAGTGCAATTTTTGCAGTGTCATGGCCTCTACTTCTTGTGCTCTTCTTTTGTGTGTTGGTAAATGAGCTCGTATCGTCACATCACTTTAGGTTTACTCTTGATGTCGGGGTGTTTCTTATTGCACTTTTCTTCTTTGTTGTGTTTAATATGCCGATTCTACTTAAGGTTCAAAATGACATGACTTTTCTTTTGAGTACCATAGTTGCGATTGTTGTTTCACTTGTGTATGTTTATTTTGTTTCATTTACCTCTGAATCTGCACAAGAGGAGTCGTCACGATCGTATGCGCTTGCTGTAGGGATACCGATGTTTATTGGAATGCTCTATTTCCTAAATGTTATTCCAGCTGTACCACTTTCACTTGCACAAGCTGGTACATATCATTCGATTATAAAATCAGAAACAGGGACATTTATTGCAAGCAAGGAAGTTGATACGCGATTTCTAGCAATCCTTCGCACTCCCGTGTATCATTTTTCACCAGCTGATGCTGGTATTTATTTCTTTAGTGCAGTCGCTGCCCCAGCAGAATTATCAGCGCCTTTAAGTCATGTTTGGGAAGAGTATGACGAAGCTACTCATTCATGGATAGAACGCACAAGAATAGAATTTACTTTAGCTGGTGGGAGAGAAGATGGATATCGAGCATATTCCAAAAAAGAAAATGTAACAGATGGTTTATGGAGAGTTACGGTTAAGGTAGATGACAAGAGAATTGTTGGTCGTGCAAAATTTTATATTAAAAAGACCGACAATCAAACTGAACTTATCCAGATAAAGTTGTAGTACTAGAGATCTTCACGAGCTATGGAAGCTGACGTGCGTTCTAGTATTGTGGCTCTTCGTATAAGATCCTCATTTCCTTTTGGGATAACTCGATTATGCTTTGAATCAGCAATAGCATACCCAATAGTAAAGAGTTCGTTTGGTGAGCTAACCCATGACTTACCAAAACGATTTAAGTTAATGAGTTTTGAATATCCACGCAGTGTTTTTTCACCATTTTTAACTAAGAAATACTCATGAAAATATGACATTGCTAGCTCTCGTATTGTTGCATAGACCGGATCACGCCAACCTAGAACTGCATGATTTGTTTTACTTATCGCACCAAAGTACCCATTCTCCTTATACACAGTAATAACATGGTCATAATCATTATCTGTTACTTTAAGACTAATAATTGTAGGCCTTCGTCTTTGTAATGAAAGAGCTGCACATGCTAAAAATGCACCCTCTAAACAGTGGGCCTTTTTATGAGTAATAACTTCATATGCTGAACGGCATGTCTCACCATCTTCTTCATGGTTAAAGGGGATAGAGTCCAGATAGTTCTGTATCTTTATAGGAGAATTTAGATTATATAAAAATTGCTTATGTTGATCTGACATACTGTAATTACTTAGGACAAATTGCACGGAGTGCATTTATGTCATCTGCTCCAAGTGTGGTTGAGGTGCCTGTGTTTACTGCGTACATAATTGAGTGCATACTTTCTGTATGATTTATACCAATAACATGTCCTAGTTCGTGCGCTATAACTCTGCGAAGTTTTACTAAGTCATTGTATTGATAGATATCAATAGTATTATTTCTCGGAGTGAATCTTCCTTCTGTGAACTTTCTTGCTCCGAGAGAGTTGCTCTTCACAATAAGGCTATTAATGTAACTGACAAGCTCATTATACTTGGCAACTTTTGCATTAATGGTATCCATATAGACAAGGAGGGCATCACGTCGAGCTGTTAAGTCTTTAGACATTTGCTTTAATGTTTCTAGCTCCTTAGTCATTCTGTTATATTCTTCTTGTGGTGCACCGCCTTGGCTATTATACATAGCAACCTGGTCAACATAAATCTGATACCGCGCCTTAAATGCTTCAGTATCTTTTGTAAGTTGTTCCCCGTCACCAAGATAGATTGCTTTTTCCTGCTCGTACGTATTTTTTAATGAATCGGCAGTATTTTTTGCATTATCAATATCTAAAGCAAGGTTATTTACATCATCGGTTCTTGCTTGTCGTTCATCATAAATAAGATTAATGGTGAGGGGCCCATTTTCATTGTATGCAAATAATGTTTTTCCTTGCTGATTGCCCCATAGCGCTGCAGCTGCATCAATTTCACTTATAAATTTTGCCTGAGATATACCAAATTGTGAATCGAATCTACCAATCTTATAACCCATAGTGACCTTGCACGGTGAAATACTAGGTCGGTACATTCTGTCAGTATCAGACTGCCCTTCTTCCATCGCTACATAGAGATTGTTTTTAGAAATTGGCTCAATTTTTGTTAACGCTTGTTTAAGGGCGGTTGATGTTGTAGCAACAGAAGTCTGTTTCTGTGATGCGAGAGGTTTTGTTGTCGTAGGTGCTTGAGGTGGAGCAGCTACTGCTACTGGCTTCTGCTCAAGCGTTGGAGGGGTAATAATAGATTCATCAATAGAACTATATGAATGAGTGGGTTGTTTATTTTTAGGCTTAATAATTAGCTCTCTATTACTAACAAGCACAAAAAGAACTCCAAGCAGGAGTGCACTTGAGATGATTTTGAAAAACTGAATAAGCATACTAAATAGACTACTTTATTTTATCACAGTAGGCTTATTTTTATGCAGAGCGTTATGGCTTAGCAGTTGTAGATGAAGCGCTGGCAGGAGTAGTTGAGGACGTTTCTTTAGAAAAAGTTATAGAGTAAGAACCATTT
Organism: uncultured Candidatus Saccharibacteria bacterium; assembly: GCA_964406165.1. Lineage (GTDB taxonomy): Bacteria > Patescibacteriota > Minisyncoccia > Phycocordibacterales > UBA5272 > UBA11704. Next base: position 51,992 of record CAYOQQ010000002.1, read on the forward strand.
TTTTCTGTTAGGGTGTAGAGGACGGTTTTACGGGGGCCGGTTGGCTCATTATTGGTATCTGTTTTTGCATATGTTGGGAATTCTCGAGATAGTTTACCGTTAACGAGCATGAAGCTGTCATGCCCCATGTATCCTTCAAATAAACCACCTTTTTTTGTGTCCTCTTCACTCATTTCAGGAATTGTTACTGGGAGAAGTTGTGTATCGCTTGCTGTTGTGTATATAAAAACTTCACCAAAACTACCAGATCCTTGAGCGACGGTTGTTATAATAAGCTCCTCATAACCGTCATTATTAAGATCGGCATAGGAAGAGTTGGTTAGCTTGTTAAGCTCTAGAATGATAGGGCTATTGGTTGCGAATCCTGTAGGAGTAATGGTGACCGTACTAAGACTTTCTCCTGCTGGGTTTGTCTCTACTAGTTTAATCTTTTTACCTGACTTTGTTGTGTATGTATTTGGATCTTCAACAACAGGTGTAGTTGTTGCAATAGGGGTTGGATCAGTAATGGTAATTGGAGCAGGTTGTGCTACGTTGGACATTGTATAGTAAAATGTATACCCAGTGAGACCTATCGCAGCTACACATAAAATAATATAAATGTTTTTTTGCATATGTTAGTGAGAAGTTGAACTAGCAGTAGAGGTTGCCTTAAATGACTTCTTGAGGTTTTCTTTTGCTTCTTGCACTGTCTTTTTGTAGGCAATTTCAATTTCTTTAAGTGTCTGCTGTCTTTTTTCTAGCTGAGAAGTTCTTCTTTCTTTTTGTGAAGAAGTAACTGTTTGATTAAAAGTTGTTTTCGCTGTCTGAATATTATTCTTTAATGTTGTGCGCACTTCTTCACCTTGAACTCCACTCTTACAATCTTCTACTGCTTTTTTCTTCGCACTCTCTATATCACTGGTGAGTTTTGTTAGAGCTGCATCAAAGACTTTCTTTCTTTCAACTGCTGCTTGGTCAACCTCTTTACGGTTAGCTTCAATGACGGCATCAGTAGCTTTCTTTTTATCTGCTAGTGCTTTTTCTATAACAGTTGTAAAAGTGGCAAGCGCTTGTTTTTGTTCAGGGGTTGTTGCACGTTTTTCAAGCTCACCAAGCTGTACTTTTCTTTTCGTATCATTTTCTTCTCTGCGGGTATCAATGAGTGATCTGACTTCAGTTTTCTTGGTTTCCAGCTTTTCTTTATTTTCAGATCTCCTTTGTCCAGGATTAGTTACTTTTGTATCAAGGTAAACGATTGCCTTATCTATTTGTGAACAGAATCCTACTTCGTTTGTAGAAGATGCCATACGCATACGGGTGGTAGATGCATTTATGGATCGAAGTTCTCTTTTTTCAGTTTTTCTCTCCACTCCTCGTGTGTTCTGTGTAGGTGCATTTTCTATTTGAGGGATAAGTGCAAATACTGCACCAGGTGCTAGGATGGAGCTAAGGATTGCGATAGTAATTATTTTTTTCATATAAAGATAAAGCTATTAGAAGTTAGTGCTTACTGCTGGGTTAATTATAGGTGTACTCGATGCTTCAAGTGTTTTTTGTACAGCTAGTACTTCATCTTGTGATTGACCATCTACGATGTAGTCTATAATTTCATCAGTTGATGCATCGCTTGTTGGAGAAGGGGTGGTCTCATCAGTTTGCTTCGGTGCTACTTCTTCCTTTGTTACAGAAATTGGCTGTACCGTAACAGTTGTTGCTGTTTTGTTCATGGAGAAGTAGATAGCCCCACCAATTACTATAACGCCAATCAAACAAATGATACTATTTTTTGTCGTCATATGAATATATATATATGTTTAAAGTATACCTCGATACTACTAAAGATGTATACACAGTTACAAACATGTGGTGATTTATCTGCGATGGTTGGTTAGTGTCTACTTTGTTATAATAAGTACATACTATATGAAAATTCATGAACTGGGCCACATTGTGCTCTATGTTTCGAATCTCGAAAGGTCAGCTTATTTTTATAAAACGGTCCTAGGTTTTCGTGAGATACACCGTAACCTTCACATCGCGCTCTTTTCTTCAGGGAGAACTCATCATGAAATGCTATTAATTGAAGTCGGAGGAGATGCGCGGCCACTTACTCGACCGACTGCAGGTTTGTATCATATCGGATTTAAAATCGGCGATACTACAAATGAACTTCGTAAAGCATATGAAGAGTTGCAGAATGCAGGAGTAACTATTGTTGGGGCAACCGACCATCATGTTACACATAGTCTTTATATTCTTGATCCGGATAATAATGAACTTGAGTTATATGTAGATGTTAACGACGAATGGAAAACAAACCCAGAAGCGATAGTTCGAGAAGCGAGGAGGTTGTATTTTTAAAACTAGATAAGCAGAGAGTTGATTCCTATACAGATGCACACCACGATAATAAGGAGAACACCATATAAAATATGATAAATGTGTTGTTTTCTGATTTCTATAAAAATCATAAGACAAAGTGCAATAATAAGGAGCCCGATTAATGCTATATATATTGAATTAATATAGTATGAAGTATTAAAGATAACTTTTGCTAGCATGTTAACTGTTTCTGACTGACGAGCAGGAAGTAGTGAGGTAGGAACTTTTATCTTTTCAGGTTTACCAAACATTTGCACAACAAAAAGTACCTTTTTATTATTCACTACTCCTGGGACTGTTGCTATTCCGATATCTTCATATCGAGGGTCTAAGATATTTGCTCGATGTTTTGGTGAATTCATCCAAGCCTTCTCAACTTCTGTTGAACTTCTGTAATTAATTGCAAGATTTTCACCAGCGAAAATAAAACTATACCCAGCTAGATTAAACCAATGCCATGGACTCGTACCATCTGGAGCAAAATGTGCAAAATAATTTCGCTTAAGCATATCTTCTCCTTTCATCTCGGCGGCTGAGTAAAGTTGCTGATTATATAGAAGAGGTGGGAGATCATTTTCATTGCGAGCTTTATTGGTTAGGTCAATAAGAACAGATGAGACAGCGGAAGATCCAAATGTTGTGGTGCGAATAACGATATAGGTTGTAAATGAGATAAGAAGTAGCAAGATGCTACTTATTAACAAAGTGAGAATGACGTGTTCTCGAAAAAAATGTGGCTTGTAGTCATTCTCGTGGTGAGGGATAAAAGTGTGCTTCAGTACTTTTGCAACTCTCTTGTGTATCATGGTATGAGTATAGTAGACAAGTTGTAAAACACAAACAAGATGCTGTGTGTCTTACTTAGATTGTATACCAAGTATTCGTAACTCTTTGCGAATAGCTTTATGATTAGGGATCACTTTTGCAACTAATTCCCAGAAATCACTGCTGTGATTAAATTCTTGTAAATGGCAGAGCTCATGAACAATAATGTAGTCTACGAACTTTTCTTTAAGATAAACTATTCTATAATTAAAATTTAAGTTTCTCTTTCGTGAGCAGCTCCCCCAGAGTGTAGAATGATTTTTGATGCGGATAGTATTGTACGAGAAGTTGTAGTGCGCATTAAGTGAGGCTATCTTTTTGTGAACAAGAATACGTGCTTGTTCTTTATGTGTTTCGTAGTCTACTTGTGATTCTTGTGGAGTTGGTTGCTTAGGGAGGGATTTAAAATAATCAATTTTAGGGAGTATCCAAGATTCCTTTTCTAAAATAAAATGCTCAATTTTTTCTTGTGAAAGTCTAAGGGGTGAAGTGACATGGAGTGCTCCGGCATATTTAATAGATATTCTGAGATGTCGAGCTTTTGGATTCCTTGTAAGAGTATAAGACAATAATTTGTTACCAAGCATGATGCTCTCTTGTGAGACATGTTTTGATATTGTTTTTTTTGAACCCCAAAATCCAATTCGCATTATTTATTTTACGGTAAGCGTCGAACGTATTTTAGCGAATGCTTCAAGGAGAGCATCTTTATTAAACTGCTTTTTTGTTCCTGGGGGGTAGTTCTCTATTGCTGAATAGTGTATGTAGTACCTCACAGCAGTACATGTATGTTTATCTGCAGTTGCGTACACTATTTCCTCGTATCTGTTACCTGCTCCTGCACCAGTAGAAGATGCTACGGTGTAGTTAATACCTTTCTCGGTTAGTTTAGATATTGGTGCATCACCTTCAAGGAACATGTCTGCAGTACACTTCTTTGCATTTGCGATATGTTCAACACTTAGATAGGTGTCTTTTGAGAGATTTGTTCCAGTGGTTAGAGAAGACGGAATAGTAAATTTAACCCCAGTAATTGTTTCTCCAGGTATGAGACCATAGGTATGTGACTCATCGACGGTATAGCTATCCGTTCGAGTAACTTCTGGAGGAATTGTGTATCTAGGAAGAATAATTGAAAAATTCTGGTTATCATAAAGAAACTTTTTGGTTGAAGTTGCAGTTGCTGCGCCGGTTTTTTCCTCACAATCTATAAATGTCTTTTCTTCATTATTTTCGAGAACGATAGCACTTGTCCCTTTGCTCCAGAAAATAAATGATTCATCACTGTTAGCATATCTGGCCCCACTGCCTGAAATTGTCTGAGCTAAGTGCATACTCCTACCGTCACTTAAAGTAATATCAACTGAACCAGTTGGGACAGGGGGTTCACCATTTTTGGGGACAATAGGTTCTGGGTATATTTGAGTGTAAAATTTTGCACCGATTACTTTATTATCTTTACAGATAAATCGAGTACTTTTAGCAGTTATTTGTGCAGGGGGAGTACTTTTATTTAAGTATGCTATATATAGTAGCCCACCAATAATGAGAACTAAAACGATAAGAGCAATCAATGACGTTTTTTTCATACATTTAGTATAGCAAAATTAAACTTCTCATGTTGAAGAGTGTATAAGATCCAATTTTGCTTTCCTGGTAAGGCGTTTTAGAGCGCCTTCGCGAGACCGTGCTTGTGCGAATGTGTCACATACTTCATGGTACATAAGTGTTACTGGTCTACGAATTTTTGTATAATGTGCTCCATTTTTGGAGTGGTTATGTTCGTGAAGTCTTTTTTCTATGTTATTAGTGCTCCCAACATAGAGTGTCTCATCTGCACATTGTAAGATATAAACATGATACATATACCAAAATAATATCATGTATGTACTCATGCCTACCAATGCGCTACACTAAGCCTATGAATAGTTATTTTTTAGAAAATAAAAATCATTCGTATCGTATTGCCCAGGTTGCAGTTATATATCAATCAATTATTACCTTTCTTATTACATATTGTTTGATAATTGCTATCACTACCCGTTCTTTATTAGTGGAGGAACTGTTTTGGTTAGTAACTGCAGATAGTATCTTTGTTGTACTCCATCTGACCTACAGAGCTCTATATAGAGGACCAAAAGTAGTGCTTAGTTCGGTAGAAAAAAAACTTCTTGGTATACATGCGATTACATCAATGTGTGCGCTTGCAGTAACCGGCTACTTTGTTCTAGTTGCGTTAATTGTTAACACGAGTCTCATGAGTATTGTACTAATCATTTGGGTCATATCTTTGGTATCAGGAATTGCATTTTATAAACGAAAGTATGGAAAGTAGTATTTCGGTAGAATGTTTGAAAGTGGAAGAAAACAAACTATACTAAGGATATATTATCTATGAGTCAACATTTTGAGAAGAAGCTTTTCCCAATCATGTTGGCACTTCCACTTGTTATTGTTATTGTCATGCTTGTTAAAAACAGGGCTGAAGTTGAAGCATCTGTTACGCCTGAGAAACCTATTTTGGCACAAGTAGTGACATCGACACCACCAGAAACATCCCATGTTGCTGTTATGCAAGAGTCAATTGATCGTCAGCAGTTCATAAATGCTGTTCCAGTACAGGAGGAACCAAAGCAGTATGAGTATGTACAAGTAGTGCATGGTTGTGACAACAACTATGTAGGTACATGTGTTAATGTTCGAGTAAAACCAAACAGCACTTCAAAGGTTGCATATAAGCTTCGTAACGGTGTTATCTTGAAAGTGAGTCAGAAAGTAACCGAAGACGGAAGAGAGTGGTATAAAGTATTTTTTGATGAATGGTTACGATATCCAGACAGAGTACCACAAGAGCTTTATGTAGCAGCAGAATTCGTTGAGCCATTTTTTGACGAAGGAAGTAAAGAATTAATTGCAAGCACTATTGCCACAAGTTCTAAGAGAATTATTGTCGATAGAACTAAACAAGTACTTTATGCATATGATGATAATGGTCTTTATATGAAAGAAAAAGTATCAACAGGAATAGAATTAACACCGACTCCTCGCGGGACATTCACTATCTACAGGAAAACCCCAAGCAGGTACATGCAAGGACCAATTCCTGGGGTTAGTACACATTATTATGATTTACCGGGTGTACCTTGGAATCTTTACTTTTCTAAGGATGGTGCAGTTATTCATGGTGCATATTGGCATCAAAGTTTTGGTAAGAAATGGTCAAACGGATGTGTTAATTTACCTATAGCGAGTGCAGAAAAATTATATAAATGGGCAGATGTTGGGACAAAAGTTATTGTGAGAGATTAGTATTCTATTATTATAGGAAAAGACATAGATGCATCGTGTTCAGAAAGCCCTGAAGGGTTATCTTTTTTGAGTAGTATTGTTGCCTTGCCTATATAGGTATTAGGGACTTTTATTTTCGCAATAAATGGTACTGGTGAGCTTGTCATCCAATCACCTTGTGCTTGGGCTGGAGTGACTACAAGAGATTTCCCATCTTTATCTAAGACTACTACAGGGAACGATCCTTCGAAATACCATCCACGAGCAACGCCGTGTACTTCAAATTCTTTACCAGTTACAGAATCAGGTGTTGGGGTTGTCACAGAGATGACCCCAGAAGTCGCATTGATATATGTTGGTTTTGTTGGTGGTAACTCTTCCGCAAATGTTCTTCCGTCAGGGGTCTTACACTGCCTAGGGTAACTTTCCATGATTGGTAGTCCAGCATTAAGACAATCATTAAATGAGCTTATGGTGGGAACTGGAACATGGTCAGTTGGGAATCTTTCTAAATCTTTAGTGTAATAACTAATACCTGTCCAAATGACTAGCCCCAGTAAAATGACTCCTCCAAACACTGGTAAGACTTTTTTCATACAAATTTAGTATTACTACTTAGTAAACTTAAATGTCTTAACAATTTTCTCACCGAGATTATATGATGCTGTTAGCTGTGCATCAGTTACTGCAGTTGTCATAGCAGGATCTTTGAGTTTAGTGCCTGATTGAATTTGTTCGATAACGTAGCACAAATTATTGTGTATTGTTCGATAACTTTCAGACTGTGTAAATTTAGGACTAACTGCCTCAGTAGTTGAGAACTTTTTAAAGTTTACCCCATTAATACTAACACTACTTATTTTTTGATTAGGATAACTAGCGTCCGGAGCATAACATTCTTTTGTGTTTGGGCTTACTCCTACACGAACCTCAGCAGTGTAATAAAGTGGGTAGGTCTGCTTCCCTGTAAAGTATGTACCTTGATCAATATTACGAATTGAGAATGAAACAATACCCTTACCCTGATTAGCTTGCCCAGCGTAGAGTCTCCAGTTATTACCTACCTCATGGAATGTTGCAAAACTAGCTAACTGTTTAGCGTACGGTGGGTACTGAATATTAAAATTATACTGAGCATTAGCATATGAATAGAATCCAGGGACCTTACCTCCAGTTGCGCTTGTCGGTGTTTGTGTAGTTGCTGGTGTCTTAGTTGATGTTGCTCTTATAGTCTCATCTGGTAGTTGTTCAGTTGAACTACTGATGGCTTGATTAAGAGCATTTTCCTTTGCTTCTCGGGCATGCTTTTGTCCAAAGTACACAGAACCAACATTCACAAAAAGAACAATAAGGATAACAGCAACAATGTAGTGCGTATTTTTTGGCATATGTATACAGTATACTCCTAAAAAGAAAAAAACAGCTACTTTGTAGGTTTAGTAATCTCTTACAGTGCATTGGCAACGATACCAATCAGTAGAATTCCCACAAAATTACCAATAAAAGCAACAGGTATAAACCATTTCATGTTCATTTTTGAGAGACCTAGTAGCCCTATCCCAATCTCGTCGGGGAGTGGGGACGCAATAATGATACCTCCAACAAAAAAGGTAAGATAACGAAAAAATGTAAGATGGTGTTTGAATTTTAGTTTTGTACCCGCAACTTGATGCTTCATTAATTCCATAAGGTGGTCTGAGAGTCTGTCCTTAATAAATCTAAAAATAACTAAGTCCCCAATGAGTGCCCCGAGAGCACCAAAGAAAGCAACTATAAAGACAGATTGCATCTGTGCTATTTCTCCAAGAGCAACAATAGATGGTGCTGTAGTGAATATCGAAGTAAAAAACATTCCAGCTAAGAAGCTCCCAAATAGTTTATATTCCTGTGTTGAAGAAAGAATATTCGCGAGAACTTGTGTTTGTACCAGGATAATTGCTGTGAAAATACTGAGAACAATAATCGCTATATCTTCAATTACGTAACCACGAGCTGTCTTTGTCATTGATGCTTAGTATATCAGACAATTACACTGCAAACATACATTTGAGCCTACCTATCGATTCGATTCACCTTCAAAGTTCTGTACCCATTCGCCGAATTGCATAGTAGTTGGGTCTAAAATAAGTCTAATACTTTTCCCAACTGACGGAGCTACATCAAAACTTTCATTTGCTTTTCTGTCAGCATAGGTAACAATAATTGACCGATTAGGTCCTGATACTGTTGTTTGTGGAGCTATTCTGTCACCTAGTAATAGTGCCTGTGACCCGCTGTATCCAGTTTCATTTTTAAGCGCTGCTACAACATAGAAAAATGTTCCTGAACCACCAGTCGACTGAGTAAGTAAAAAAACGACGTCATCTTTTCCGTCATTATTGAGATCCTTTATTAGCTCATTACCAAAATAGGTTGTTGTGATTTTGGATGCAGATCCAGGAGCAGCCTCAGTAACAGAAGTACCGTTAGATAATTGGACCCGTGTACCATTAATCATGTATGCTATATCTTTATAGTTTGTTTGAGTTGTGGGAATAGTGGCTTGCTCTTGTTTACTTGCTTGATAATTTACAACTGTAAAATAACTTACAATAGAAAGAGTAATGACAATAATAATAGTGTTGCCTATATTAGAATTTTTAATGTGTGACATAGTAAGCTAATTGTATCATGTTAGTTTAGGCAATTATTTTGTATATCGACTGATAATAGCTTTTACTCCAAACAGATTCTCATTAAACTCAACCGTCTCATGGGTTTTCAGTTCAACGGTAATAGCTGGGATGCCGATTGATGCAAGCCAGTCTTCAGCAGCACCTGTGACTGGATAAGCATCAAATGTTTCAATTGCTGGATAGCCCGAAGCATCAGCATAGGTATTCATGAGGTGTTTTGTTTCGCCAAGAATTCCTTTTTCACACTGTGAAGCATAGACTCTGTTAGATTTACTATGCCAAAAAATGACTGCAGCTGGGCGATGTTTTAGTATAAAATCTTTTATGGTAAGACTTTCAGGTTCAGAAAAAGGGGATGCGCCTGCACTCACTATTTTAGATTGCCAGGTACTTTTTGGTTGCCACTTGCAGTTAAAATTTCTATTGAGATCTACGTTGTGCGCATTAAAGCGTGCTGATGTGAGTATTTTTTGATCCTGAGTGACATCTTCAGGGCTAAATCTTCCACTTTTACCAGTGACCTTAAATAAAGCATCCGGGTTCATCGATGGAATGATATCAATAGTAATATTTTCAGGGACACGTTCTTGATGTGATGTTAGGTAATCGATTACTTGATATGCAAGAGAGGCTGTATTCCACTCATACCCACCATGAATACCACCAACAAAAAGAATATGAGTTGGTCCTTTACCGAAAGAGTATGCTTCGATTGCTCGTTCTTCTACTGAGTGACCAATGAGTTGTATAACAGGTTGTTGTATTGTTTCTGCTACTGGTGGGGCAGATATGACAAGATCTTGAAGAGGGGGCTCTTTCTTTGTATGAGTTTGAGAAATAGTTATACCAAAAAAAATAATCGCAACAAAGGTAAGTAACGTAAAGATGTATTTCGACGGATTCAAAGACATTACTTAGTGTAGTACTTGATGAGCGCTTCCACCCCAGCTTTATTCTTAGTCCACTCAGTGTCTGTGTGGGTTGTAAGAAGTACACTGATTGCTGGAATGTCATTCTTTGCTAGCCAATTAACCATATCTCCTGTTGTTTCATAAAAATCAAAACTCTGATGCGCAGTATAACCCGACGCATTAGCAAATGTTTTAGTGAGTGTCATGGTTGTTGGTGATACACCATTATGGCAGTTAGAAGCATATACTCCACCACCCGCACTATACCAAACTACCGCGGCTTCTGGTTTATTAGTTTCTACGTACGCTTTAATAGCCTTACTCTCTGGTTCAGAAAAAGCAGATGACCCACCACTTACTTTTTTTGTTTGCCATACACCGTTTTCTTTCCAGTCACAATCAAAGTTACGGTTGAGGTCTACGGTGTTTGCATTAAACCTACCAGACACTACAAGACTTTCAGAGCTAGGAACATCAGCTGCTGTAAAGGTATTAGTATTACCAACAACTTTCTGTAAGCCGTCTGGGTTAAGTACTGGGATTACAGTTACTTTTATATTTTTTGGAATTGAGTCAGGATTAGTCTTCAGGTAATCTATGAGTTGATTTGCAAGGAGTACTGTGTTCCATTCATACCCACCATGAATACCACCAACAAATAGCAATTCTTTTTCACCGGTCCCAAAATGGTAAGCGGTAATTGGATTATTTTTTACAGAAGTTCCGATAACAGTCCTCGAAGTATCTTTTGGTTGCTCTTTAGCCGGGGCTACAGGTAAAGATGTACTTAGGGGTGTGTCGCTAGGGGTAGAAGTTGAAGTCTCAGTTACCATTAAGGTATCACTAGGCTTTGTGTAGAAGTAAATTCCAGCCCCAACTGCTGCTAATACCAAGAGTGCAATGATTGTATTTTTCATAATACACTCAGTATACACCTTTAGAAGTGACAATAGTAGAATCTATTAATCAAAGGTTAATGCAAGATATTTATCGATTTCTCGTTGGTCTAGGTCGTAGAAATTGATTTTAGCATCATGTAGATACGTCGCTAATTTTACACCAACAAAACGCCAATGCCACGGTTCATAGACATAGTATTTATTACCTTTAGGATACGAAAGTACAAAGCCATACTTATAGGCGTTATCGGTTAGCCATAGATATGCTGGGGTTTTGTCGAAGCCGCTAAGTTGTCCATTTTGTCCGACGGTAATGAAGTCAACGGTTGTACCAAGTTGATGCTCAGAGTAACCTTGATCAGCAGAAAACGCATTCGCTGTTCCTGCACCATATGTCATTGAATATGCAGACTTGAGCGATTTTTGTTCGGCAAAAGATCTGTAGCCTGATTTAACGAATAATGTAACACCACTTGCTTTAGCAAAACTAAGGAGACTTATAAGATGTGAGCTCCCCTCAGTTAAAAATTGCTCTTGCCGTGTTGAGCTATATACAAACTCATTCGGAATTGGTGTGAGATGCGCTGGAATATAGTTTTCATTCATGAAGTACACTTTAGAATATTTTTTAAGAAGTTCTTCGTCTACGGATGCTAACTTTTGCAGAGTACCAACTGCACCACCAATCATGCCAACAGTTTGTTCAACGCCACCAACTTGGTTTTTGACAGCATCAATATTTTGTTGTGTGTACGCGATAGTGTTAGACAGCCCAAGTGTAGCTGTTCGTAGATCGGTTATATTTTGGGAAAGTTGATACGTATTCCACGAAAGTGAAGCCGTTGTGGAAGCAAGTTCTGAAGAAAGCATTTCATTTTTCTTTTCTAGTTCAGTAATTTTTAGATAGCTGTATGCTACGCAGATAATGAGAGCTAAGACGCATAACCAAAGTACTAGCTGGGATATTTTTCTCATAAGGTGATGAATATACATAGGTATAGTATAACGTATTCTATTCTTTCATTTTACCCATAATATCTCCGTAGGTATCAAGAAATGCAAACAAAAGACTCATAACAATCGGCCCTAAGAATAATCCAATCGGCCCGAACAGGAACAAACCACCAATAATAGAGAGTAGAATGAGTAGTGGATGGAGTGAGAGTGCGTCTCCAACAAGCTTCGGTCGAAGAAGATTGTCAACTAATCCTACGATAATAACCCCCCACAATGTTAACCCGATTGTCCCAAACATATTGTTACTAATAAAAAGATAGAGTACACCAGGAAGCAATATTATACCTGTCCCAACCCCAGGAATAAGAGCGGTAATAACAGCTACTGCTCCCCATAGAAGAGCATTTGGTACACCAAAAATCCCAAATCCTACAGCAGTGAGCGCACCTTGAATGAGAGCAATAAATAAGTTTCCTTTAATAACTGAATTTACTGCAAGATGAATGCGCTTGAAGATTGCTTTCATATCTTCTTTGTCTAGCGGACTTAACTTAATGACTGATTTAAGAAGTTTATCTCCGTCGCGTAAAAAGTAATACAGTGATACAAAGAAAATAAACAAATCCAAGACCCACACTGACACACCGGAAAGTAACATTCCTAAATGATCAATCACCCATGAAAGACCTTGCTTTAAATACACATCAATATTATCAGAGAATGAACTAAAAAATTCTCCTGTTCCAGGAAGAAATGATTCGAATATTCTTCCTGTACCATTAATTGCTGACATGATGAGGTTCTTACTTCCTTCACCTCTAGTGACTGAGCCATAGAGGTCTACCGACTCTCTGAATATCTGTGTTGCTATAAGAAGAAGGGGGATAAGCATGCAGACAACAGTGATTGTAACGGTAACGAGTGATGCTAATGTTTTTTTGTTATGAAAAGTAGTGAGTACTTTTTTGTAGAGTGGCGATAAGGTTACCGCAAATATTCCAGCTAAGATTACAGTAAGTAAAAAAGGTTCAATAATTAAAAAAGTCACTACAAATGCTCCAAGCAGAAGTATAAGTAAAAAATGTAACTGTAATTTACGATCAACCATATGTATAAACTATATCACAGATAGATTGTAAATTTATGTTTATGTACTATTTTTATCCACCTTATAAACTGATATACTTCTTTTCATACATCAAAAAAGGAGTTACTGATGACGATTGTATATCGAAACTTTTTTGTTCTTTGTGGGGTGCTTGCATGTATTGCTGGGATTATTGGTATCATTGTACCAGTCCTCCCCACAACACCCTTTTTACTCTTAGCGTCATGGTTCTTTGCAAAAAGTTCACCACAGCTTCATGCGAAGATGAGATCGAACAAGTACATAGGTACAATTCTCACTTCATGGGAAGATACTCGAAGTATCCCCATGAAAGCCAAAGTGCTTGCAGTTACGATGATTGTTCTTTCTTGTGGTTTCTCAATCGTCTATATTACTTTTTTCGTTGTACGATTAGTTCTAGTGATCTGTGGAATAGGTGTCTCTGTCTATATTTTGACTCGTAAGACCGCAGAGTAACTAGAGTTAATGCTAAAAAAAACCTCCACCATGTGGAGGTTTTCTTGTTACTGCTATATAAACGGATTGCTAAACTGAGTAATGTGTTCACTTATTCTCAGCAATTCATTGTACTTAGCAAGACGTTCAGTTCGTGAAAATGACCCAGTCTTTATTTGACCTGATCCTGACGCTACTGCCAGATGTGCAATAGTGGTATCCTCAGTTTCACCTGACCTGTGGGAGATGACTGTCCTCATGTTATGTGTTTGTGCAAGAATTATTGCATCTGCGGTTTCTGTAAGAGTACCTATTTGATTTACTTTTATGAGCACAGCATTTGCAACACCCATATCTATTCCTTTTTGAATATATTCAGTATTAGTAACAAAGAGATCATCTCCAACTAATTGGATCTTTTGTCCAAGCTGTTTGGTAAGTATCTTCCAGTTCATCCAGTCATCTTCGGCAAGTCCATCCTCGATACTAACAATAGGGAATTCGTGAGTAAGATCTGACAACCAACTAATCATTTCAGATGAAGTTATATTTTTTTGTTCACATGCTAAGTTATATGTTTCATTTTCATAAAACTCACTCGCAGCTACATCAAGTGCAAAGGCTATATCTTCCCCGAGAGTTAATCCTGACGCGGCAACCGCCTCGCTTAAGATGGTGAGAGCCTCCTTGTTGCTCGTAACATGAGCAAGTGGGAATCCTCCTTCATCACCAACAGCAGTTGTTCCACGAGTTGCCATGATGCTACGCAATTGATAAAAGACTTTTGTACCCATTTCAATTGCTTCGTTGTAGGTCTTAGCACCAACAGGTATAATCATCCATTCTTGAACATCAGTTGAGTTGCTCGCATGTCGTCCACCATTAAGAACATTGATCATAGGCAAAGGAAGAGTCATTTCATTGGTAAATGAAAATTCTGATCGCATATATTCATAGAGTTCAAGGTTACGACTTTTCGCAACAGCTTTTGCATATGCTAGCGAAAGGGCAAGTAAGGAGTTTGCACCAAAGACAGATTTATTTTTCGTACCATCTAGTTCACAGAGACAACTATCGAATTCTCGTTGAGTGTTAAAATCTTTTTCTATGAGTTTAATTGTGAGTTCGTATAAGATATGAGAAATAGCTTTTGTAACTCCTTTACCGTCAAAATGGTCACTATCATTATCTCGGAGTTCGAGTGCTTCGTGACTTCCAGTTGAAGCCCCACTTGGGACACTCGCTCGTCCGAATGAGTTATCTTCTAGCACTATATCGACTTCAACGGTAGGGTATCCTCGTGAGTCAAGAATCATTCGTGGTGTGATTGTTTTAATTTTCATACATGTGTAGTTATTAAGAGTATATCAGACGTGTCTGTGTTACACTTTTAATATATAGTGCATGAGTGTGTACCTTTTAATTGTATGGCTAACATTCATATTTATGATATTCATGATGAAGAAAAAGCAATTCTTGAGAATGGCTTAATTGACCATGCCTGTACATTTTATAGTACCCCGATAAGTCTCGACAGTGTCTCACCGGAAGCCGAAGTTATTTCGGTGTTTGTTTCTAGTTATGTTACTAAGGACATGTTAGATAAGATGCCTAACCTTAAGCTTATCGCATGCAGGTCTGCTGGCTATAATAACGTGCCTGTTCATGAAGCAGAAAAACGCGGTATTCAAGTTGTTGTGGTTCCAAGTTATGGTGAACATACAGTTGCAGAGTATGCATTCGCACTCCTCCTTACATTAGCACGCAAAGTTCCTGAATCTGCGAAAACAGTAAAAGAAAATATTTGTCTTGATCCGAATTTGATTCGTGGGATAGATTTGTATGGAAAAAAACTCGGAGTCATAGGGACAGGTAAAATCGGCAAGCGTATGATTGCTATTGCGCGCGGGTTTGGTATGGATGTAATCGCATATGATTCATATGAAAATCCCCAAGATGCGCATGTGCTTGGTTTTATGTATGTGACAAAAGAAGATCTTTTTAGGCAGTCTGATATCATATCGCTTCATGCGCCACTTACTCCAGATACTGCTCGTATCTTGAATGAACAAGCCTTTTCGATGATGAAAGATAATGTATATATTATTAATACAGCTCGAGGAGAGTTAATTGATACTCATGCGCTACTGGTTGCGCTTACTAATTCCAAAATTGCAGGGGTAGGGCTTGATGTCGTTGAAGGTGAAGAACTTGTTAAAGAAAAATGTAAAATTATTGAAGGGAATAACAGGGAATCAACAAAGTTACTCGAAGAATCATTTTACATATCGACCCTCCTTAAAGATGAACGAGTTATTCTTACGCCACACATTGCATATAACACTGTCGAAGCGGTCTCAAGAATTATGCATACAACGGTAGATAATATTAAAAATTTCTTTAGTGGGTCTGTTAGTAATAAAGTAACTGTTCCTCCTCCACCATTAGGCAAGCTTATTTTAATACGTCACACTCAGTCTGAGTGGAACGAAAAAGGTATCTGGACTGGAACGCGTGATGCGAAGCTCACGGCGAAAGGATTCGAGGACGCACGACTCTTAGGTAATATTATCCGTGATATTACTATTCATCATGCATATGCATCCATGCAGATTCGCACCATGGAGACACTCTCATCACTTTTGGGAATGATGCAGCAGCCAACAGTTTCGATTACACAGAATGAGGCACTTAATGAGCGAGATTATGGTGACTATACTGGCAAAAATAAACATGACATGAAAAATCTTCTTGGTGAAGAAATGTTCGAACATGTTCGTCGTGGATGGAATGTCCCAATCCCAAACGGTGAGACTCTCGAAAACGTATATAATCGAATTGTCCCGTATTACCAGAATGAAATACTTCCTCGGCTACAAGCAGGGGACAACGTGCTTATTGTTTCTCACGGAAATGCGCTCCGCGCTCTTATGAAGTACATCGAGAATATCTCGGATCAGGATATTGAGGGCCGCGAGATGATGTTCGGAGGTGCTATCGTGTATCAGTTAACTGACGACGGTCATATGAAGAATAAAGAATCACGTGAGACGAGTGCGGTGTCGTTTGATACACATGTGTAATTAGTATGACTGAAACCATGCACATCCAACAAGACCATCCATCTGTTATTTTCACTATAGGTCCAAGTACGTCTGATGAAAAGACATTAACGGCTATTTTATCTTTAAATGTTTCGTATGTTCGGTTCAATATGAGTCATGCATCTCATGATGAGCATCGTAATAGATTACGTGCAGTTAGAAAAGTTGCACATGAGCTTGGGAAAGACATTAAGGTATTCATAGATTTATGTGGTCCAAAGATCCGTGTTCGAGCAGTATCCCAAGAATCACTTACCCTTAACCAAGACACACAGGTAACAATCGTCTGTGATGCTAGTGATGTTAGTAAGTATAAAAATTCGTTTGCTATTTCATACACTGAGTTATACCAGCATGTAAAAGCCGGCACTAAGATTGCTCTTGATGATGGCAAGATCATGCTCTCAGTTTCTCATGTAGAAGGTAATAACATTGTGTGCGATGTTATCCGTGGTGGAATACTTATCAATGAAAAGGGTGTGAATATTATCGATACTGATATTAGGATTAATCCATTCACAGAAAAGGATGAGGCTGATGCACTCTTTGGTATACAAGAGGGGTTTGATGCAGTATCGCTCTCATTTGTGAAGCGTAAAGAAGATATAGAACACCTCAAAGCATTTTTACAAAAGCATACTGATAAGAAGCTACCTATTATCGCTAAGATAGAAACACGTCAGGCGCTCTATGGTATCGAAGGGATATTATCGGTTGTTGATATGATTATGGTTGCTCGCGGTGACCTCGGGATAGAAATTCCTGTCGAAAAAATTCCACTTGCTCAAAAAGAACTTGTCTATATTGCAAGGAAGCATAACATTCCAGCTATTGTTGCAACTGAGATGCTTAAGTCGATGACGAAGAATCCATTCCCGACTCGAGCGGAAATTACGGATTGTATCGATGCGCTCGTTGATGGTGCTTCGTATATCATGCTTTCTGATGAGACAACAACAGGGAATTATCCGGTGGAGGCAGTAACTGTCATGACTTCAGTTATTCAAGAATTCGTTGAGAATCGTAAAAAGTACAAGCAGTTTGAGAAGCAGTAATTCTTTGACTTTTTAGTATTTAGTGTTAGTGTGAAGGTAGTCTTTCCAAGGAGATAATATTGGGTACTATTCTTTTTTCTGGAATTGTTTTAGTTCTTGTTCTGGTATCTGGTTGGTACTTATTAAATATCAATGATTGCGTACTCATTGTATCGAGCCGCGCTTGATGTTTATGGTGTGCTTTCGTTTGAATTTGAATCAATCGATGTAGTTAAGCGAAAAGTAGAAAGTAAACATTGTGTCCATTTTTACAAGATGTTACATTCTATTTCGTTTATCATATTTGCTATTAAAAATAAATGTACAAAAAAAGACAGATTAGTGTTTTTGCTTGAGATTGTTATCCTTGCTCTTGCAAGATTAAAAATGGCTGACAGGATGGAGCTTGACGTCTTAGATGATTCTGAACACCCGTGTATCAGGGGTATGACATAAGAAGAAATTGAAAAGTACAAAAAGCCACTAGAATCTTTTATGGATTTTAAGAATGAACTTAGAGATTCACTAGAAGGGGTGAAAAGTGCCCATGATCAGCCACCTGATGAAAGAGAGTCTCTGTCGTCGGAAGTTTCAAATCTAGACGATTCAATAGAAAATCTTCGTACGCTAGTTACATGTGTGCGGAAACTTCCAGTTACTGGTACTCGTAAAAGGGATAGATCTTCTGTAAAAGATCTACTTGCTAGACCTGCGTAGTAACGTAGTAGACATCAATAACCCACCTAACAAGTTGCTAGGTGGGTTCTTTTTACCATATACAGTAACGCTATAAAGTTGTCCTTTATAGGCCTTGCTATTTAAGATATATAAGCGCATAGTTAAGGTACACCTGAAAGACGTTGAATATCTTTCATCTCTCGTGGAGCTAGTGGCAACATTACTCTGCTTCCATCGTTCAATATTTATACAATAAATATTAGCACTTAGGTTCATTACAAAACATAAATAAATAAACACATGAAAAAAATGTCCACAAAAGGTACGTTTACTGCAATTTCGATTCTCGCTTCTTTAGGTCTTGCTTCACAGGTATTCGCTTATACAACTATTAACTCACAACTTGATTTTGGTGAAACAAATGCTGATGTAACAAGTCTCCAGACTTTCTTTAAGGATAACTCATCTATATATCCAGAAGGTTTAGTAACAGGATATTTCGGGGCACTGTCACGTTCTGCTGTGCAGCGTTTCCAGGTACAAAATAACATCGTAAGTAGTGGCTCAGCTGCAACTACTGGATATGGTCGCGTAGGTCCATCTACTCGTGACAGTATCAATAATCTTATTAACCAAGGTGGGTGGAATGGTGGTCCAGTATCTGGGACAGATACAAGTGGTCCATGGATCTATGGAGCAACTAAATATGTAACTAATACTTCAGCGACATTTACTTGGAATACTAATGAGAATGCAAATGGTAAAATTTTCTACAATACAAGTCCAATTACAATGAATGAAGGAGATATTAATTCAGTTGGCTTCGGTTCAACAAATGGCTATACTGCAACCAACGATAATCTTTCACGAACTTCACAGCAAGTGACAATGAATAATCTTTTACCAAACACACTTTACTACTATGTTATTGTCTCAACTGACTTAGCAGGAAACGTAAGTGTTATGGGTCCAAACAACACATTTAGAACAAATCCATAGTTACTACTTAACTATTATTTGTTTCAGTTTACAACAACCCTTTTGCATTCATTTGCAAGAGGGTTGTTGATTTTTCGGTATAAAAGAGTAGGCTAGGAGAAGTTCAGTTCTTAGCAAGACAAGGAGAAAATCGTGGAAGACTTATCAAATGGGATATCAGAAGAAATAACACTTGAAATGATGAAGCGCGCTCCTTACGCAGATATGTGCCACTTCTTTGAACAAACTGCAGAAATAGCTGTACTGCTGTTTAGTGAAGAAACGAAGAAATTAACAGAATACACCGAGGAAGATTCTGCTAAATACGGTGTATGGTACGGTCACTATGCTCTGGCAGCACATACTAATCTCATGTTACGTAGATTGTTTAAGACAATTACCGATTCAGTTAAAACTTCTGGCAAGTCCCAGGGTGTCCAGATAATTACTGACAGTGGTGTTTTCTGTGATAAGATGTTCCAAGCATTTCGAGTCCGAATTCTCCCAGGATTTATCATTCCTGAATACATGAATCCACTTGCAAAAGCACTTCGCGCTGAAGCACTGCTTTGCGACATTATTTCGGCAAATTCTTGGAGGCTTACTCTTGGAGAAGGGGAATCAGTGTATCTTCAGTCAATTGGAGAAAAGAGACCACCTCTACTAAGTAGCCTTCCTCCAAGTACACCTCGTTCCCGTGTGAGAGCTGTGCATATTTCGTATGAGATACGAATGCCAGAGTAATAGTAAAGACCACATGCAAATGTGGTCTTTTAGTATGCAATATTCAGTTATATTTACTTTAAAACTTATTTTTTACAATTGCGTTTTTAATGGATTCATTTGAATTGTAAAATGTAGAGTCACTATCTGTGACAATGTTATTAGAGATATAGTTATAACTTGAACCTATTGTTCTCTTTTTAGTGTCACCACCATTTAATGCAATACCGTAACCTGTGTGAGTCGGAGCTTTAATGAGACTAATGATGTTACCGTTTAGTGTATTAGAGTCTGTGTCCCAGAGATACATACCATATTGCGCGCTTCTGGAAATAATATTATTAGTAAATTTATTCTTTGGTGCATAACTTGCCCAAATACCAGTGTAGCCACCAGTGATTACATTCTTATTAATAGTATTGTTACTTGCAGGGAGAGCGTCATTATCGAAGTCAGTAATCATAATTCCTGCGTTCGTTGCTTCGTTCCCAATGATAGTATTACCTTCAAGAATATTACCGTTTGCTTGGAGAATGTTGATACCTGCTTGATTGTTAATAAGGAGGTTCCCAGACACAGTTACACCGTGAGTGTTGTGAATAAGAATTCCAGTTGCCCATTTTATACCTGGTGCAGTGTAGATATTATTAAAGATAGTGTTGTTAATAATTGTAGCTGTGTTATTCTCAGCAACTTGAATACCATTTTGAGAAATAGTATTAATAGGACCTTTACCTTGGACTATGTTGTTATTAATGGTGCCTGAGACATCACCGTTCCCACGAATTACTCTTGAACCAAACGTAATTCCATTTTTAGTGTAACCTTCAATAGTGTTGTTACTGATAAGTACTTTTGCTTTTTGAATAACGAGTACACCGTGATTCCCGTTCATGATTTGAAAATTAAAAACAGATACTCTAATAGGTGAGTCTGATCCTTGGATTGTGATAGTTGCGGTCGCATCTTTACCGTCAATAACAGGTGAATTATCTGATGCACCAGTTGATACATGTTCTACGAATCCAGTGAGTGACACAGATTTAGTAATAGTAAGCGCTTCATTGTAGACTCCTTTTTTGACATAAATAATTCCGTCATCTGCTACCGCATTTATTGCAGCTTGAATGGTGGTGAATGCGTCAGTACCCAGTGTGTGGCCTTCAGCACTCTTTTCTGTATAGCTTGAGTCAACATATACAGTAGGTGAAAGGGCAGACGCGTTAACTGCTAATCCAAAACTAGCTATAAGCGGGGATAAGTTGCGGTTACCTATGAGATTATTGACATTATAAATAAATATGTTAAAATATTTATGGGTACGATAATTTCAAAGAAAGGAAAATATGGATCCAGATTTGGGGCTGATTATTTTTGTGGCATTCATTGTCATCATTCTCACTGTCTGTATAGTCGGTCTATACAGAAGGAAGACAACCGGTAGATCGTATTCTCGCGATGGTGGGGGAGGTTCGGACGGTTTTTTCTTCAGTGGTCTGGGTGCTGATGATGGTGGAGGAGGAGGCGATGGCGATGGTGGTGGTGACTGAATTATTCCTGTAATTCAGTTTAAAAAAACATGAGCCAGCTTGTAAGCTGGCTTTTTATTTTGTTTTCTCAAGAGTCTTAATTACTTTCTCAATTTTTATAGCTTTCGTTTCCTTGGTCGTTGTTTTATCTACAAAATCAGCATAATCACGCCGCTTATCAGACGAAAGATTTTTCCAGACAGCTTTTGCTTTCGGATTTTCTCCGAGCGCTTTATAAAGTCCCATCGGTACAACAGCATAACAGCATGGTCTGCGTTTACCTGATACTAATTTATCACACGTAATGCCGATTCTCCGTACTCTTGTTTCTGGTTGCTTAGCAGATTCTATCCACGTAATAAAATCACGTTTAGCAATAGGAGTTAGTGACTCCCAGAGTGTTTTTACTTTTTTATCTGATCTGAGAGCTTTACTAAGGTCAGATGGGGTTTTATATTCTGGCATAGTTAATGTAGTAGTATAAGTTTAGCATTCTTATTGTACTTTTAGTACCACTTTTTTGTTTTGTGTTTTAGTACAATTCTTGAAATAAAACTCTGTTTAGTATAGTGTAGAAATAATAAACGTTCTTTGTTATTTTTTGGAGAGTAACTATGACAAATAAGTTAACACAGCTTGATTCTGAGCTTACTGCTGCATATTGTGGCAGGTTTGGACCATTCCATCTTGGTCATGAGGCTGTTGTGCATGAGATGTTGAAGCTTTTTGGGCCAGTTAAGTCACGTATCATTATTGGTAGTGCGAATGCTCCCCAATCGCTTAGACATTTCTTTTCGTATGAAGAACGAAGAGGGATTATTAAGACGGTCTATCCAGAGGTGATTACTATGCCACTTGGAGATTTCACTACAAGTGACGATGAGTGGATGGTTGCGCTTGATGATTTGCTTATCAGTTCTGGGATGGATCCATACAAGACAGTGTTTTTCGGTGGATGTGAAGAAGATATTATGTTCTTCCTCAAGCGTAACCGGAAGTGTCATATCTTGAATCGGTTCGATGGCACTACTCCAAAAATCTCAGCAACAGAGGTTCGAGATTGCTTGGTGCACAATCGGTCGCTTGATGGATTCCTTAATCCAGTCATTCACGAAAAAGTCCGTACACTCTTCAGTGCAAAGTGGATTGATTTCCAGAAGAAGTAAGTTAACTGATTAGTTGCCAAAGACTAACCCGTACAAGGAATCGTGCGGGTTTTATATTTTTAAAATATGAAGAAATGTAATTTGATAATGTAAGACAATATTGACAAATATAGTAAATGTGTGTTATAAAATAATTGTAGTTATTTCTAGGAGCTTACATGAAGATTCCAAAATCTGATCCGATAGTAGGAGTTCTGATTGTTCTTGTGGTCCTTGCTGTCACCTTAGTTATGCTCAAGGTGTTCACGTTGATAATGATTGCTCTTTGGGTGATGAGTATCATCATGTGGGTAGAATTTCATGGTGCATTATCCAGTGGTCGTGATACCAGAAGTTCACTTGTTTCTTTTTTCGTTAAGCACGGGAAGGATAACGGACTGAGTCCCACTGAAGTCTGCACTCGTGGTCGAAAAGTGGCAGGGGTATGGTACTCGTTATCCCGCTTTTTTATTTCATTGCACGATGAGACAGGCCGCCAAGTAGAAATGCTTGGCGGTTTTTTATGAATACGAACATGAAGTGTACAAGCGCTGTAGATATGGTAGAGTATAATCCTTGTTCATTTTACGAAAAGGGGGAAATGATGACACAGAATATTGCTAAAGATGCACGCGATGCAGTCAGTGTGTACTTGGGAAGAAAAGTATCTCAAGCAGACTTCGCGAGGCTCATTTGTGTTGCTACTGCAACAGTTAGTAACTGGGATCAATCGATTCGTGTCCCGCGTGGTGGTGCACTCATATTGCTTCGACTCATTATTCAGGATGCAGATTATTTTGTGCCTGCAATTATCCAGCTACATCTCACATCCGCTTTTCACTTTGAAGTTTCACTTGAACTCGCATCAGAGTTTGTTAACAAAGTCCTGAAGGGAGAGAAGACAGTTTTGGAGCAAAAACGAGCATTAATGAGATGTGTGATTCATATTTTAAAAGCCAAGAAAAATGCTGAACTCGGGACCTATGAGGTCATCAATGGTATGCGGTGCAGGCTCACAAGAGTTACTCCGCTTAATGTTCTTGATGAATAATTGCAGAACTTTTAACAACCGCTTCGGCGGTTTTTTTATGTAAAACAAATACCTAAAATGATGGCAAGAACTATTTGGATGACTATCGCAGTCAGAAGTCTAACTGAACGTGAAGCTTGAAATGATTTATAGTGATACACAGAATATGAGACACCAAATATACATATCGCTAGTACTAAAACTATGAGGAGATTCGGTCCTTCTAAGTCATTGATAACAGCAAAAGTTATCTTAGAACTAATAAGAGCCATTACCCCAAGAATGAAGTTGGTAAACTTTCGATAATAGTAGTGTATATTCATAGGTAAAAAATTATTCTTACTACAGACCTCTTACTTTCTTCGCTTCTTCTAATAAAAACAGTGATCTTCTGGTCATGAATCCGGTTGATTTCGGACGCAGTGTAGCAATAGCTTCCTCAAGTGGTAACCATATACAGTGGAACCCGCGTGCGAGCTCTTCTTGTGTGAATTTCGATTCCATTTTTTCTCCATCACTATCTGCAACGTAACAGGAGTTAGTCTGTGAGAATTTTTTTCCTTCTTTGGTACTTATTCCTCGTTCTTCGACTATACCAAGTTCTTGAATATTGTTAAGATTACAGCCTGCTTCTTCTTGTGCTTCTCTTACGAGAGCTTCTAGAATTTCTTCACCCTCATCTATCCCACCACCGATAACACAATAGACCAAATCCCCATCTTGCCCAGTAAAACCTTCAAGTGCTACATTGTTATCTTCATCAAAAATAACAACTCTCACAGCATTTCTGTGCATTACATAGTCCTTTTCAGGAGTTATTACATTATGTGGGTAGACATCTTGCTCGGTTAAGGTGAGAATTGTTTTCATAGACAAAGTATATCAGGATTACTCATAGTTGGAACATTATGTAAAAAAGTGTAGTATTGTACTCGAACTCAACCAGGAGATCATCATGCTCATTATTAAGGTGATTACGTGACGATAATCAAAGTAACCTATAAGGATAATGATAAAGGTGTCGAATTCATCCACGTCCCTAAGACTGAGCTCCTTATCTTGCAAACGCTCTCATCTGATAAACTTTCTGCTCCCCAGATAACAAGAAAATCCGCATCGAAAATTTCTGTTAATGGTGTGTATACACTACTCAACAGATTAATAGAAAGAGGTTTAGTTAAGCGAGAAGAAGGAGTGATTCAAGTTCAAGATATCTCCCACAAGCGTGTCTACTACGAAAGAGCTTTCAAAGAAATGGAAATAGAAGAAAAGTAAGTAGTTCAAAAGTCCGCATGTGCGGACTTTTTTTTATGAAACTAATATGGTGAAATAAGAAATAGAAAAATATTATTTATTTTGTGCGTACTCTACCACCCACTCGATACCATACTTATCACGCAACATCGCGAAGTATGTCCCCCACGGACTATCACCTAGTGGAGCTTCTACTTGTGCATCAACTGATAGTCCAACGAATATTTTTTCTGCTTCGTCTTTAGACTCTACGTGTAAATAGATTTTACTTCTGTTTTCATTCTCATTAACTTTTCCTAAAAAACTTGGCACGTCATTCCCAACAAGTACTGTTGAGCCACCAATAGGTAACACAATCTGCATGATTTTTTCTGCGTCAGTTTCACTCACAAGGAACTCTGGTCCAGCGAGATCCTTAAGTCTGAGAACTTTTGTGAACTCACCCCCAAAGATGGACTTATAAAAAGTAAATGCTTCATAAGCGTTGCCATTAAAATTAATCCACGGTTGTATTGTAGTCATATTAAGTAAGTATACAGGATGTTGACGAAGTAAATAAAAGCGACATCTGTTGATGTCGCTTTATGTTTTACATCGGGCGAGTTTCCATGATCTCGATAGTTGCACCAGGAATAGTGAAGTGTGGATGATTTTTGAAAGCTTCTGCTACTACATCAGCTGATTCACCTTGGACATATGATGATATCATCATGTCATTTCTGACGTCTTCTATTCCAGAAGCACTTACTCGTTTGGTCTTACCAAGAGCAATAGTATTTAAAATCAAACTACTGTGATCTGCCATCCAAGTATCCCAGTCAGCCTTCATTTTTCCTTCTGCTTCTTTACGTTCAGCTTCTGGTGTCTTCATCCACTCTTCTATTACTGATACAGGTGCCATATATATTACTGTGAAATTTTTCATATGATGTAAGTGTAGCATAATCCATTGTCTAGCTAGGTGCTCAAATGAAGTTGAAGTATTTTTGAAAAAAGTATAGGATACGACGCAGACAACAACCGGAGAAATTCCATGTCTTCTAGTAACAACCAAAATTCTGCTGCCGCAGAATTCCCAAAGTACCTTGTGTCAGTCGAAGGGAAGTTGAGGTACTACCCCATGAATGAGGCCAGCTCTCTTCAAGGTGGCTTATTCCTAAAAGCTGACCTTATGCATTCTGTACTTGAAGCAGATTTCTCTCTTCGAGATATCACTCAAGCTGAAATAGGTAAACTCGGGAGAATTGCAGACAGGTGTGATGAACTCAAGTAACCAATCTAAAAACCCCGACGCTGGTCGGGGTTTTATATTTATGGACACTAAATAATTGATAGGATGTAGTTGGGTGAAGTTAAAATATTTTATTTTGATTCGATAGAAACTCTTTCTTTTAAATTATTCATGTATTCATCTTTATGCTTTCTGTATGATGCATAATCATTGGGATATTTAAGATAGAGGTTCTCTTTAAGTTCTGAGTACGCTCTTACTTCATCTTCGTGTGACCTGAGATAGTCTCGCATATTAAGCATCTCTTTATTATGAGGGTGACCGGTAGGGAAGAAATGAATATTCGCTAATACTACATTACCAGCCATTATTCTAAAAAGACGTGAGTCTTTGGTTACGAATGCACCAGCGTATTCAAAGTGGAGACTTTCCATTTCGTTGATATGTAACTCAACCACATCGAGATTATCCACTATAACTAATATATCAATGCACGATTTGCCTGCCATTCCGACCACTGCTGTGCTCCCAATATGTTCTATTTGTGCATGAGGAAATACTGTTTGAATTTTTGTTTTTAATTCTTCAAACTGCTGTGCCCACTTTAGATCATAAGGGACGACTTCATATTTTCTATTGCTGTATGAATGCTTGTCGTTAGTCATATTGTAATCATAGTATAGAAAGTAACATTGTGAAAGACAGTATTACTAGGTATACTTTTTAAATGAAAGGCGGATGTCATTGTAAAGCTATACAATTCGAAACATCTCATGAACCATTTTGGGTCGGTGCATGCTATTGTATTGATTGTAGAAAAATAAGTGGAGCGCCATACATGGTTTGGGCGGGCTATAACACTACAGACATACTGCTAACAGGTAATCCTAAGGTGTATTCTTCGTCAGAAAAAGTAAATAGATCTTTTTGCGAAAATTGTAGTTCACCTTATTCGTATCAGTATAAAGAAAACACAGAAAAGATTTTTCTCCCAGTTGGTATTTTTAATGATGCAAGCCAGTTTAAGCTACAGAAGCATATTTGGGTTTCTCAAAAGCTTCCCTGGATTCAAATTACAGATGAGCTTCCTCAAGAAGAATGATAGTAGTTGGGTGAAGTTGGAATAATTTAGATAATTAGTGTAGAGTGTACTGGGATTCTTCTACAGCTACTTTATAAGGAGGTTGAGCATGCCAATAGTAAGCATGGCTTCCTTTAAGGAAGCGAGAGAAAAAGAAAGAAAAAAACGGGAAAAAAATTGGAAACGACAGCGTAAGCGTTACCTGGGTGGGCAAGTACATGTTGCACACTGGGATTATTCATGTGATAACTGCATCTTCATTATCTCAGCAGGTGAGCAATATAGGCGTGACAAATATGTTAACGCATTTGGATTCAGGACAATTAGAAATCATTGGCCACAGTGCTACGGTCCAACTGGAGAAGAAGACCAAGAGATGCGTGACCAAATAGAAAAGGAACGTGAAGCGGAAAGAGAAGCAGAAAAAGAATCAGACCGTCGAGCTGCATGAGGGACCCTTGAATAGAGGGTCTTTTTTTATTTTTATATATTTGGGTATTTATTTTTTCTCTCGGCGGTATATGTGAACCATGGGCGAGCGTCTGCTCCATTCATAAAATCAATTGCTGCAATGTATGTATCTAACACACAGGGATCTTTTCGTACGCCTGTTACTTTACATATTTTTTTATAAAGAATGAGTGGATCTTTTCCAATCAAATCTTTTGGACTCTTTAATTTAAGAAGTTGAAAGTCTCGTACCATTGCAGGACCAATATTAGGGATGTCACTAAACTTTTTTACTTCATGAAAATGTTTTGCTTTCATGGGTGGAGTGTATCAAGGTTTGTGGGGGTGGTGGAGTACTTGTAAATCTTTCTTATTAATGAAATTAAATAAGTTAAAGTTGAATCAAATGTTATACTTTTATGATGGATCAAGATACAAATATTTCGACTACTCAAGAAGTTAATTCAATTAAACCACTATCAAACAATATTTTTTTAAGTATCGTTCATTTAATGGTTTTTTCTTTAGCTTCTTTCTCGCTATTTATTAGTATAAAAGGTTTTTTAAGTGTGGGTGGTGAAAGTAATTTACACGCACTATTTTTTATATTTATTGGTTTTCTTGTTTTTACACGGGTAATGTCCTATATAAACAAGAAATTAATTGATCAAAGCACTTTTGTGATTGGTGGGATTTTGTACAGCAAGGGTTTTTACAGAACATTAACTATTATATATTTGGTATTTCCTGTTCTGTTATTACTTGCGGTTCTTTCTTTTGCGGCTATAACCCTTGGATGGGGTCTTGTTGGTATGGCATATTATTTTGAAAGCCATCCTATTATTCCAGCAGTTTGTGGCGCTTTATTTTGGATGTGTTTATTGGGGTACTTTTTTGCAGAGTTTCTCTGCTCTTTCCCAAAGTGTTACTCAGGTATTACAAGATATATTGCATTATTTTTTGCTCTGTCACCGTTACTATTTTTGATGTGTTTAAACCCTCTTCTTGGTAACTTGAGAGCAAATTTGCAAATACATGAAGCAAAGAAAGTTAAAAAATCAGATGAATCAATGTTGAAATACGAAGATTGGAAAAAACAAAAAATGGAGTTACAGGTTAGGAAAATTATTCCGTATAATCAAGAAGTTTCTAATTTAGTGTCTTCTTTACTCAGGTCTACGCCAAGTATTTCTCTCAAGAGCAATTCTTGTTTTAGCACCTCAACAGAAGAAGGTGTTACTCCTTGTACAGTTTTATGGATAGATTATAAATATGATGATTCGTCAGTTTTTAATCCTGATATTGGGGTTTTAAAACAACAGCTTTCTAGTGAAAATTTTGAATTAATAAAAAGTACAATGAATCAAATTTCTTCTTTGTATACAAAAACTTTTACAGTAGATGAAATTCAATTTATGCGTTCAAATCCATTAGTAGGACGTTCATATTCCAGTTGTGGTGGTGGGGGTGACGCAGTTTGTTTAGGTGTAATGGTTAAATCAGAAAAACGTAGCTGTTATAGAAGATATCTTTGCAAGGAATCAGAGATAGACAATTGTATGCTTTTTGGTGCAAATCAAGATCCGGTTTGTAAATAAGAAAAAGGGGACAGAAAAAGGAGACAGTCACCATTTATTATAAAAAAGTGTGTTGTAATTTGGTACAAGGAATCTCGGTCACAAATCTTTTCAA
>CAYOQQ010000003.1:0-59568 GCA_964406165.1 uncultured Candidatus Saccharibacteria bacterium
CTACACGCTACACGCTACACGCTACACGCTACACGCTACACGTTGTATACTACTCCTCATGACATTCACTCTTGTACCACTCGGTAATCCAGGCAGTAAGTATGCCCGCACTCGTCATAATGTTGCGCGCGTTCTTCTTTCGATGATTCAAGATGAAGTAATGAAGATTTCATCGCTTGAGATTATGACTCCATCAACATATATGAATGAAAGTGGCGTTGCTGTGCGAGAATATCTGCGCTATCACGAAGGGCGAGAGATTATTGTTATGTATGATGACAAAGATTTACCGTACGGAACATTTCGCATCTCCTATGACAGGGGAGACGGTGGGCATAATGGGGTAAAGAGTATTATTGAAGCATTACAAAAGAAAGATTTTATTCGTATCCGTATTGGGATTGCACCACCTGAGATTGATGGGCAAATAGTTAAAGCTCCACACGGTGAAGCTGTACAAGGATATGTGATGGGTATAATTAATGAACGTGAAGAAGAGTTACTGCGAGAGATAGCTGCAAAAGTACTCGGAAGTATCCGTACGATAACTGAATCAGGTTACCAAAAGGCCATGGAGGTGTATAATAGAATGTAATTATATAATAAGTAAAATAGTAGAGTATGCCACCAAGACCACATCAACATCCTGTAGATAATAGAGGACATGGACATCATGATTTTAATGATAGTGCCCCGGTACCACTACAGAGTGAACTTGTAGTTCATGAAAAAATTGATGTTCCAGACCTCCCTCCGCTTTATCAAATCGCATATCAGGAAGCACAAAACGGTTTTGGGTCACGTATCGACATGTCTTCTTTTACTAATAGAAAAGATTTAGCAAAAGATGTTGCAAGTGTTCATAAAAAATTAGCAGAAATCCGAGATAGGTGTTTACATGGCACCGAACCAGAGAAAATGGCTGTAGTTCAGTCAGATATTTTCGAGCACATGCTTCATATGCATGTTACAGACGCTAGATGGTTTGGGGACAATGTAAAAAGTATCCTACCGTCAGTATATGACGACCTATTTAATGGTGTTGATCTTATTTTGGAACAAAATGTTGGAGAAGGGGCTTTTGCTTTTTCTTCACTTGCGGTGGATGCAACTTTTAGTGCTAAAGGTGCGGTAGAAAAAATAAGTAGAACAATGGAGCGTCTCCATGATGGGAAGTTAGGAAGGATAAAATATTTTCAATCAGATGCAGCAAATTTTAAAGGAAGAATTGATGGTGTTCCCCAGTTTGTTATTGGAGTAGGAAGACCAGCATTGTTTGACATGGTTCGTCAATATGTACAGCAAGGTGCAGTTCCAGAAATAAATCAAGAAGCAAGAAGAATGGTTCTGGAGCAGATCGAAAGACAGTCAGTCTATTATGCAAACTTTCTTTCTTCAAGAGGCTTTGGTGTGGAAGCATCTCATTATACCCGAGCTGGGGACATGGTAAGAAAAATCTTAACGGGAACGTCTCCTCTTACAAATAAAAAAGGTGTTGATGAGGTGCATCATGCAATAATGGAGTGTTGCAAAATTAAGTCGTACTAAGATGCTGTTCTTAGTGTAGTGAAATACAAAAGGCGGACGCGAAGCGTCCGCCTTTTGTATTTTTTAGCTACAGTCTGTCTATGCAGCCTTCCTCTCACCGTAGGTAAGCGTCATTCGCTCCTCGTTTGCATCAAAGAGAGTGATAGAGAACTTGTAACTCTTTCCAAGAGTAAGAGTTGAGCGAAGCTTCGCTTCATCTCCGAAGTCTGATACATGAACAAGACCTGCTACACCTTCCTCGATAGAAACGAGTGCTCCGTGCTTGTTGAACTTAATCACAACACCCGCAACTTCATCTCCCTTCTTGTACTTCTTAGCAGCTTCCTTCCATGGGTTTTCCTTAAGAGCCTTAAGTGAAAGTGAAATCTTGTTATCCTTCACTTCAATAATTTTAGCGCGAACCTTATCTCCAACACGAGCATGTGCCTTAGTGTCTTCAACAAGACCCCAATCGATCTCACTCTTGTGAACTAGACCTTCAACACCGTCAGTAAGTTTAATGAAGATACCGAACTCAACAACACCTGTAACTGTTCCTTCTACCTCATCACCAACAGAGTAGGTGCCAAGAGCAACCTCCTTTGTTTCTTTAGATGATCCACCGTCCTTTTCTGAGAAGATAAGTTTACCTTCCTTAGGAATAGCTGAGATAATAGAAACAGAAATACGCTTACCAATAAGCTTCTTGAGCTCACGGAGAATCTTATCCTTATCACCATCCTCGATACGTGGGTACTTGTCTTCCTTGAGCTGGGATGCAGGGAGGAATCCTGACATACCTTGCCATTCGATAATAAGACCACCTTTGTTAGCGTCCTTAACAACGAGGTCCATAATACGCTTATCTTTGATTGCTTGTTCAGCATCATTCCACATAAGCGCTTGACGAGCTTCCTTAAGAGAAAGTTCGACATACCCATTCTTGTTCTCACGAAGAACAATCTTCGCAGAAATAGTATCACCAATATTGATACGCTTAATAACATCACGCGCATTCATGAACTCGATACCG
Source organism: uncultured Candidatus Saccharibacteria bacterium (assembly GCA_964406165.1). Lineage (GTDB taxonomy): Bacteria > Patescibacteriota > Minisyncoccia > Phycocordibacterales > UBA5272 > UBA11704. Next base: position 2,561 of record CAYOQQ010000003.1, read on the forward strand.
TAAATGATACCTGTTCCTGCAACACCAAGGTCTACGTAGAGTGCTGATTTTTCAATCGCTACGATGATACCTTCTGTGATGTCTTCTTCCTTAAAAATAACTGCATCTACCGCGTATGGCGCGATAACTTGCTCTCCTTTTGTAACTGTTGTTGTCATAAAAATATAAATTCCCACACGAAGGTGGGAAAGCCACTTCGGTCTGGTTTCCCAGCTCCTGTTTAGTGTGGTTTATGGCCATCTAGTCAAAACAGGGGCTGGGGGCTACGCCAGAACGGTATCTATTAATAGATAGGGTAATACTACAATAAAGAGGGGTAAAAGGCAAATAGTCTCAATAATACTTTTTTGTGATTATTACAATAAAAAAACCTCGACAGTCTTTCGATGTTGTCGAGGTGTATTGTCTATCTGGTGCACCTCTTACAGGGCTTATACCAAGATAGATTATTCAGGCTTACCAGGTTCTTTAACTTCTTGTTGTTTCTCGGGTGGCTTGGTCCAATTTGGGTTGATTCGAAATGCTCCAGAGCGATTCATATGACTTATCGCAACTCGATTTCTTTCTGCAATGATTTGCAACCTTCTTTTCTCATCTTCATCATCGGTACGTTTTGACGATGTGTTCATATTGATCCCTCCATGTAGTTAAAACAGGGGCTCCCTGATAGTTAAATATACATTATTTTTTTCGATTATCAAATTACTATTTAGTTATTATAAAATAATTATTAAGACTTGTTGGGTGTGTGGTTATAAAAGTTGATGTCGAAATGTGCTCGTTAGCGTCCAGGACGTGACTTTGCTAAGTCAGACATCATTTTGCTCGGCTATGTTATCTATGTCGAAATGTGCTCATTTCGACATCATTTTGCTCGGCGCAAAATGAGAAAACCGCGCGACTCACGTCGGGCGGTTTGGATGGTTCCCTTTTCCCCAAAGCTAAGCTTTGGTCGGGGCGAGGTGATCCTCTAGCGGTCCATCAGAAGTGACAGGGCCTTTCGCCTATCCTTCTTACCTCTACGCCGGATTGTCTGTCCGGCCTATTTACCTGTAATAACTCATGTGCAGGGTCTCCTGGGTTGTGGCATTGTTGTAAAGGCGGCTGACAGCTTAGCGCTGCCAGGGCTTCGGTGCGGTGCGAGCAATAGCTCGCACCGTCTTGTGCCGCCCACGCAGAGTGTTCTGCGGGGGCTTGCACTTCGGGATAGGGTAGCGCGGAATGAATTCCGGCGGATCCCAAACAAACATGTCTCTCCTTTCGAATACCCTAAGAATGTCTAGGGGCCGAATGTGGAAGATTAGCAACATTAGAATCTGACATTTACACGACGACGGTCCTTGTACTTGTCATTTCGGCCATGACGAGAGTATGACCGTTCTTCTTGGTGCACAAGTTTGGCACTGTAGAGATGTCCACGAAGGATGTACTCAGGGCAGTCTGCCGGCTTTCGAAAAGCTTCGCGCAAACCAGAGGACTGTTGGGTCCACTCATCGCGAGCACGAGGCTCGTCGATGCAGGTCTTGCGACGCGGCTTTGCCGGTTCGAGGACTTCTGGTGTCCACGCGATTTCTCCGTGGGTCTCCTTACGTACCTTGTAGAGGTCCGTGCCAGCCATGTTGTTCAAGGTTTCCTTGAGCGTGCTGGTGAGGGGGACATATCGTGCCGAGACACGAACCGGAATTCCGTTGAAACTTTGCAAACGCATCTTTTCTCCTTGGGTTAAATTGGTATTATGGGAAACAACTAAACTGTATATATTATACACGAAATATATATTTTGTCAAGTAATATTCTTTACAAACTTGACAAATAGTGTATTAAAATATGACCTTTGATAAGGGTTAAAATGCTTTATTTATATGTGTTTTCGAGGATTTATACAAAATAGTTTATGTCGAAATTTGCTAGTTCTTATGTCTCTAGACGAGACATTGCGAAGCGAATTGAAGCTTTTTTGTTAAGGAACGCTTCGCTTACAAAAAACTTCAATTCGGACATCATTTTGCTCGGCGCAAAAAGAAAACCGCCATCATGATTATTCATCATTTTGGCGGTGTTTTACTCCCTTTGCTGAGATCAGTGGAGTTGCATCTCGGGAACTTCCACGGCATGGACGATGTCGTCCATGCCGATGCTGATGCCTTGCTCGACGTTGCCGTCAAACATGGCATCAAGAACATTGTGCTCTTCGAGTGATACTGCGGCCTGGAACAGTGCTTCGTTCACGATTGCCTTTCTGCCCTAGTGGGCAATGATGCTTCTCAACATGAGGAGCAATGTATATTATACATTATTTATGTAATTTATCAAGTATATTTTAGGTTACTTCACTAATACATGTAGGTTCACGTAGTGTATTGCGTAAGTGATCTCTTAAGCGATATAAAGATATTGTCTATCGTCATAAACCTATAACTTTTTTCTTTATAACTTTTTTGTTAGAATGGTCAGCATGATAATCACTCACTACGGACGACAGCATTTTAAATTACAAGTTGGCGATTTAACATTCGCAATCAATCCAGTTTCTAAGGAAGGAAAAGGGAAGTTAAGTAAATATGGGGCTGATGTGACTCTTGTCACTACGAATCATCCTGACTATAACGGAGTGGAGCAGACAGAAATGGGAAGTAAGACACCATTTGTTATTCGTGGGGCAGGGGAATATGAGGTGCAGAATATTTTTATTAAAGGATTTGCAACTGAAGTTACTCTTAAAGAGAACAAGAAAGAGAAGACATACCAAAACACAAGTTATGTATTTGTGATTGATGGTATCCGTGTGACATTCTTAGGAGCACTTTCAGAGATGCTTAAGCCAGAGCATAAAGAAGTTATCGATGAGACAGATGTGCTCTTCGTACCTGTAGGTGAAGATGGATTCTTACTTAATGCATATGATGCGTACAAACTTTCAGTTGCTCTTGAGCCAAAGCTTATTATTCCGATGGATTATAATGAGCAGTCACTTCCTATCTTTTTGAAAGAAGTAGGGAATGAAAAAGTAGACCCAGTAGAGAAGTTAACGATTAAGAAGAAGGATATTGAGGGGAAATTGGGTGAGGTTGTTCTCTTCCACGAGCTCTAAGAAAAAGACTGTAGTCAGTAGACTGTAGACCGTAGCTTTATATGCAAATACTGATACTTATAAAATAAGTACATGAATCTAAAACTATTGAGTTTGAGCTAAGGTGCAGTTTTTGTGCTGTTTGGCTACAGGCTAAGGTCTACAGTCTACCTTGCTGTATACTATACATCAATTACATCGATGAAATTCTATAAAAAATATTTCAATCCTCGGCATTGGTTGGCATATTTACGAAAACAACCAAAACACATGCAGCATGTGTTTGCACTTGCAGTTTCGGGGGCTGTAACCACGCTCCTTGGTATTGGTATTTTATATTTTGATTATGGTTTTTGGCATGAACGATATTCTCGAAATGAAACTGCTACAAAAAAGACTGTTATTTCTAAAAAAGAAGAAGTGCCAACCGTGTCACCTGGACAGATGCTAGGAGGGTTTTTAAAAGAAGCGTCTGTGAGAATTGAGGCAATAAAAAATGACAAGATAATTTCTCTTGATGGTAAGGAAATTTATAGCAAAGAACAAGTTCAAAATACAACCGAAAGTAGGTTAGACACATCGGCATCTTCCTCGCTCTATCAACAGGAAAGCATAGATTCATTTCGTAAGAGTGATCAGTAGTATTCCTGAAATAGCTATGAAAATAATCCTTTTTTAAGGTATTTTCGAGTGAGTCATTTTATAAAATCGTAGTGAGTGGTGCTGGTCTTAGGCTTTGATTTATGCTATACTATTACCTACTTATCGTAACATCTGTATATGGCAAAAAAGACACCCCCACAAGCAGAATCTCCAGAGCCTGTTGTTCCAAGAACTGGTCTCCAACCAGTAAACATCGCAGAAGAAATGCGCACTGCATACCTCGACTATGCAATGAGTGTTATTACTGCTCGTGCGTTACCGGACGCGCGTGATGGTCTTAAGCCTGTGCATCGTCGTATTTTATATGCGATGAACAACATGGGGCTAACTGCAGGAGCTAAGTATAGAAAGAGTGCAACCATTGTCGGAGAAGTGCTAGGTAACTATCACCCTCATGGGGATGCTTCTGTGTATGATGCGATGGTAAAGAGCGCTCAAGACTTTTCATATAGATATCCTCTTGTACAAGGACAAGGTAACTTCGGATCAATTGATGGTGATGGTGCTGCTGCTTATCGTTACACCGAAGCGAAGATGAGTAAGATCTCTATGGAGATGATGCGTGACATCGAAAAGGACACGGTTCAGATGGATCCTAACTATGATGGTACCAAGAAAGAACCACGTGTGCTTCCAACTGCTGTACCTAGTCTTCTCTTAAATGGAACACTCGGTATTGCTGTGGGTATGGCAACCAACATTCCTCCACATAATCTTCGTGAAGTAATCGATGCAACAGTTCACCTTATTGATAATCCACACGCAACAACTGAAGATCTTTGTGAGCATGTTAAGGGACCAGATTTTCCAGTTGGGGGTATTGCGTTTGGTCAGGCAGATATTCGTCAGGCATATGCAACAGGTCGTGGTGGGGTGGTAGTTCGTGGAGAAGCAGAAATTGTTGAGACCAAGAACGGAATGTTCCAAATTATTATTACATCTATTCCATTTAGAGTTGTAAAAAGTAACCTTATAGAAAATATTGCAGATCTTGTGCGCGATAAGAAGATAGAAGGAATCAAAGGACTTCGTGATGAATCAACAAAAGATATTCGTGTGGTGATTGATCTTAAGAGTGGCGCTCAACCACAAAAGGTTCTTAACTATCTCTATAAACATACTGAACTTGAAAGTACATTCCACTACAACGTCGTCGCGCTTGTCGATGGTATTCCACAGACGCTCGCTCTTAAGGGTGCGCTTGAAGCATTCGTTGGTCATCGTAAGGAAGTTGTACGTCGTCGTACTGAGTATGATTTAAAGCGAGCTCTTGAAAAGGAACACATATTGCTTGGTCTAAAGAAAGCTCTCGATCATATCGACGAAATCATTAAGACAATTCGTGCTTCAAAGGACACACCGGACGCTCATGCGCAACTCATGAAGAAGTGGAAGTTTTCTGCTATTCAAGCTACTGCAATTCTAGAAATGAAGCTCCAGAGACTTGCGTCACTCGAACGTAAGAAGATTGAGGATGATCTTAAGGCGGTGCAGGCACTTATTGCAGAGCTTGAAGCTATTCTTAAGTCAGAAAAGAAGATGATGTCTATCATAAAAGGTGAACTTAACGACATTAAAGAAAAGTATGGTGACGATCGTCGTACTAAGATTGTGAAGCATAAAGCTAAGGAATTTAATCCTGAAGACTTAATCGCAGATAAAGAGGAAGTACTTGTATACACTTCCGGTGGATACGTGAAGCGTACTGACCCATCAGAATTCCGCACACAAAAGCGCGGTGGAGTTGGTGTGGTAGATTTAAGTACAAAAGAAGAAGACTTCGTAACGATGTCATTAACTACATCATCACACTCTGACCTCCTGTTCTTCTCAGATAAGGGTAAGGCGTACCAAATGAAGATGTATGATCTACCAGAAGGGAAGCGTGCAACTCGCGGAAAGAGTATTATGAACTTTCTACAACTCTCAGATGGTGAAAAAGTAACATCTATTCTTGCAATGCCTAAAGATATGAAAGAACTTGCTGGAGTATCACTAATGATGATTACTAAGGATGGTACGACTAAGAAGTCAGCTGCTGAGAGCTTTAAGGATGTTCGCCGAAATGGTCTTATTGCGATTCGTCTCGAAGAAAAGGATGAATTACTTGCAGCGCTTTTTGTGAGTGACCAGGACAGTGTTATTCTTACGACTCAGAACGGTCAGTCGATTCGCTTCAACCACAATGATGTGCGTGAGATGGGAAGAACTGCAGGAGGTGTTATTGGTATGAAGCTTGATAAGGGCGATGTAATTGTTGCGGCTGATAAGATTCCAACAGGAACAAAGAATGCTGAGCTGCTTATTATGACCGCCAATGGATACGGTAAGAAAACTAAGTTATCTGAGTATAAGCTTCAAAAGCGTGGCGGAAGTGGTATTAAGACCGTTAAGGTAACAGAAAAGACTGGTAAGCTCATGGTTGCACGAGTTGTAACTTCTGAGAATGAAGAATTACTTGCGGTGTCTAAAGATTCGCAGGTGATTCGTACTGAAGTGACTTCTATTCCGACTCTTGGACGAGATACGCAGGGGGTACGGATTATGAAACTGCGCGACGGAGATTCCCTCGCTTCCTTCAACTTGTTGTAAAGTCATAAATCATCCCATACCCCAAGGGTACTGCGATTTTAAAAGATTGGGTATAATCTAAAAAATCGGGAGTCTGCATTGTTGCATGAAATTTTTGCTCCACGCGACATACTCCTCGTACGTCATGATCGCAAAAATTTCATGCGCCTCGCATCTGGAATAATTTCTGACTTTCCAACTTCTCTAGTTCGGGAATAAAGATATTAAAAAGTTTTAAAAACAAAAAAGCGCGACCTAAGGCCGCGCTTTCGTATCCACTACTACACGCTACTCACTACACGCTACACGCTGTATACTATCCTCATGTCATTCTTAACACCTGAACAACTTGTTACAGAACTTTATTTACAGTCATCTGATCGTGTAGCTGATATTGGTTGTGGAACAGGTGTGTATACTATTGCATTAGCTAAGCACGTTGGAGTAACAGGACAGGTGTATGCGGTTGATGTGCATCGTGAAGCACTCCACACACTCGCAGGTACTCTTGATAAGCGTGGGATTGTGAATGTTGAGATGATTTGGGCAGATGCAGAGACACATATTCCTATTGATGCATATAGTTTAGACGCTGTTGTGCTTTCTAATGTGCTATTTCAGTTCGATAAGATAGATAAGGCGATTATTAATATAGCACGACTTATAAAACCTGAAGGGCAGTTACTCGTTGTTGATTGGAGTGACAGTCATGGAGGTATTGGTCCACACACGTCCCACGTGATACAAGAAGAACAAGCGATATCACTTGTACAGAAGCATGGTTTCAGAATTCAGAAAAGACTTCCTGCAGGAGATTATCATTACGCGTTTTTGGCAATTAATTCGTAAGGGATAGATATCTGACAAACAGACAACAGACTCGCTACGCTATTAGACATCAGACTAAGATACATACAAGTACGAGGGGGCGGCCAAGGTTCCCGATTTCTTACGTTGTACTCAACGTGTTGAAATCGCAATACCTTTAGGTGCCGCCATGTATTTTGTATTAGTATTGTCTGACATCTGTTAGCGCAGCGGTCTGACTGTCTGGTGTCTTTCTCCCTCTCCACTAGCCACTCTCCACTAGCCACTATATACTGTATCTCATGTTACCAAAAATCTTACTCGGACTTGGGTTATTCGCTACATTATTTGCTTTTCTTATCTTTACCTGTAAGGTGCCACTCGGGAAGAGTTGTAAACAAAACAATGTAAAAGGTGATGTTTCGGTATGGGGAACATTACCCGACACAGAAGTACTCCCAATTATTCAGGAGTTTAATCCAAAGGCAAAGACGTATTCTGTCAGATATAAGTATGTTCCAGAAGCTAATTTCGAACAATCACTCATCGAAGCAATTGCTAACCAAGAAGGCCCTGATGCAATTATTGCACCACAGCAGATTATTCTTTCACAAGCAGATCGTATTTATAAATTCCCAATTGCAGAAAAGGATTTTCGAGATGAGTTCGTTGATGGTGCTTCATTATTCATGACTCCAGGTTCAGCTCTTGCGTTACCGATTACTGTCGAACCAATGGTTCTTTTCTATAACCGTACGCTATTCTCTAAACACGGGATTATTAATCCGCCAGTCTATTGGGATGAAGTGGCAACACTTGCTACAGCATTAACAGTGAGACAGAATGGTCAGTTCGTAGAGTCAGCAATAGCACTAGGTACACCAAGTGTTTCGTATTCAAAAGATATTCTTATGGCTATGATAGGTCAGATAGGTCAGGTGCCAGTAATTCAAAACATAAACCAAGCTGGTGAATCTACGTATGCAATTATGCTTAATGAACCAGTCGATGCGAAAAAAGAGATTCTTCCAATGGTGGCAGCGGCTCGTTTCTTTACACAGTTCGGCGATCCAGGTCAGACAACCTACACATGGCCACAATCCCAATCGGCTGACCCAGCGGATATTTTTGTGAGTGAAAAGTTAGCTATGTATATCGGATACTCTGGAGAATATCAGAAGCTTAAGGCTCGTAATCCACGAGGGGATTTCCTAATGACAACATTTCCTCAAACACGGGGATATAATTCTTTCGTAACAGGTATGCGTATGTACGCCATGGCAACACTAAAGACATCCAAAAACCCAGTTGCTTCTTTAACAGTGGAGTCACAGTTCGCATCCCAAGCTATCGCATTACAGTTCGCAGCAATCACAGGAGGTGTGCCAGCTACTCGTGCGTATGCTGCCACCCCAGCTCTAGACCCAGTTGTTGCACGAGGTATGCTTGTAGCTAAAGGATGGATAGATAGGTATTCAAAAGATACAACTGCGTATACCAATACAATGATCTCGGATATTATTAACTCCAGATATCTCATTAACGACGCAGTGCTATTGTATGTTGGTCGTATGCGAGATCTTTATAATAAATCGTAGTATCACTCATGCAAACATTTTTTACAAAAAAGAAGTTAAGTTCTTTTATCCTCGCAAGTGCTCTTCTTGCACTCTGTGTTGTGAGCACACATAGTGTATTAGCACAATCAGGAGAATCGATTGTGAAGTGTGGGAACGATGCCTCAACAAGTTCTGCTTGTACGATAGGTCAGATTGGTCCAGTTGTTAAAGGGGTAGTAGCACTCATTATTAGTATCGGTCTCCCACTCCTCTTCATCTTCGTGGCGTATCGTTTCGTAATGGCGTGGTTCTCACTGCAACAAGGAAATGCAAATGCGTATAAGGATGCACTGCAAAAAGCTGGGAATGCGATAGTTGGTTTTATTATTGTTACAGTACTAATCGGCGGTGGTCTTTACACTATCCTCTCATTCTTTGGGGTTAAGCCAGAAATTCTTCAGATATTAAAATTATTCACCATGGGAGGAATAATCCCACATGCTTATGCCCAACAGACACTTCTTCCAAATTTTGGACCGGGGGACACCCTATATGAATTTGTTTTGAGTGCAGTACGTCTCGTCATGAAGTTCTTTGTATATCCAGCACTCATTGTTATTTGGGTGTGGACTGGATTTTCATTTGTTCTGGCGCAAGGGGCACCAGAAGCACTCACCAAGGCTAAAAAATGGCTCATGTGGGCTTTTGTTACAACAATTGTAATTATGGTTCTTCAAGGATTTTTGTTTGCACTTAAAAATAGTGTTAATAGGATTCTTTCTGATCCTGCGGCATCTGGTCAGGCATGTACTACAGCAGACGGTAGAAATGGTCAGATGGGGACTGATAATGTCTGCCATGCAGGTCGTGGCTAGAGTCGGTAACCGTAGGAGGTATAAGATTCTTGTTGTTTAATGATTCTCTGCTACACTTAGAACCATATATTACGTATGAAAAAATTATTTATCCTTGCTGGTGTTTCATTTGCAACCGGGCTACTCTTTACATCAATAGCATCCGCCCAACTAACAGCAACTGGAGTGCAGCAAGGTATGGGTACATTCGCAGATATTATTAATACATTTAATACTACGATTGTAAAAGCCCTAGGTACTCTTTTCATGGCAGGAGGTGTGGTGGCGTTCTTTTTCGGTCTTGCGAATTTTATTTGGGGACTACGACAGGGAGATACGAATGTTATAAAAAATGGTAAGCAGTTTATGATCTGGTCTCTCGTTGCGCTCTTTGTGATGTTCTCTGTGTATGGAATTATTAAGTTCGCTCAGAGTATGTTCCCAGGACTTGGTGATAACACTATTACTATTCCAGATGTACGATACCAAGGTGGGGGTGGTGCAGCAGGAGGAAACACTGGCGGTGGAGCTGCAGGTGGTGGAGCGGCAGGCGGAGGCGCCGGAGGAGGTGCAGCAGGCGGAGGAACATCAGGTGGTACGACAGGGGGAGGTACTACAGGTGGTGGCACCGCAGGTGGCGGGACAGCACTTAAAGCTAATAGTGAGGTATGTACAGCAAATGACCAATGTCTAAGTAACTACTGTAATATGGGTCCATACGGTGGCCAATGTGCAGTAAATACATCTACACTTAAAGCAAATGGAGAACAATGCACCTTACCAGAACAATGTGTTAGTGGCTATTGCCAGCCTACACAAATGGGTTCAGTGTGTGCACCGCCTGCAGATTTAAATACTAACGGAGGTCCATCATAATAGGTCTTGAGGAATTTGTCACTACATCTGTTTTTGTAAAACTTGACAAATTGTCTTTTTTCGTGTAGAACGAGATAAGATTCCAAAAGTATCTTTTGGGAAAGTACAATAACAATACATAGAGGAATCGTGTACCTGTAGTCAAGGTGTCAGGGGAAACTCTGTAACCATGACCCAACCAACGTATCTTCTTTTGTGGTTAACAAGGGAAGATAGTATCAACCTAGTCAACTAAAGGAGAAGTTCGATGAACGCAAACGTTAACCCTCAACCCGCAGGTCAACAGCCAAACGGCCAACAACAAAGTGAATCTTTGTTCAAACACCCTCTCTTCCCATATGTCTTGGCATTCATTGTGTCAGTAATTAGCTATGCAGTTGGTAGCTTTATGGATATCAAAAAAATGGACTATGACAATACTCCTGCTGGTCTCATGCGAATCGGAATAGAGAAGCAGAAGGGTGATATTCAGGAGGCGAAGGTGAAAGGGACTAAATCCCCGCAATCTGCAGCACCTGTCGAGCAGAAGCTTGCGCTTGTGCCAGTAGAAATGTTTTCATGCGACAAGTCTCCGGCTCAGGTCAATGAAGATCTGGAAAATGCGACACTCCAAGAACTGAATGAAGTTGGAGTTGGATATGCTTTTGGCCCTGGGTGTGCTCGCATATCCCTTTCCAAGGATGTAACCCGTCGCCTGACTAGTTTCAGGGCAGACAGGTATGTCATTCGCCAGAAAGACAGTTCGTACTCTACGGGGTACTGGGGCTGTGGGACAATTGATGGTCGTAATGATTCACTGGCGGCGTGTCTCCAAGAGATTCGTCGACGTCCAGATCAGCCACTCGAGGTGATCATTATCTCAGGTAATTTTACTCTCAATTAAAGAAGGAGGTAGTTTATGGCAACAGAACCATCAGCTGGTGCATCCGCACCACAACCTGCTGCAGCGAAACCTGCAGCAGCTGCACCAAAGGGAATTAACTGGGGCTTGCCACTGTACGTTCTCGCGTTTTGCTTTGTCTTCTCAATCGGAATTGAACTTCTGAGCGACAAGATGAGGGATTTCGACAATGTGATGAACCGTGTCTACAAGTACGGTATTCCATTGGCAGCATTTTCTCTTGCCTTTATGTTTGGTAAGAAGAAAATCGATGGTGGAGGTAAAGGTGGTGGAAGCCACTGATTCCTGAGGTGAGTAAACACCGTAACATCTGTCTAGTCTGACATTAACTGACTTAGAAGGGGGCTTCCTCTTCGCAACACTGTCTTTCGCGGTGTCGCGAAAGGAAGTACCTCTTTTTCTATTTCTATATACAGTTGTTCTGGCTTTTTTATACCAGAATACGGTCTGGCTCCGGGTCTGAAGTCCATTTTATATACAGTTTTAACAAAAGTCATTATTTTTCTTATCCACAGGGTTTTTATTAATGTTCTAGTAACTGAAATAAGATACCTATATACTATAAGGTATACAAAATAAATATATGAAAAAAGCATTAACCATCGGATCAGTTATCGTAAGTAGTGTATCTTTTGCAATGGCACAAGTTGCAATTGGAGCACAAGCCCAGGGTACATCAGTAAACACATCAGCAATCGAGACCCTTATTGCAAAAGCAAATGGAATCGTTACAAGTATTGTCCCTCTTTTCGTAGGACTAGCACTTGCAGGATTCTTCTGGTTCCTAGTTAAGTTCGTTTGGAAAGGAGCATCAGACGCTACTGCTAAGAAAGAAGCTCTTTCTGGAATGGGGTATTCTGTTCTCGCTCTCTTCTTGATTGTAGGTATCTGGGGTATTATTGCGTTCGTTGCTAATATGTTTGGTATTGGTCTAGGAGGTACTGTTCCAATCCCAACAATCCCTAAGTAAGATATTTACATTATAGTGTCTTGTAGATAGATACTCCACTTTGGAGTATCTATCTATGTAATAAACAACAATTACCTATGAAAAAAGCATTAACCATTGGCTCAGTTATCGTAAGTACTGTTACTTTAGCGTTGGCACAACTTCCAATTGGAGTGCAAGCACAACCTAATGCCGTTAACACATCAGCAATTGAAACATTAATTGCTAAGGCGACTAATATCGTTGCAAGTCTTGTCCCATTACTGATAGGTCTTGCTTTAGCGGGATTCTTCTGGTTCTTAGTTAAGTTCATTTGGAAAGGTGCATCAGATCCAAATGCAAAAAGAGAAGCTCTTTCTGGAATGGGGTACTCAATTCTGGCACTCTTTCTGATGGTGGGTATCTGGGGAATTATTGCATTTATTGCTAACGTGTTTGGAATTGGTCTTGGTGGGAAGATGCTTTTCCCTAGTCTTTTCTAGGTGTAAGCTTTCATGTATCGTGAGTAATCTGTGAACAAATACCACACTAATTAACTATGAAAAAAACATTGCTAACAATTTCAGTTATTGTTAGCAATTGTTTTTTTGCTTTTGCGGTGGTTAGCGGAGTTGTGTTTACCCCTGTTGAAAGTATCATAAATAAATCACGAGATCTCCTAGATAAGGTACTTCCACTTCTTATTGGCATCGGCATGATTGGGTTTTTTTGGTACATGGTTGTCTTTGTGTGGTTATCAGTTGATAACCCTACAGAACGACAGAAAGCGAAAGTAGGGATGGCTTGGGCACTTGGTGCAATGTTTCTGATGGTTGGTATATGGGGGATTATTGCTTTTATTTCAAGCACACTTGGTACCGGTCTCGGGGGTGAGATGCAGCCATTTAAATTACCAGGTGAAAAGTAGTCAAAGTTACAGACGTTGTTATGCTAAACTAATTATATATTTTTATGTCTGGAGATTTAACCGGGGAACAAGTTTTAGAAAATATTGTAACAGAAATTTTCAGTCCACTATATCAGTTAGCAGTTGCATTAGCTATACTCTACTTCTTATACGGAGTATTTAAGTTCATTGTTGATATGAATGATCCCGAGAAGAAAAACTTCGGTAAGAGTCATCTACTTTATGGCCTCATTGGACTTTTTATTATCCTATCCGTTGGAGGAATCCTTAAATTCTTTAGTGGCATGTTTGGTGGGGTGTTTACGTACTAGGGGAAAGACTGTAGTTATTAGACTGTAGAATTCAATACCGACCATTTTGGTCGGTATTGAACTATTACATTGACTGCTACAAACTACAGTCTACAGACTAAAGTCTGTTTTATGGTATAATCCTCAAATATGAATACTCCTGACTCAACAACACGAATGGAAGCAATTGTGTCGCTTTGTAAGCGTCGCGGCTTTATTTTCCCATCCTCTGAAATCTACGGAGGGTTCTCTGGCGTGTATGATTATGGGCATTATGGAACGCTATTTTTTAATAATGTAAAACAAGCTTGGCAAAAAAACATGACACAGGAGCGAATGGATGTGCTCTTGCTTGATAGTGCTATTTTTATGCACCCAACAGCTTGGAAAGCTTCAGGTCATGTGGACGGATTCAATGATCCACAGATTGATTGCAGAAAGTGTAAGAGTCGCTTTAGAGCAGATCATGTGCTTGAAGATTTTGGGGTTAATGCAGATAAGCAACCGTTAGAATTTATTAACACAGAGCTCGATAAACTTCGAGCAGATAAAAAATTAGTTTGTACTAACTGTGGCAGTGCAGATGTTACTGAGGCGAAAGTATTTTCACTTATGGTGAAGTCTAATCTTGGATCACCAACCGATGCACTCACTGAAGAAAATGCTGTTTATCTTAGACCTGAGACCTGTGGAGGAATATATCTTGAGTATAAGAACACTATCGATAGTGTCCATCCGAAGCTTCCATTTGGTATAGCTCAAGTTGGTAAGGCATTTCGAAATGAAATTGTTGCTAAGCAATTCGTGTTTAGGACGCGCGAGTTTGAACAGATGGAGATGCAGTATTTTCATCATCAGTCACAAACAAGTGAGATTTTTGAAAAGTGGCACAAGGACAGATGGGCATTTTATCTTGAATATGGCATTCCAGAGAGTAAGCTCAACTGGTATAAGCATGATAAGCTCGCACATTATGCATCAGAGGCATATGATATAGAGTATAACTATGAGATGCTCGGAGGATTCAAGGAGTTAGAAGGAGTGCATGCACGCGGTGATTGGGATCTATCGCAACATTCTAAGTTCTCAGGAACTGATTTATCATATTTTGATGAAGCTACGAAGGAGCGATTCGTACCTCATATTGTTGAGACCTCTGTTGGTGTTGCTCGAATGGCACTAGCATTCCTAGATAATGCTTACACTGAAGAAGAGGTTGGAGAAGTAGGGGAGGATGGTAAGCGAGATACTCGAGTGGTACTTAAGTTAGATAAGCGTCTTGCACCAGTAAAGGTTGCTATACTTCCACTCTCTAAGAAAGAAGAGTTATCGGTTCCAGCCCAAGCTATCTGGAAAACATTATCTAAGAAATTTTTTGTTGAGTATGATGATACACAGTCAATCGGTAAGCGCTACCGTCGCCAGGATGAGATTGGAACGCCTTATTGTGTTACAGTAGACTTCGATACCTTAACTGATAATGCGGTTACTGTGCGAGATCGCGATACTATGGAGCAAGTCCGTATTCCAATAGATCAGTTAGTATCCCACTTCACTTCGTTACTTTTGTAGTATACTTTTTGTATATGGAATCAGCACCACATACACCTAATCAATCCACCCAAGAGACTCACGTTTTACGACCTGATGAAGGCGTAGAAATGCCTCCAACTTTAGAAAATCCTCAAGGACCTGTACTACATTTCCGGGAAGTTTTACGACCTGGAAAAAATAAATTAAGAGCATTTGCTGCAACAGCAACTGCAGCCTTTGCTCTTAACGCTGCAATGCCAACTGATGCAGAAGCGGGAGATAAACATGGCTTAGAAGCATTTGCAAGATCTGTTGCAGTGAATGTTGTTAATCAGAGACTTTCGACTACTCCAGCTCAAGTTGGTGTTACACCTGATGGGAGGGTCGTTGTTGTACCAAATGCTAACATGCAGATTGCACCTGAAATTCAAATTAATCAACCCGGAGTTCAAGAGTATTTACAAGCTGCAGGTCTTGAGGTAAGTCGTCATAGTCCGCTCTTTATTCGTGTAATAGGTAACGAAGGCAGCGGAGTTGAGTTTGAACCTGATACAGAAGCAGTCATTTTAACCAGAAACGCAACTGGTTTAGATATTCATAGACACTTTAAAAGAGGAGGTGTCCCATATGTAAGTGTTACTCCAGCGCGCACTGAAATTATCACCCAAAACGGTACCCAGACCAAAAGATTTGTTTTAGGTCAAAAGGTTGAAGGCCCTGTGTTTGTTAAAAAATAGAATGTACCTAGTGGTTCTTGCGGTACATTGTTGATGTTACGACCGATATCATAAATAAATAGCTAATCAAAAAAGGTTGAAAAGTCTAAAATATATGCTATAATTGTAAAACTATGGCAAAAGCACAAGTAAACCTCATCCAGCTCAAGAATAAAGAAACAGGCGAAGTCTACTGGACTTCTAAGAACAAGAAGCTTGTTACTCGAAAGATTGAACTCAAGAAATATTCTAAGAAACTCCGAAAACACGTAATGTTCAAGGAAACAAAGAAGTAATCTATTTTAAAAATGACCCAACAGGGTCATTTTTACTATCTTGTATTTTCTATAAAATATGGTATAATTATAAGTGGACCTGGAGTCACTCGGACTTTGGGCCATTTTCTTTCAAGGAGTTTCCGATGAAAAAAATGCAAAGAATCCTCTTCTGTGCTTTTCTAGCACTGATGGGGTTTGTCAGCGTCTCGTATGCTGGACCTGTTAACTTGGGGGCACCAATTGGTGCGACTCAAGCAGCAGACACTTGGTACACGGATCGGTACGCACCGAATGGTTGGTCGTACGATGGTGGGTCTGGAGTTTTGACTCAGACCATCGATGCTTCTGACCGTCTTGCTGCACGGCCGAACGGATTCAATAGTTTGTTCTATGACACCCAGGGCAGGAAGTATGACTTTGCTGACGGTGTTACGACAATGAGTGTCGAGTTGTATGTTTCTGGGGACCCTCTTCAGCAACGTTTGGCGGGATTTTGGGGCACTACTGTTGATGTGACCAGCCAAATCTCATTCTTCCCGATTTTGGAATTTGCAGCAGATGGAACCGGGCCACGTTTCCAAGGTTGGAATGGTGTAGCCTTCAATAGCTATGGATTGTCGCCATCATTTGCGTACGATGCATGGCATGAGCTTCGCATTGTTCTGGATACGACTGCTGATGAATTCAATTACTTGCTTGATGGTAATCTTCTCGGAAGTGTTGGTGCTGATGGCAGTATCCAATTTGCAAATGTGATCTTGCAAGGTTACAACAAATTTTCCGTTGATCAAGGGGATTATTCCCTTCAATGGCGAAATTTGCAGACAGGACCTGACAGCAGTGTTCCTGAGCCGGGCACCTTTGCGCTCATCGGTATTGCAGGCCTCGGCCTTGTGCTGACCCGTCGCAAGACGTTTGCCAAAGCGTAATTCCACACTGGTGGTTACGTGCCGACCTTTTCGAAGGTCGGTTTTTCTATTTCTGTACATATGTGTGAGTCCTACCCAAGTTGGTGATTTTTTGATATGATAACCAGGCGTTACTGCAGGTGAGCTTAAGCCAATCTGAAGCAAGTGACCGGAAGTGCACAATGTCCGGTGTTAGAAGTAAGATTGATCGGCAGTAATGGCACTCAGAAGGTGGAAAGGATGGTATACAAGTCAGAAAAATCCTTCTGAGAAATTTTGGGCCTATAGTTTAGTGGCAGAACAACGGCCTCCAAATCCGTTGGTCGAGGTTCGATTCCTCGTGGGCCCGCAAAATTAAAACACACAAGGAAACTTGTGTGTTTTAATTTTGCGGGCCCACGAGCGAGTGCTAGACGCACTCGCGTAGGAATCGAACAAAAAATCGGTTTACAAAATAATTTCTAAAAAATTGGGGACAGTATTTTTTAGAAATTATTTTGTCGGTTTTTCTCGGGGTCGCGGCTACGTGCTGAGATGAGAAAAGCGAAGCTTTTAGAAGCGAGCCGTAGCGGTGACCGATTCCTGGTTACCTGCATAGTGTCTGTGAGGAATCGGTTCTGTATACTGTGTCGAACCACATTTGTGACCGATTCCTCTGTATCCTTTTGCATCCCGTGCTACACTTACCTCAGCAATATGACATATCTCATAAGGTCACTTAGTATAGCTATCCTCCTTGGTCTTTTTTCTATCTCAGGAACTGCTTATGCTCAATTGACTTCCGAAGAAGCTGTTAAAGCATACACAACTACTGTGCATGTTAATCTTGATAACTCTGCTAACGTAACTGAGACGATACTATATCAAACTGGTAACCAAGCACGGCATGGTATCTATAGAGACATCTATCCATATTCTTCAACTGGGAAAGCAATGTCACTTTCAAATATTTCGGTAACTGATCAGTCAGGTGTTGCTCAGCAGTTCGTACAACAGTCAGGTCCAGGAAATACAATTCGTCTAAAAATCGGAGATCCAAATGTAACCTTTAGCGGTGAAAAAGTATATAACATATCATATCGTGCATCCTATGCCACCGCACAACTTGCAGGTGTTGATGAAATCTACTGGAATGCTACGGGCAACTCCTGGATAATCCCAATTTATGAAGCGTCTGCAACTGTTATACTTCCTCCACTTGTGAGTGCTATACAGCAGGCTTGCTATTACGGCCCAAAAGGGAGTGCTTCTAGTTGTATATTTGATGCTACGAGTTCAGCGACAGGTCTGTATGTTTTTAGTTCACCTAAGAGGCTTAACCCAGGAGAAGGTTTAACTGTTGCTGTTGGTTTTCCTAAAGGAATAGTAACTCCTTATACACAAGAAGAATTAGCTGTAGCACCTCCTTCGCCCAATAAAAGTCCTACTATCAGATTGGATTCGCAGTTTTTTTACAGTACTACTTTTGTAGGAACTATTGTGCTACTCATTGCTGTCTTTTTCCTTTTGCTAACATATTGGTTTAAGAACTGGCGAGATCCGAAAGGCACAGGGGTCATCATTGCACAATATGATGTTCCAGATAATCTTACACCAATGGAAGTGAGTGCGATTGTTTATGAGTTGGTAAAGCCAGAAAGTATTTCTGCAGAACTTATTTATCTTGCTACTAAGGGTTATATAAAAATAAGACAAATTGATTCCAAAAAATTATTCTTTTTTAAGTCAACCGACTATGAGCTCATTCTTCTTAAAAAAATTGAAGAAGTAGAGAACAGGGCGGACAAGCTCTTTTTGACAGAGCTCTTTTACGGTGTAGAAATTGATGATGACGATGTTAAAGATGTAGACATAAAGACATTTACTACACTGCTACAGCAAAAGGTGCTACTAAAACAAGAAAATGTTCCACTAGAAGATGTTGATCTGCATCTTCAGGCAGGTTCTAGTATTAAACTTTCGTCTCTTGTCTATTCTTTCTATGCAAAAATTCCTAAAATAAAAAACGAAGTAGCCGATACCCTCTTGGAGAAAGGGTATTACAGGAATCTTGGTAGGCTGCGCACTGTGACATCTATTGATTCGGTTGACACCAAGACTACTCTTAAAATATTTGGTGGTATAGCAGTTGGGATATTTGTTTTCTCACTTTTTGGTAGTTTCTGGTTTGCTGTTCTGCCTGCTGCACTTATTTTTTTTGCATTCTGGCATTTTAGTCCAGCAAAAACTGTACAAGGTGTGGCAACAAAAGAACACTTACTTGGTCTTAAGTTATATCTTAAAGTTGCAGAGAAGGATAGACTAGCTTTTCATAATGCACCTGAAAAGAAACCAGAGGTATTCGAAAAGTTATTACCGTATGCGATAGTGTTCGGAGTAGATAAACAGTGGGCAAAGGAGTTCGAAGGTATCTACCTAACTCAGCCGTCATGGTATGAAGGAGGCACAAATGGTAACTTCTCGTCCGTTGCTTTTGCTTCTACACTTACTAACTTCAGTACCTCTGCAACATCATCATTAGGAGCTGCGCCAGGTGGTGGTGGCTCAGGGGGTGGAGGAGGGTCAGGCGGAGGTGGTGGAGGTGGTGGTGGAGGTGGTTGGTAATTATTAATAATAATATATACCAAGTTACTGTCGCATGATTTGACTATACAAATTATACGTGTTAGTTTGCTAAAAGGAGATTAGTAGAGACTAACTGTACTGTACAAAAATAGGGGGTTCCTAATGAATGTATTTCCAAAACAAGATGTTGTACTCGTTACAACAACAATGTATAGTTCAATGAATGATATTCGTGCACCACTTGCGGTCAAGACATGTCTTGCAGCAAAGAATTGCGGGTACCGAATTATTGTTGCTGATGACAGTTCATATGACATTAAGGTTGCACTTCGAGAAACCGGGGCAACTGTGATTGACCGTGCACCTGGTTTGGGTATAGGTGCATCCCGTCGACTTGCTCTAGTTGAAGGTGTTAATTCTAAAGCAAGAGTAGTGGTTTGGCTGGAGCCTGAAAAGTATACTCTCATACCTTTGCTTGTTCCAAGTATTTCTAAAGTCTTTACCAGAGAAGTGGATGTTGTTGTTCCACGTCGCAAAAACTTAGACACATATCCAGAGTATCAGCATTTTTCTGAGCTTCGCGGGAATCATGAAATTGGGAATGTTACCGGTCGTCCTGATCTTGATCTATATTTTGGCCCAAGAGTTCTTTCTTCTGAAGCTGCAGAGTTCATGAGCAAGTACATAGGTAAATGTGGTGAGAATACCTATGCTGACAATTGGGAAATCCTCTTTATTCCAATTGTCTGGATGCTTACCCCAAACCAATCCCGTTTCATTGTCAAATCAGTTGTTGTTGACTATGATCATCCACCTGAGCAGCTCATTGAAGATGATCTAGAAATGAAGATTAAGCGAGACAGACAACGAAGTGATATTGTCAGTTCGGTTACACAAGAGGCTAAGCGCCTCGGCCTAAGCGCTCTCTGATGAACATACGCTACCAGCACTCTGTGCAGGTAGTTTTTTTTATTAACGACGTAGGGTTAAATCTAGAAACGCTTCTCCTCAATTCTAAACGTCCCATCCTTCTGACTAATCTCAACAGTAAAAAGTTCTAGTAACTCTTTAGGGAGAGAAATAAAATTAACAGCTATCATTTCTTCGACATTCTTAGGATACCTTTTATATCGTTCTTTATATGCAATGATACCTTTTTCTATCATCTGGCTAACATACTTCTCTTCAATACCTTTTTCGGCCATTTTTTTAATGGTCTCATTGTCAGTATTGTTATAAATAACTTTAAGCAACTCTTTCTGTAATGGAATATCACTATCACCTTTTGGTCTCAGTGGACTATTTCGTCCGACAAACGTTGAGTAAATAAGGAACACTCCATCAGGTGCACCTTCAACTTTAGCAGCTATACTAAGATATTTTTCAGCAGGATCATATTTTTTTGTGAAAAGATAATACTGAGTACCGAGATAAAAAGGGATCTTCCAACTTGTTTTTATTGCTTGGATACCTTGGTCTGCAATTTCTGCGACACGGTTGAGTGTATCTACATCTTTATTCTGCGGGACAATCACAATACTAAAAAGATATGGATACTCAAAAGTAGGGTCAAGAGCCGCTATGTTCTTAAAGTAGTTAAGATAGTATGGATCTCTCCCATCCCATACAACTAAGTCCTGCACAGAACGTAGCCAGTACATATCTGTTATGAAATTAGTAAACCCGAATGTTATGTGAGGCAAAATTGATGCTGGTAGAAGATTACGAGTCTGTGCGGTTAGTTTTGTGGTGAAAGGCTTCGATCGCTTATCGTGATTAACCTGGAAGGCAATAACAAGACCAATGAGAGATATGATAATCGCCCCGGTTGCAATCTGAGATGTGTACGATAGGTACTGCTTCATAACGAGAATAAGAAATACACTTAGTAGTCCTTCTTTCTAAATGCTCTTTGCGTTATAACAAGAAGAAGCAGTGCATAGGAAAGCGCATATAGTGTAGAGACTGCAAGGATACCAAATGATGGAATAATTCCGTGAATGATGTCATTTCTGATGTTAAATTTCTCAAGGTTCGGAAGGATATAGTACACCGCTTCAGCTGCCACTTTAATCGCAGGGATTTTGGTTGTCATGAACATATATCTAAAAATTCCCTCAGCATGCCCGATAATAAAAATCGAAACAGTTGAGACCGATGCAAGGATAGGGGAGGTGATACCAGAAAAGAGAATAGAAATAAGAATAAGAAGAATCGCTTCAAGTGTACTCATAAACACTGAAGCAAGTATCGGCAAGAAAAAGATGCTACCACCTTGGATAAACAAAATACCGTACAAAACTGCTGTAGATAGAAGTGTTACAACAACAGTAGTGAGTGTAAGACCAAGACATTTACCGATGATAACTTCAGTCTGAGTGACAGGTTTTGGTAAAAGGAGATAAAATGTCTTTCGCTCTATCTCTTTATAGATAAGCATGCTTCCGATAAAAATAGCTACGAATATTTGAAGAGCGTAGATAGCAGTTGTACTAAAGTCGATAATCATTCTAGTACTTTGTTCAAGCGAGATGGACGCGATGAATAAGGTAAAGACAATCATTGCAACAATAACGAAGAATGCAGAGAGAAGAATTCTGTCCCTAACTGTTTCCCTGAACGTATTTTTTGAAATGGCGAGAATATTGGTGAGCATGGTTGTTATGATTATAGTCCTGTAGTTATGTGGCCTTTTGCAGTGCGAACTTTTTCAATCATTTTTACAAAGGCGTCTTCAAGGTCACGGTGACCGTGGCTTAATTTTGCCGGTGTGTCAACAGCGAGGATTTCGCCATTATCGATAACACCAACTTTGTCACACACTTCTGCAACGTCACCTAAGATGTGTGTATTAATAAAGATAGTCTTACCTTGTTTTTTGAGTGCTAGGATTATTTTTTTAACTTCAGCACGACCAAGAGGGTCTAGTCCATCAAGTGGTTCATCTAAGAAAAGAATTTCCGGGTCATTAATAATTGCTTGAGCAAGTCCTAGTCTTTGGAGCATTCCTTTAGAATACGCACGAATACGCTTATCTTTTGCATGAGCAAGATTTACTTCTTTAAGAACGTTGTCAATTTTAGATTCTTTATTTTTTATTGTAAAGAGTGTTGCTACGAAGTCTAAAAATTCACCACCTGTTAAATATTGATAAAAAAGAGGGGATTCTGGCATGAACCCAAGAACCTGTTTTACCTTTTGTTCATCAGGTGAACCTCCTTTAATGGTGATTGTTCCACTTGTTGGACGAGATAATCCTACAAGCATTTTTATGGTTGAGGTTTTCCCTGCACCATTTGGGCCAATAAAACCAAACACTGTACCTTTCTCAACAGTAAGGGAGATATTTTTTACTACATGAGCTTTCTTCTTACCAGTGCCGTACGTCTTTGAAAGGTTGGAAATAATAATATCGTTCATGAATTCTATGGTATCAGAAATTGACTGACTTGACAAAAATAATTAACATGATATCATGGTATATGAATGTTCGTTTAGGCTGGTAACCGAAATGTAGGGATTCCGGCCGGATCCCTGAAATAAAGTGAACATTCCCTGTAAGCATAAGGCACCCATTGGACCTACAGAGGACTAACCTCCTCCTGTGGCCAACGTGCAGATGTTATCAGGGCCTACCTGGCCCTGTTGCACTTCGTTTCGCAAACGTCGTGTGCAGCCGGTGTTAGTGACGCACGGTAGAGGCGTGCGAGTCATCAGAAGAAGATCTTGCAGTTCTTCCTATAGGAGCAGATGGGACAAGAGGTATTCTTACGTGATGCGTGCAAGAGCGCGACCGGTCGATGGAAATCTTTGGGGATTTAAGCCCCTCCATGCGACCGGTCGCGAGATCGGCAACAACAAACGAGATTCAGTTCTCGTTTTTTTTATTGTTTATACAACGAGGCACAAGAATGACTTAGTACTATATACTAGTAACTATATGAAATCTGTGTCCCTCTTAGCTCGTCTGTCCCGGTATTATTTTCTCAGTTTTGGAATTATTTTTGTAACAAGCTTTAATGTTATTTTCGCTCAAACAGAAGAAGCCACACAGGTAAAGCATTCTTATTTCGATACTCTTGCAAACATTGGCTGGCTACTTGGTACTACTACTATTATTTTTCTAATCTATTGGTGGGATAGACATAGTAAAGATGAAGAAGGGAAAGGGTTTGTTGCTCAAGATTATGAAGTGCCAGATAATTTAACACCAATTGAAGTGAGTGCTATCGTGTACCAAAAAGTTACGTATACTAGTATTTTTGCTGAATTGGTGTATCTAGCCACTAAAGGATATATACAAATTAAACAGATAGATGTCCCGCTTGAGATGTACCCAGAAAAGATTGTTACGTATTCTAAGGGTGAATTTATGGGGAAAGACTTTGCGCTTACACTCTGTAAACCACCATCTACGCTTACTAATCTTTTTGATAGAGTACTTCTTGAGCGAATTTTTGATTTTGGAATAACTGATGGTGGTGTTAGGATTGTGTACCTTTCACGAATTTCTGATTCATTTTATTACGATGCTGAACGAATAGGGGTTATGGCCTGTGAAGGATTGCTTCTTAAAGGATACTATAAATATTTAGGCAAGTTACGAAAAACGACATTACTTGGTATATTACCCAGCCATTTAATAGTGCCAATAAGTACCTATGTATCATATGTTGTGCTTTATGTGGCTTTGATTGATGAATCATTTCGGGTCTTCTATTTTCTTTTTGGGGTTGTGGCTACTGTACTTGTTTTTGTATATATAAGTCCAGCCAAAACTCAAAAAGGAATGTATGCAAAAGAATCATTACTCGGACTTAAGCAGTACATGAATGTTATTGAGAAGGATAGAATTTATTTTCATAATGCACCATATAAGCGTCCAGAACAGTTCGAGGAGTTACTTCCTTTTGCAATGGTGCTTGGAGTTGATCGTGCATGGGTACGAGAATTCGAAGGTATTTATACTAAACCGAATGCATTAAACTCAATAGATCTCGTCAGTCTTGCGAGCTGGTTGTCTACACCGTCACCACGATAAGATTTTGAATAATGTACTTAATAAAAAACTTTTATTAAAAGTAGTTATCAACTAGTGGTAGTAGTGTGTTGAGGATATACTGTCATGTATATGGACAAAAAAATTCGCGTAGGTATTAATGGTTTTGGGCGTATCGGAAGAGCGTTCTTTAAAGTTGCTTTTGAACGTGACGATATGGAGGTGGTTGCAGTTAACGATTTAGGTGATGTGCATAATCTCGCATACCTTCTTCAATACGACACTGTATACCGCGTATCACATTTTGATGTGCATGCGGAGATACATGAAGATACTCATGAACAGTATCTTATTGTCGATAGTGAAGCTAAGACAATGAGAATAAAAGTGATCCAAGAAAAAGATCCTGCTACTATTCCTTGGGGAGAAAACGCGGTTGATGTTGTTGTTGAGTCTACTGGACTCTTTGTTGCATACGACAAAGCTTCAGCGCACCTTAAGGGTGGGGCAAAAGCAGTCGTTATATCTGCTCCGGCTAAGAAAGGTGAAGATGAGTCTGTTAAGGGTGAAACTATCTTGCTTGGGGTTAATGAAGATAAGTTCGGTACATGCTCTGTAACCTCTAATGCATCATGTACAACTAACGCTTCATCTCCTGTTATTGCTATATTAGATGAAGCTATAGGTATCGAAAAAGCGATTTTAAATACAGTCCATTCATACACTGCATCACAAGGAATTGTTGATGGTCCTAATAAAAAAGATTTCCGCGAAGGGCGTGCAGCCGCACAGAATATTGTGCCATCTTCAACTGGAGCTGCAATTGCAGTAACAAAAGCTTTTCCTAAGTTAGAAGGGCTCTTTGATGGTATCTCTATTCGTGTACCAACTCCAGCTGGGTCAATTGCTGATATTACGTTTATCTCTAAGCGACCAACAACAGTAGAAGAAGTTAATCAGGCACTGAAGGATGCATCTATTTCTGAGAGATGGAGTACGATTTTTCAATCAACAGAAGAAGAACTTGTATCAAGTGATATTCTAGGACTTCCATACGCATCAATCGCTGACCTTAAGATGACAAGAGTTGTTGGAGGTAACCTTGTAAAGGTGATGGCATGGTATGACAATGAGATGGGGTACACTCATACTCTTGTTGAACATGTGGCGAAGGTGGGCCAGAAGTTACAGTAAATTAATGTAGATAGGATAATAAAAGAATAAGAGGGGTGCCGTAGGCACCCCTCTTATTCTTTTGGTAAACTCGCTACCTAGGCTATACTTTTAATCATGAAGCAAGTCGAAAGCTATGTAACGATAACTAAAGCAGAAGTTACAAAGGCACTTAAAGATAACAATTATATTTTCGTTCAGGGTCAAAATATACTCTTTGAATATGATGATTATAGGACTGCTAATGTACAAGTATTTTTGGATTCTGTATTTAGTATTGTTGGAAAGGTTACTGCTTGTGCTGAAAAAGATAAGTACTATATTCTTTCTGATAGATTCGGTGGAGATGTTATTGAGCCATTCCAAGACTATGAAGACATTTCAGATAAGCTTGTAAATGACACTACCAAGATGAGTGATTTTATTGTTTCACTGTATAGCTCAAAATATGACATTTAATCATCACGATAAGCGAAAATTTAATACTGCCCCACAAAATGATGGTGTAGCATCTGTCCCTAAACGAGCAACACCAGAACTACCTATTGATGCTCATCGAGAAAGTATTTTGGAAGCTGTTAAGAATAATCCGTCAGCGATTATTGTTGGTGAAACTGGATCTGGGAAAACAACCAAGACCCCAATCTTTCTTCTTGATGCATTTCCAGATAAAAGAATTGCTGTGACATCTCCTCGAGTGCTTCCTGCTCGTAGTGTATCTAAGTATGTAGCTGAACAGCGGGGCGGCTCGGTTGGTGGAGAAGTTGGCCTCATGACTCGAGAAACAAAAAAAGTAAGCCAAGAAACTCGAGCAACATTTATGACTGACGGTATCCTACTTTCAATGCTCCGTAATGACCCAATGTTACGCGATCTTGATGTTGTTATGGTTGATGAAGCGCATGAGAGAACGATTAACATTGATCTGACGTTGGGTCTTCTTAAGCAAGCGCAACGTTTACGTAAAGAAGCAGGTAAACCTGAACTTAAAGTTATCGTTACTTCAGCAACGATAGAAGAGCAAAAATTTGTTGATTACTTCGAAGCGGCTCCTGTTGCGAAAGTGCCTGGTAGAATGTATCCGGTGGAAGTTTTTTACTGTAAGCCAAAAGATAATGACACTATTGCTGAAGCAGCAAGTGTGGTGAGCGATATATTAAAATCAAGAGATAGTGGTGATATTTTAATTTTTATGCCTGGCGAGGATGAAATTAAAAAAACTATTGCCATAATTGAACTTATGTCAGATGCAGATGACATAGATGTGCTTCCTCTATACGGATCAATGAACCCGCAAGATCAAGATAAAATTTTTGATAGAAATGGTAAACGTAAAATCATTGTTTCAACAAATATTGCAGAAACATCAGTTACCATAGATGGGGTTAAGCACGTTATTGATGCCGGAGATCATAAGCAAATTAATTATAATCCTGAGACTGGGATAAATGCCCTTGAACTTACTAAAGCTTCACAGGCTAACATGAACCAGCGTATGGGGCGTGCTGGAAGAACTGCACCCGGGAAATGTTATCGTCTTATTTCGAAGGAAGAGTTTGAGGAACGCGAAGCATTCCAAAAACCTGAGTTATTACGATCGGATCTTGGGGAAGTGGTTCTACGAATGAAGGATATGGGGATACAAGATGTTGAGGGTTTTGATTTTATCGATAAGCCGTCAAGGGTAAGTGTTCACAGTGCTCTTGAGAGTTTGCAGCAATTAGGGGCTCTTGATGAAAAGGGAGATATTACTGATATAGGTAAAGAGATGGCACGGCTCGCACTTCGTCCTGATCTATCTCGTATGCTTATTGAAGCTAAGCATCTAGGTACTTTACCTGAAATGATTGATCTCTGTTCAATGATGTCTGCAAGTAGACAAGTTTTTATAAAACCAAAAAACTTATCTGACCCCCTTGATAATGAACGCATGAGAAGACAACAAGAATTAAAAGTACCAGGATCAGATCCTTTGACAAATCTAAATGTTTGGAATAAGTGGGTAGATTCTGGATACAGTAAGGATTTTGCAATTGACCGTTTACTTAATATGAAATCATTACGTGAAATTGGTCAAACAAGACTGCAGCTCCTAAGAGTTTTGGGTGTTGATGGTAACGGTACATATGAGCAGTATTCCACACCGGATAAGTTTAAGATTGCAAAGTGTTTGTTATCAGGCATACCGGATGCTCTTTTTTATTCTTCTGATAACGGTCGTAATTATAATCCATTATCTCTCGACCAGCACTTACAGGGTACTCGTATCTTCCCAGGATCATCTGTTTTTAAAGGTGGGGCAAAGCTAATGCTCGCAATGAATATTACCAAGTCAGAAAAAAAGGATGATTACGGGGGTATTCAGTCAACACTTTACGCTCGAAATTGTCATAACATTACATTAGATGAGCTACGAAGAATCCTCCCAGAAGGGTCTATCGTTGAAAAACCGGCTGGAGCTGTTTACTGGTCGTACACTTTGAATTCTTACGCACAAAGACAGGAAGTATTTATACATGGAACATTGGTAACTACTACTGAAATTAAAGCTGAAGCTCCAGAAATGATTCAGGAAGACAGAAGTACTTACAGTTGGGGTCGTTCGGATACTTATACAAGAATTGAAAGGCCGTTTGAAGCGTCTCCGTACATAGTGTCGGATTTATTCCCAGATCTTTCAGGAAAGAACCATGAAACAAGAAACACAATTCAAAGTTATTATCGAAGAGCACCAGAAGATATACGCCTAGTAATGAAACGTAGAAATTTTCCTCTTGAAAACTCAACATATTATAGAGAAGTAATTGACTTGCTAAAACTAAAAACAAAAGAAGATTTTATTGCCAACAAAGATGCGTTTGAAATTAAGCTTCATGAGTATCTTACTCAAGAAGAGATAGCAAAAATTGAAGCAGAATCTCCAGAGAAAATAGTTACTGCAGGTAAAACTTTTAAAGTTAATTATGATGATCGTTTAGGTGGTGATAAAAAAATATCAATAATAATTGAGGACATAGAAGATGTCAGTCATTTGCAAGGAGTTATCATGCCGTCTTTTGGTGGTGCGTCAGTTGTTTTCTCACTTAAAAAACCCCAAGTTGTAGCACGAGCAAGTAGATATGATACAGGATTTTATATGAGATCGTATTCAAATACTACTCAAGATCAAACGGTTAAGTTTTCTAGTTTAAACGAATTGTTGAGTTACTATGAGCAAGAGAAGAAGGCCGAGGCTAAGCGTGCACGTAGACAAGAAAGAAAAGCGACAGAAGGGGCGGTGGCTGACAGTGGAGATGACCAGTCTGATTTAGATACGGCGCAAAAAGAGGTAACGCCAGCGAGTTCTCAGTTTGATCAGGTGGTAAAAAAGAATGAACAGAAAGAAAAAGTTGCTCCAGTATCTCTTGAAATAGCTGATATGCGAGGATTACTTTCATATGTACGTGGAGTAGCACAAGAGAAAAATGTTCGAGAGTTAAAAGATAAAGAAAAAGTACTAGATAGAATTAAGGAAATCTCTAGTAAGCTTTCACAATCAGCAAAAGAGTTAGAAGATGGAGGGGGTGGTGTCTTAAATCAAGGTACTGCAGCAGAGCTACTGCAATCACTACGTGCTCTTCTAAAAAGAATTGGCATGAGTCCTTCAAAAGCTGAACAGCTACCATATGTCTATAAACATAATAAGAACGCTCTTGTGGCATCACTTGAGCGAAATGAGGTCCCATTAGACGAAGAATTAGATAAAAAGATTACAACAAAGAGTGCTGACCGATCATTTGAGTCTGATGTTGTGTTTACTGATGATGAAGCAGATGAAATTATCATTGAACTTGTGTAACTATACACAAAGTACTTTGTGATTCTTTGCTATACTACATATATAGTATTTATTAACATAACAACCTACTCATACCTATATGAAGTTCTTTGATTCGTTTTGGAAAAAATCTTTTTATACAGAAGGAAAAGCTACTTCGTTCTGGGGCGCATTTGGAAAAGTTACACTCGTATCATTCGTACTTTCTATTGCGTATGCGATTGGTTTTTATGTAACTTTTGGAATTCACATCCCATCTTATATTTATTCGTACGGTGTTCAAGCATTAAGTGGATATCCTTCAGGGTTAGTGGTAACGATTGATCATGAAAAGATGACAAAGAATATTGAAGGTGCTATGTACTTGTACCCAATCCCGGAAGGTAAGGTGGGGAAGGTTCGTATGGAAGAGGTTCTTCCGGAGTATCTTATTGCAATTAATGATAAAGAAAGTGTCTCACTTGAGGCATACCATAGATCTAATGCTCTTATTCTTCTTGGTAAAGATGGAATAGTAACACAAGGTAATCGTGAAGTTCAGATTATGTCTTACAAGGATGCATTACACACCGACGATTCTTTTGTTATTACAAAAGATACTGTTGTAGGAATGGTATCTGCAGTTAACATGTACGCACCATCATTACCATGGCTGATATTTGTAGGTATTATCATACTCTTCTCCATTTTTGCTCCGCTTGGGTATCTTCTTATTACATTATTCAACGGTCTGGTTGTTATGCTCTTTGGTAAGAAGATTCTTAAGAAAGAAGCAACATATGGTGAATCATATGTATACGCAATGTACGCTCTTGCACCAGTTATTATTATTACTTCAATACTCTCAGTTCTCCCGCTTATCCAGAATCTCGTTAATGTAATACCATTCCTTGGTACAGTCGGTGTTGTTATCTTCTTGTGGTATATGTTCACAAAAGACTCACCAAAAAAGATTACCGCTAAAAAAGAAAAGAAAGTAGCCACTGATTCAAAAACAATGAACCTCACTGCAAGTAAACTAATGTCAAAAAGTGTTACAAAAACAACTACAAGAAAGAAAAAAGTAGTAAAGGAGTAGATTTAAAAAATTATCGGGGTATACTAGACTTATGAAATTATACGTAGCAACAGATCACGCAGGTTTTCAGTTAAAGGAAGAAATTAAAGCATACCTTGAAGAAAAAGGACACGAAGTATATGACTGTGGAGCTCTCACCCTTGAAGCCGGGGATGATTATCCAGAATATATGGTTCGTGCCGCTGAGTCGGTACAGAAAGATGCTATGCATGCACCGTCATATGCGATTATATTCGGTGGATCAGGGCAAGGTGAGGCAATAGTTGCTAACAGATTCAGGCATGTGCGAGCAATTGTGTATGCAGGAGGTAATCTTGAGCTTATAAAACTTGGACGTGAACATAACGACGCTAACGTGCTTTCTATAGGTGCACGTTTCGTATCCACTTCTGAGGCTAAGCAGGCTATTGACCTTTTTCTGAATACGGAGTTTACTCATGAAGAGCGTCATGCTGACAGAATTATACAAATCGAAGAATTAACAAAATAATTGTATGGATCCAAGCTTTAAATTTTTTTTAGTACTACTTGTACTACTCGGTGTAGCGTCACTGTTCGTTCCGATTGTGACAAATCCTAATCCGGTGGATTGTAATAATTATCCAGACGGAACAGGTGGATATTACTCTAAGTGTAAAGATGAGCACATTTCTATGTACAAAAAGTGGACTCTTCCAAAAGGGGTGCCTGAGACCAGACCGCGAACTTTCTAAACGTATATATTATTATGAATACAAAAACTTCTTGGCTTCTCCTTGGTATTATTCTCATTGCTATTTTGTTTGTACCACTGATCCCGAGTGACACTCCTATTGAATGCACCGGTGCACTCGATAACTGTGATGAAGGTGCAGGTTACATCTCTGTCTATACAAAGTTTTTCCACTAGTTGTAGATTCTTTTCGGTCAGGTGTTGCTATACTTTGAGGAATAGTTAGTTGTAACTGTATTGTCTGATACACGTTATTGATTCACATATGATTATCACACCAGCAATTCTTCCTAAAAATTATGCAGACCTTAATCATAAATTATTTATGCTTGAAGGTCTGTGTGATGTTGTTCAGATAGATCTTTGTGATGGTATATTTGGATTAGAAAAAACATGGTTGCCATATCGAGAAAAAGAGCTCTTAGCAGGGTTCTCGTATGAATTCGATCTTATGGTTAAGGATTGGAGAAAATATCTAATGAGGGTTATTGCTCTAGGTGCGAAGCGAGTCGTTCTCCATGTCGATACTTTTTCTGATGATGACATTGCTGAAGCAATAGCAATTGTTAAACCGCACCTGATTTATCTTGGGTTGTGTGTTTCTAATGATAAGAATGTTCCTGCTTTTGTTTCACTTGTGAAACGAGTAGACGCTGTCTATTCTAAGGTTTTTATTCAGATCATGGGAATAAAAAATATTGGGGCACAAGGGCAACCATTTGATGATCCTGTTTTACGACGAATAGAGTTTGTTCACGATGCTTGTAGGAATATTGAAATTCAAGTAGATGGAAGTATGAATCCAGAAACAATTCTTAAGGTGAAAAACCGTGGGGCAACGTGTGCGATTGTTGGATCATATGTGTTTGGTCACGGTGCAACTCATAAAGATATCCGAAAGACATTACGAAGACTAGAAGAAGATTTTAAATAAAATAGACCTACAGTGTGTACTACAGGCTACAGTCTACGGTCTAAAGGCTGTATACTGTACCTATTATGCATTCACTAACTGACGTAGAAGTACAAGCGCTCACGCTTCGTGCAGAAGATATACGAGAAAGCATCATTAAGATGCTTATGGAAGCAGGGAGTGGGCACACCGCAGGACCGCTTGGTATGACGGATGTTTTTACAGCGCTTTATTTTAGAATTATGAAACATAATCCGCGTCATCCTGAGTGGGTACAGCGTGACAGGCTTATTCTTTCTAACGGTCATATAGCACCAGTTTTATACGCCACAATGGCACATGCTGGTTACTTTTCTGTTACTGAACTTAAGACACTCAGAAAGTTCGGTACACGGCTTCAGGGACATCCACATCGTGAGAGTCTCCCTGGACTTGAGACATCATCTGGTCCTCTAGGAAGTGGTCTCTCGCAAGCAATTGGTATGGCGCTCATGGATAGATTAGAGGAACATAAACCAGACAGATATTTTTATTGTTGTATGGGAGATGGCGAGATAAATGAAGGACAAGTATGGGAATCTTTTTTACTATTGAATAAATATAAGCTTACAAAAGTTATTCCTATCATTGACCGTAATACAATTCAGATTGATGGGTATACAGAAGATGTGCTACCACTTGAATCCTTAAAGGATAAGATGGAAGCATTTAACTTTCATGTGATAGAAGTTAATGGCCATGACTTTAAAGATATTGTACGAGCTGTTGGTACAGCCAAGAGCAGCCTCGATAAGCCGACAGTAATCATAGCTCACACAATTCCTGGGAAGGGTGTTACGGCATTTGAAGGTGATTATAGATGGCATGGTAAGGCACCAAATGAAGAGGAAGGTAGAGTAGCGCTGAAGGAGCTTAGAACACTTAAGGGTAAGATTAAGTACGGCGAACTATGACAATAAAAAACTTCATCTACTTTGTTACGGGTTCCAAGTTTTCCACTCAACGTACTATTTGTACGTCTCAGTCAAAACTTTACCTGTGCCTCGTATCTAAAGCTTTTTATTGCCATATCTGATAATAAAATAATATGCTGAGAAAAACATTAATGACAGTTGAAGAAGAGGAAAAGGCAACTCGCGAGGGATTCGGTGAGGGGCTTGTTAATGCTGGCACTAATGATGATAGAATCGTTGCACTGTGTGCAGATCTTACAGATAGTGTGAAGATGGATGGATTCAGAAATAGATTTCCGAAGCGGTTTTTTGAAGTTGGTATTACAGAGCAGGCAATGTCAGGGTTAGCTTCAGGAATGGCAGCGATGGGGTATATTCCATTTATGGCGAGTTATGCAATGTTTTCTCCAGGAAGAAACTGGGAACAAATCAGAACCACTATTTCGTATAATGATGTACCAGTAAAAGTAGTCGGTGCACATGCTGGAATCTCAGTAGGGCCAGATGGTGCAACTCACCAAGCCATAGAAGATATCGCTATCATGCGCATGATTCCTAATATGCAAGTATTTGTGCCATGTGATGCTACAGAAGCGCGAGTCATTACGGAGCATATTGCTACAACAAAAGAGCCTGCATATCTACGACTTACTCGTGAAAAAACTCCAATGATGTTACCAGATAATTACACATGGAATTATGGGAAAGCATATTCAATGTATATGCCAATGCATAAATATGGTGGAACTTTTACCCATTCAGTTGGAATAGTTGCATGTGGTCCAATTATTTATGAAGCAATCAAGGCTGCGCTATTACTTGAGAAAGAAGGAATTGGTGTGACGGTTGTTAACATGCCACAAATAAAACCACTTGATACTGCATTTTTACTTCGATTAGTTAAAGATGTTCGAGCGATTATTACGGTTGAAGAGCATCAAATCTCTGGAGGGCTCGGTAGCGCCGTCGCCGAATATTTAAGTGAGTATCACCCAATCAGAATAGGGCGAGTTGGAGTAAATGATAGATTCGGTCAAAGTGGTAAGGTTCAAGAACTCTATGAGGAATACGGACTCACTGCTAAACATATTGCTCAGAAGGTGAGGGAGACACTGCATTAACAGACTGTAGACATTAGTCTGTAGACTGTAGCTAAATACGAACACAAGGGCGACACCGTTAGGCGTTACCCTTATGTTCCCTTCGTATTTTTACAGGTATACTTTTTTCTACAGTCTACCTACCCTATTTCATTATCGACAATGTGTAACTTTCTGGAGCTTTTTTAAGGAACTCCTCGAGTTGTGCTTCAGAAAGAAGTCCTTCTTGTGCACCAACATGTTGTACAACATTCATACTATTAATAGGTGCACGTCGCATAGCGTACGGTGCGTCATATCCTTTAGCAAGGTATGCGATAAATGTTGAGAAGAATGCATCTCCCGCTCCAGTTCGTTCAAGTGGTGGTGCAATATCAGGATACAGTGGCATACTAAAATATGTGTTTTCATATTTCATGTACGCTCCATGTGGACCATCAGTTACAATAACTGTCTTTGGTCCCATAGCCCCAAGTCCATCCATTAGTTCTTGCACAGAAACACCTTCCTTACCTAAAAGTTGTTCTGCTTCTTCTTTGTTCATACATACAACTTCAGTTACTTTGTATAACTCTGCAATTTCTGTTCCGAACCCGAGTTGGAATGTACCAGGTTGGAATGCCAGCTTTATATCTGGGTGACTTTTTACATATTCGATAAGC
Source organism: uncultured Candidatus Saccharibacteria bacterium (assembly GCA_964406165.1). Taxonomy (GTDB): domain Bacteria; phylum Patescibacteriota; class Minisyncoccia; order Phycocordibacterales; family UBA5272; genus UBA11704. The sequence goes on from CAYOQQ010000003.1 coordinate 37,415, forward strand.
TCATGATGGAATGCGAGTGTGTGTGCTCCTAACGATGAGAGATATAGCCACTTAGGGCTCCCAATATCTGGGATAACTGGGGTAAATTGCTCGTGCTTAATGAGAATAGTGCGGTCGTCATCTTTCCAGAGCACGTAGTGATAGTTAGTTTTTTTACCTTCCTCTTGCCGTATGTAGTCGATTGAAATATTTTCTTTAGTAAGTTGTGCGAGACACTCATCACCATTCTGGTCTTTACCTAATGAAGTAAGTAGAGCTGACTGTAGTCCAAGTCGTGCAGCAGAAACAGCTGCGTTAGCACTATTTCCAACAGCTAATAATATATACACCTCATCAAACGGGACTTTCATTCCGTAAGGAAGACAAATTTCACGACCATGTGCAGTCTCTTGGATGTGTCCTGCAGAAACTCTAATAAAAGCATCAATAACCGTATCACCAATTGCAATAAAATCCATTTGAGGTTTGTTTTCCATATATAGTTAATAGAAGTTATGTACTTGAATGAAATTCGAGGAAAAACAAAATTTACCATGAGGTGCACTTATTGATACAGTGAATGGGAAATTTGTAGTTTTGACGATGAAGTTCGTCAAGTACAAAAGTTCTATTTTAGTATAGCAGTGAGCTGGTGTTATACTATGTTGATATGAAGACATTAACACCCCAAAGTGAACACTATATCGAACTTATTAACGAATATAAAAGAAATGGTAAGGCTATTGCACACTTTAATATTTCGAATCTCGACCAAGCACGAGCAATCGTAGAGGTTGCTCAAGAGCTTAACCAGCCAGTAATCATTGGGGCGAGTGAAGGGGAACGTGAGTACATGGGGATAGATATGGTGAGAACAATTGTTAATGAGCTTAACCAAGAATACGATGTGCCAATTTTCTTAAATGCGGACCATACGTACACCCTCGAAAAGGTTCAGGAGGTTGTAGAAGCTGGGTACGATAGTGTGATTGTCGACGGTGCCAAGCTTCCGTACGAGGAAAATGTTGCACTTGTGAAGCAGTGTGTTGACTATGTGCGAGGATATGAAGAAAAGACAGGTAAGCGAGTACTTGTTGAAGCAGAACTTGGATACATCGGGCAGTCTTCTTCACTTAACACAGCATTACCTGCAGGAGTAAGTGAAGAAAATCTCACTACACCAGAGCAAGCGAAGGATTTTATTCTTCGGACGGGGGTGGATATGTTTGCTCCAGCGATAGGGAATGTACACGGCATGTTAATTGATGCAACAGAGCCAGCGCTTCATATTGATAGATTAAAAGAAATTACTAAAGCGGTAGATGTCCCACTTGTACTCCATGGAGCAAGCGGGAACACCGATGAAGATCTTATGAGGTCTATTGATAATGGTGTCGCGATTATTCATATCAACACAGAAATTAGAAAAGCATTTAGAGATGGTGAGATGAGTTATCTTGCGGAGCACCCAAATGAGGTGGCGCCATATAAGTTTGGGCATCAAGGACAAGAAGAAATGAAGAAAGTTGTACGCGCCAAAATGGAGCTTTACGCTAAGTGAGTAATAGGACACCGAATCATATATTGGCGAACTACTTGTTGTTATCTTCCGGCGCGGTTCGCCGTACACCCTAGTACGTCTTACCTCTGTCCTCAGATAACAACTTCGTATTTCATCCAATATCTGGCTCGGCTGACGTTTGCGGGATGCGATATAAACTAAGAAAACATGTCTAATGACATGTTTTCTTTTTTCCGATACACTGAATTAACTAACAATTTATTTCTAAGACCATGCAACACAACTACAATCAAGAAGCACTCGAATTACACAAGCATTTTCACGGTAAGATAGGATTACAAACTAAAGTCCCGATGAATGATAGAGACGATCTCTCACGTGCCTATACGCCAGGAGTAGCTGAAGTGTGTAAAGAGATTGCAAAGGATCCGAGTAATGCTCGTGAGTACACGCTAAAGCGTAATACGGTTGCTATTATTTCTGATGGTTCTGCTATCTTAGGACTTGGTAACTTAGGAGCTCTCGCTGCTATTCCTGTGATGGAAGGTAAGGCTGCGATACTTAAGTCATTTGCAAATGTGGACGCATTCCCTATTTGTTTAGATACTCAAGATACAGAAGAGATTATAAAAGCTGTGAAGCAGATTGCACCAGTGTTCGGAGCAGTTAATCTAGAAGACATTGCAGCACCACGATGTTTCGAAATCGAAGAAAGACTTCGAAAAGAACTTTCTATTCCTGTGATGCATGATGATCAGTGGGGGACAGCAACAGTAGTTCTTGGTGGCCTCATTAATGCGCTTAAGGTTACTGGTCGTGGTGAGGGGAAAGACGTGAAGATTGTAGTTAATGGTGTAGGGTCAGCTGGAGTTGCGGTATCGCGTTTACTCCTTGCGTATGGATTTAAGAATATGCTTTTCTGTGATAGTAAGGGGATTATTCATGAGGGTCGGGCGGACGATCTTAATAAAGAAAAAGTGGAGCTCATTACAGCAAGTGCACTTAAAGGATTCGAAGGGGCACTAACGGATGCTGTTAAGGATGCAGATGTGTTCGTTGGTGTTTCAAAAGCGGGCGCTCTTACCATAGATATGGCAAAGAGTATGAATAAAGATGCAATAGTATTTGCTCTCGCTAATCCTATTCCTGAAATCATGCCAGAGGTTGCAAAGGAAGCTGGGGTAGCAGTGATAGCAACTGGTCGCAGTGATTTTCCTAATCAGCTGAATAACTCACTTATCTTCCCAGGACTATTCAAAGGAATGCTTGATAATAATGTGAAGCAGTTTGAGATAGGGATGTTCACAAAAGCTGCACTCGCACTTTCTGGCCACGTGAAGAATCCAACTGCTGAGGCAATTCTACCGACGATGTTTGATAAAGCGTTGGTGGAGGTGATTGCTAGTTCTGTTGTCTAAACGTCTACCCCTTATGGGGTTTTAAGGTATTGTTGACAGATTATTTTAAAATCAGTAGTATCAAGATACGGTAAGTACCGTAGCTCATTGATAAAAGGAGAAGGTTATGCAAAATGTGCTTTTTGAGGATGTGAAGAATGCGGTTGATCTGGCTATGGTGCGTGCTAATCAGGATAGTCTTACCCCACAGGAAGACAGGATAGCTCGTGTCTCTGCTACATCGGTTATTGCCGGTCTACAGGTAACCCCAACAGAACTACTTGAAGAAAAAAGAAATTATCTGTTGAGCAGCCGTAAAGGTTCAGCCCATTCATACGCTATTGAGTGTGATAGCTTCATTTCTGATTTGAAAGAAAAAGGAATTGAACCTATTGTTGTTTTGCCTACAAAATTGTGGGACAAGATTGTAAGAGAAGCCGGTCTATTCACCTTCAACAATTCGCTTGGTGGCGGGAGGGTGGCGGTATCCGGGAGCTTTAAAACACTCCCTGCTCAAGTTGCGGGAGATCCTAAAGTGAACATGGACTTCGTGTTTAATGTATGTTTTTTAGTAACTTTAGTGGCTACCTTCTCATGTGCTTATTTCTACCTCTTTCCTGGATTTTTTACAGGAATGACATTTATCAAAGTGATTGCTTCTGTCGCTTTCGCGGTTGTTGGCATGATCGCATCATTCGCACTATGTCTTCCTCTTTGTGGTTTGTGTGAACTCATTTACAAGATGATGAACACTCCACGAAAAAAGATTGTGCGTGCTGTGAAGAAGGCAGGTGGTATTCATGAATTCCTGTGGCCGTCACATCAAGAGGCTGCAGAGTACAAGAATGCCGGGACTCTTAAGGTTAAGTTTCCTGAGCCACCTCAAGATGTTCAAGACATTCTGTACAAGGTTACTCAAGCATTTAGTAAGCCGGACATTAAGCTCACTGTTGATTCTGGGGCAATAACCTTTGTGCATGACCCAATTGAGCTGATGGTAAATGCAACTCTAGAAGAAAAAAAGGTTCTGGAAGTGCGACGTCTTGCAGCGCTTAACTCAGACCCGATCGTGACTTTGACAAGTCGTGGTGGTCATGTGGTAGCAGTGCTTGCACAGTACGGAGATTTTCCGATTGAAAAAGCAGCTGTCATAAAAGCGGTAGAAGAATTTTCTTTTGCCGGATAGTCTTAAGTGGTATAAGACTACAAGCGCCTCAATGAGGCGCTTTTAATTTTATAAGAAGTTGAAAAAGAAAGAGACTCAATCAAATGAGTCTCTTGTTTTATCCGCCATATTGTTCACAGAGCCGATGTAGCTCAGTGCGAGCATACACAATTGCATGACGGTACTGTTTCGGGACTGTACGTTCAGCAATATCGCAGAGTTGAAAATAATACGTGCGCGTTTCTTCAACTTGTTTCTTTTGCTTTTCTTTGGTGCAGTTATCAAGTGTCCGCATGTTATGGATACGGTCCGCTAGTTTCACAACCATTGGTCTCCATTGGTTACACGCAAACAGTCTTGGGAAAAAGACCTCTTTACTCTCTTCGTCTTTGCTGACAAATTTCACACCCTGAGCAACGATATTTTTGAAATTAATCCAAATCCTACGCTCAGTGAGAAGATATTGATCTTCGACAATATCATGAAGAAGTGCGATAACAATTACCTTCCAATCAAATTTGATGTCAAAATCATCAAAGATGATGAGTGAAACAGCCTTAGGGTGATCGAAATATCGTTCGCCACCATCGCGAGTCTGGTTCCTGTGGCCATACTTTGAAAATGCATAGCCTGTCTTTATCTCTTCAAGGTCTCTCTCGGCAAAGTACGGTGCAAGTTTTTTTAGATAGAGGACACTTTCCCTCTCCTTCTCCATATCCATTTCCATAGTTTCCTCCTTTCGCTAATGAGACAGAACAAGTTCGACAACATCTCGTGGAGATTGTTTTGTTGCAAGAGAATAGATGAGTAGCAGCATGATTGGGATAATATTGATGATGATCATCATTGTCCCAAGAGTTATCACGAATGCCCAACCGAAGAGGGCTAGGATTTTTTCTGCGAGTCGCATGTGCCCTCCTGTATATGAACGACTTGTTAGACACTACAATATTTTTCGTCATAAGTCAAAAAGTAACAAGGTGTGATAGAGTAGACTATATGTCATTTTCTTTTGAGATTGTGAAAAAAAGCGAAGAGGTAGATGGGGATGGGGAGATGCGCGCGCCTTTGGCGCGCGCAGGCATCATTCACACCCCACATGGTGATATTGAAACTCCTGCTTTTATCACAGTTGGAACCAAAGCAACCGTGAAGTCTCTTACTCCAGAACAGGTGAGTGAGTATGTTGGGGCTCAAGCAGTTCTTGCTAATACCTACCACCTTTATCTACAGCCAGGTGACGAGCTGGTTGCTGCTCATGGCGGATTCGGAGCGATGATGAATATCAAGAAGGGTGGGAAAATAATGCCAACGTTTACTGACTCGGGAGGGTTCCAAGTGTTTTCATTAGGTCAAGCTATGGGGCACGGTGTGAGTAAAATAGCAACAAGTTCTGAGATAAGTAAGCGTGAGACTGAAGAGATTGTTAAAGAACAAACTCATGAGAAGTTGGCGAAGATTGATGACGAGGGTGTTACCTTTAAATCTGTTCATGACGGAAGTGAACATCGCTTCACTCCAGAGCGCAGTATGCAGATACAACATAACTTAGGAGCTGATATTTTTTTTGCATTTGATGAATGTACTTCACCACTCGCTCCAATAGAATACCAACGAAAAGCTATCGACAGAACTCATGCATGGGCAAAAAGAAGTCTTGATGAGCATAAGCGTCTTGGGGTATCAAGTGCAACCGGAGAAATGCAAGCACTTTTTGGTGTAGTTCAAGGAGGTGCATACGAAGATCTTCGTAAAGAATCAGCAACAGTACTCGGTGCAATGGACTTTGACGGATATGGAATTGGTGGGAGTTTTACAAAAGAAGATATGGGCACGGCAGTACGATGGGTCAATGAGATTTTACCCGTTGGGAAGCCAAGGCATCTGCTAGGGATAGGGGAGCCACTAGATATCTTGCTTGGGATTGAAAATGGAATTGATACATTTGACTGTGTTGCCCCAACTCGTATAGCGCGTAACGGTGCCATCTATACAAAAGATGGACGTATTAATGTAACGAATGCAACATACAGAGAGGATATGTCACCAATTTCAGATGATGAGAATTGGTATACACACGCATACACTAAGAGTTATCTTCATCACCTTTTTAAATCAGACGAGATGCTCGCAGCGACACTTGCTTCTATTCATAATCTAAAATTTTTAACGACACTATGTGAGGATGCTCGTAAGCATCTCATGGCTGGGACGTTCCAGTCATTTAAAGATACGTTTATTGAAAGGTATTATTCAAAAAAATAACCACTTGATACTATCAAGTGGTTGGTTCATGGTGTTCACTAGTCCACCTCAGGAATCTTAAGAGTGAACAAAAAAAGAATGAGGAGGAATATAAGAGCAACTACGCCGACGATAACAGCGATGCCGGCAAAAGCTTGTAGAGCCATTGAGTTGGTTATCGAACCGTCTCGCATGCCGTCACTCACAACAAGTAAATAAAGCATTGAAAGAATATACATAACTGCACTTTCTTTATCAATGCATGCGAAATAGTACTTCATGACTTTCCTTTTTTGTGCTATCAGAGTTTGGAAATGAGAGTTGGCAGACCATAACAGACTGCCCAGATGAAAGTGGGTACACCAATAGCGTACAGAACGAGCAATAGAGTCGGATTCATGGTATCTCCTGGTTATGATTGATGAAGGACTTTCTCTGGTTTTATGCTATAATGATACATCAACTATGTCAAGCAATGAATCTACAGCCCCATTACGTTCAGGTCAGAAGAATGATAAACATTCTGGAATTTTTAATATTCAAGGATTTACTCCAAAAGGTGACCAGCCTCAAGCTATAGCTTCTTTAGTTGATGGACTAAAGAAGAACATGAAGCGACAGACTCTTCTTGGGGCAACAGGAACAGGGAAGACATTCACTATTGCTAATGTTATTCAACAGGTGCAGAAGCCAACACTAGTGATTGCTCACAACAAGACTCTTGCTGCACAGCTCGCTCAAGAGTTCAGAACATTTTTCCCAGATGCTGCTGTGCACTATTTCGTTTCGTACTATGACTACTACCAGCCTGAAGCATACATGCCGGTGACAGATACCTACATCGAAAAAGACGCACAGATTAATGAAGAAATTGATAGACTCCGTCATGCTTCTACACAGGCACTCCTTACACGTAAAGATACTATCATTGTTGCATCGGTTTCTTGTATATATGGTCTCGGGAGTCCAAAAGATTATGAACGAGAAAACATCCGTATCTCAGTGGGAGATAGTGCTTCAAAAATTAATCTTATGCAGAAGTTCGTAGCTATTTATTATGAACGAACAAACGCAGACTTAACACCAGGGACATTTCGCGCACTTGGTAACAGAATCGATATCATGCCAATATCTGAGACGGTGATGCTTCAGATAGAAATAGCAGGAGGAAAGGTCTCACATCTGCAGATTGTTGACCCGGTATCAATGAAGCTCCTTGAAGTGGTAAATGATTATTTTATTTTCCCAGCCAAGCACTTTATCTCTGATATCCCTACACGTGAGCGAGCGGTACAGACAATCGAAGCTGAACTTAAAGAGCAGTTGGAATATTTTGATAAGGAAGGAAAAATACTTGAAGCAGAACGTCTCAAGCGTCGCACCAGATATGATGTAGCGATGATAAAAGAAGTTGGGTTCTGTCAGGGGGTTGAGAACTACTCACGTCACTTATCTGGGAAGGCACCAGGGGTAGCTCCTGATACGCTCCTTGAATATTTCCCACATGATAAACATGGCAACCCAGAATTTTTAACGGTGATAGATGAGTCACACGTTACACTCCCACAGCTACATGGTATGTATGCAGGTGACCAGTCACGTAAAAGCACTCTTGTTGAATATGGCTTCAGACTACCAAGTGCAAAAGATAACCGACCGCTACGTTATGAAGAATTCGAAGAGCGAGTTGGGGATGTGGTGTATGTGAGCGCTACTCCTGGAACATATGAGCGAGAAACATCAGATCAGATAGTTCAGCAGATTATCCGTCCAACTGGACTACTGGACCCAATTCTTGAAGTACGAAAGGTGCGAGAAGTTGCTGGAGCTTATAAAGGCCAAGTCCATGACTTTATCGAAGAAGCAGTTAAGGATGTTAACAAGGGAGGACGAGTACTTGTAACAACTCTTACTAAGAAGATGGCAGAAGACCTTGCGACATACCTGAAGGAGCAGGGAGTAAAAGCAGAGTACCTCCACAGTGACATTAAGACAATGGATCGTATTACTATCCTTACGAAGTTTAGAAAAGGAGGATTTGATTGTTTGGTTGGGGTTAACTTACTTCGTGAAGGGCTCGATCTTCCTGAAGTAACTCTTATTGGAATATTAGATGCTGATAAGGAAGGGTTCCTTCGTTCGGAGACTTCACTTATTCAGACGATTGGACGTGCTGCACGTAACGCATTTGGTCGTGTGATTCTCTATGCTGATGTAATGACGGGGTCACTTGAGAGAGCAATTGCAGAAACAAATCGCCGCCGCACCATTCAAGAAGCGTATAACAAGGAGCATAATATTACTCCAACAACTATCATAAAGAATATTAAAGATATTACAGAGGGTATTGTGAGTGATCATGATAAAGCGGTGTCTGATGAACTTAATCTCGATGCTAAGATTTTCGCTAAGAATCCTGATAAGTTACTGAAGCTCAAAGAAAAGCAAATGAAAGAAGCTGTGAAGATATTAGACTTCGAAACAGCAGCAATTTTGCGTGATGAGCTAGAGGTACTTCGTATGCGCCTTTCGAATAAGGCAGACAAATAATAAAGAAAAGATATTCTCTGTTAGTTCTCATTACTGCAAGGTATACTTCATATATGGAAAAAGGTATTTCGTACTTTCTAGGTTTTAGTGCGGTTGTATATATCTGTGTTGTTGGTGTTTATATTACACAGTACTCTAATGCTGTACGAAATAAGATACCAACTGCAATTACTAGTAACGATGAGCTGCTAGAAAGTGGAGCATACAGTGATCCTCAAAAAAGATTTAGTATTAGAATTCCAAAAGAATGGAAACTAAATAGTGACGGTGCAACACACGTAAAATCTATCGTAGCTTTTGAGTCTGGGCGAGGGAGTGATGAGTTTCGTCAAATTTCTATCTCACCACTTTCTCGCACAAGGTCACTTGAGCAATTGCTGGCGAGTCCACTTGTCGACTTCTCTTCTGTGTTACGAGGTGTCACGGTTACAGAAGATACTGTTGTAACTGCTCATGGTGAAACAATGAGACTTCTTGTGGGAACATACAGTTCTCGTGGGGTAATGTATAGAGAATACATTCTGTTTACTTCACATAACGATGCATCGTATGTAGTGTTCGGCTCTGCTCGAGATACATTATGGGGAAAGTATAAAGACGAGATACGTTCCTCGATTATATCGCTAGAACTAAAATAGGTTGTTATTATAGAGCAATAAAGTATTTACATTTATAAAAATATGTGTTTTTGCATGTTTTTGTAGGAAGCGTATACTAACAATCATATGAAAAGATATGTACCGATAATTATAGGCGTTGTAGCTCTTTGTGCTGTTTTATATTTAGGAAGTAGTAAGATGAGTGGTGACACAGATGTTGCAATTGATGAAGCAACTTCATCAGAAGTAACAAGTAAGTCATTCCAGGGTTCATTTACAAAAGTATCAGGTGGAGAATTTACTCTTCAATATGGTTTTGATTTACCAGAGACAGCAACTGCAACAGTTACTATGAATGGCGCACTTGTAAAAGTGTCAGATAGTGACATGCCTGTACTTGCGATGTACGTAAGTTACGAAGGTGATCGTGGTTATACACCAGCTGATTATATTACTAAGAATATTATGACTAAGGTTGCTGGGGTAACTATGCAAGAAGCTAAGATGGTTGGTAAGTTCGACTGGTCTGTTGCTGAATCTGCTAACAGTGTATGGCACGTAGCATCTGTAGAAGGTGGTAAGTGGCTTCTTGTTGTAGAAAACAAGAAAGCTGACACTGAGAAGGCAGCAGTAATTCTCGAGACTGCTGTTGTATCAACTCCTGGAGTTGCCTCAATGGATACTGTAGAAGCTGAAAAACCAGCAGACACAAATACAGAAGGCAGTGCTGAGACTGGAGCAACAGAAACTGAAGAAGTTCCAGTAACAGGTAAATAGTTTTATATATAATACCTATGAAAACAAAAAGCGCCGGGAAGGCGCTCTTTGTTTTATTTTAGAAAAGAAAAAAGCCACGAGTGTGGCTTTGCTTGTAGAAATCTATTGAATCTGGGTGCTCTTGAATGCACCATCAGTGGTCTTGTCATACTTTGTCTTGTCCAGGTCAATTGTTCTGACCGGTTCACGTGTCGGTGTTCCGAGTTGTTGTCTGGATGATCCGCCGTTTGCGCGAGGCATGGGGCAGACACTTCTTGATTGCTGGTAAGACATGAAGTTCTCCTGTTCTTCACTGCACAGCCTTCTTTATTTCAAAAGAAGGTCCTGTCAGATATCATACAATATTTCTGTACGATTGCAATATAAATATGGTAGAGTATCCACATGAATCAACATATGCAAGGAGAGGGTCGAAAAAAAGTATTTGTTGGTATGTCAGGAGGCGTAGACTCTTCTGTGTCTGCACTTTTACTTAAACAGCAAGGATACGATGTTACTGGGGTGTTTATAAAAGTTTGGCAGCCAGACTTTATCGAATGTACTTGGAAAGAAGACAGACTAGATGCAATGCGAGTTGCTGCGCTTTTAGATATTCCTTTTATGACACTTGATCTTGAGAAAGAATATAAAGAAGGGGTGATTGATTATATGATAGATGAGTACAAAAAAGGGAGGACACCGAACCCAGATGTGATGTGTAATCGTGAAGTGAAGTTCGGCGCGTTTTTAAAATGGGCAAAATCACACGGTGCTGACTATGTGGCAACTGGGCATTATGCAGAACATAACGGGAGTTCATTAATTAAGAGTAAGGACGAGAACAAGGATCAGACGTATTTTTTATGGGCTTTAAAAAAAGATCTGTTCCCTTCAATACTATTTCCAGTAGGTGGTATGGAAAAGAGTAAAGTTCGAGAATTAGCTGAAGCTGCTAAGCTGCCAGTAAGTGCAAAAAAAGATAGCCAAGGGCTATGTTTCGTTGGAACAATTGATATTAAGACGCTTCTTAAAAAATATATTAATGAAAAGGAAGGGAATGTATTTAATGAAGATGGTGAAGTGATTGGTGGTCATACTGGAGTGATGTTTTATACAATTGGTGAGCGGCATGGTTTTACAATTACAAAAAAGACAACAGAAGATAAGCCGTATTTTATTATTGCAAAAGATATAGAAAACAATTCACTAACTGTGTCACACATAGAACCGACAGAAAAAACAGGGGAATCAATTAAGCTTGAAAAAATAAACTGGACACAGGATGTTAAGCCAGGCGAAGTGTACGAAGCTCGTGCACGCTATAGAGCACCACTTGCTCGTGTAGAAGTGATAAGTGAATCTGAGATGAAAGTAATAAGCGGAGAATTAACAAAAGCCTCAGGTCAGTCGCTAGTACTCTATGATGGTAATGTATGTATCGGGGGGGGGATTATAAGATAGACTTTAGACCTTAGCCTGTAGACTGTAACTAAATACAAAAGCGGACCGTGTTCACTACTCTCGTATCGTCATTGTATTTTTTTTGAGTATATTTTTCTCTACAGTCTACAGTCTACAGTCTAATGGCTATGCCCGTGCCCACCATGTTTTTTATGGTGTCTAACTTCTAGGTACATAATCCAAAGTACGATTGCAGATAAGGACGAGATACTTGCTATTTCTAATGATTGGAATTGTTCTTCGTTAAACTGTTTTCCAAGTATATAGATAAGGATAGCCGCAACTGGGGAGCCGATCTGTGCAGCTATACCGTAGATAATTGTTCTTTTAACAGTAAGACCTAGTCCTCTAAAAATAGTAAGTGTGCCAATGATTTTAGGTAATTCGTGGATAACAATGCCAATGGTGGCAGCATACCCAACAATTGGATTTATAAGATAAGTCATACCAATAACTGCACCGTCTAACAGTGAATGGAACGCTTCACTAATAACGATACCTTTTGCACCATCTTCTCTAACATCGTGACTATGACCATGAGAGAATCTTGAGAGTATAAAAAGGGTAAGGGACGCACCACCAATACTAGCCAGTGCATCTTTCCATGTGAACAGCCCCCCATGTTCCTTAATCGTTGCGTGTACAGTATATGAAAGAAGGAGTACACCAAGACTAAGTAATAATAGTTTAATTTTACCTTTAAAGATATCAACACGAAGCATAAGTGCTAAAAAGGCAAGGAGTGGAAGAGCGCTCGCACTTAGAATCATAAGTACAAACGAATAGTTAAATGATACATGAGATAGCATGATAGACACTATTCTATAATTTATGCGAATAATTTGCAACAGTGTTGTACTTCATCTTTGAGCATGATAGAATGCCGATATTATGGCACGATACACTAACGAAGAATTAGAGACAATGTTACAAGAAGCGGATTTGCGAGTCACAGGCCATCGTGTAACTGTCCTAGCAACAGTTGCCAGGGTTAGGCAACCAATCACTGTGTATGAGCTCGTAGAGGTGCTACGTAAAAAACATAACATTGATCAGGCAACGGTGTATCGTAACCTGGCATCCTTACACGAAGCAGGATTGCTTCGACGTCTTGATTTCAACCATGGGCATGCACACTATGAGCTGGAGACCGGAAGAGCATCACATCAGCTTGTGTGTCAGAAGTGTGAGACAATCGAAAAAATTGAAGGAATATCAGTTGATGATGCAGTTAAAAAGATGCTTAAGAAAAGTAAGAAGTTTAAAAATACAACGACACATTCTATTGAGATATATGGAGTATGTAAATCTTGTGCATAGGATTTGTATTGTTTAAAAATTTTTAATTTAAAATTTAAAATTCTTAAACAATATAAGACCAAAAATTTACATATAAGCGTTCGTGGTATACTTTTCTCATGTTAAAACTACACCAAAAAGCACCAGCATTTTCATTACAAGATCAGCATGGAGAAACTCATACACTAAAGCAATATCTCGGTAAGAAAGTACTAGTTTATTTTTACCCAAAGGATGATACTCCGGGGTGTACAACAGAAGCATGTAACTTTAGAGATAACTATCAGGACCTCAGTGATGCTGGACTCGTAGTTCTTGGAATTAGTAAAGATACCGTAAAGAGTCATAAGAAGTTTGCAGAAAAGTACGACTTACCATTTCCTCTTCTTGCTGATGAAGATACAAGTGTGTGTCAGGCATATGGGGTCTGGGGGATGAAAAAATTCATGGGGCGAGAATATATGGGTAACTCCCGTATGAGTTTTTTAATTGATGAAAAGGGGAATATTGCAAAAATATACGAAGAAGTAAAACCTAAAGAACATACACAAGAAGTTGCGAAAGATATTGCATAAAAAAACCGCACAATATGTGCGGTGCTCTGCAGTTACTCCTCAATGAACGGAAGAATCTCTTCAAGCTCAGGGTAGTTTTCTGCTCCAAGTAAGTCCTCGTCAAGGATAATGATGAAACGAGCACGCTCTAGATGAGGGCTCTTTCCAACAGCTTCAATATCTTTAAATACTACTGAACGAATACGGGTGAGGTCTACTCTTTTTTTGTAGATCTTTTCACATTCTTCATGAAGTAAGAGAAGTGCATGGTGCCCTTCCCATTGATTTTGAGACACCACAATCATAGTGATGATTTCATTTGATACCGGCTTTACGCCGAGTCGTGTATAAAGATCCTGACTTGTTCTAATTCTTTGCTTGTTGAGCTCTGCTAATTTTGCTAAGAACTCATTGTTGGAAAAAATGAAGTGTGCCAAAACGAAACCTTTCTTTGTTATTGCTGGGCTTATACACTATACCAGCATTTGTTAAAAAGTAAATCGTACCATTGAAATAGGAAAAGAAAATGACTCTCTTTGGGAGAGTCATGAGCTTAGGTCGCCTTAGCTGTAGCGATAAGGAACTTGTCGGCGAGGCACCTGGACAGGTGCTGAAAAGAACACTATTGAAGCCGGTGCAGCAATGGTCTTGATTCCATTTGCAAGTTCGTCAACAATTTTGCTGAGCTGGTTCTTTGCCCACGTAAGCAGTGCTTCAAGCTTTGCGGTGATGACATCTTTTCGGGTTTCGTAAATCCTGAAAATTGCATCATTGCTTTGAATGAGTGCTACTCCTTTTTCCGTCTTTACTCCAGTCAACTGGGTAGACAAAAGAACGAAAGGAACAGGTTCTCCAACGTAGGGCTTATCATGCCTAATGTTGAGGAACTCGAAGTTGATGCGGTGTTTACGCATCTCTTGAAACAAGGATTCAAGTGTTTCCACTAACTCTGTGCAGATACCCGTGGGTTCTCTTTGTTCGATGCTGCCAATCTGTTTGCGTGCCATTTATTTTCCGATCGAAATTGTAAGGATCAAAAGTAGGTTGCCTGTGAGGGTTCCTACCGTTCTTGTGTGGGTGGTCCGTTTCTATCGGGTGCCACCTTGTAATACTACATCTCAGGATAACTATTGTAAAGGGGACTATAGTGGTACTGGTGTGTAGAAAGAAACAAGCGACGCCGTAGGCGTCGCTTGTTTCTTTCTAACTAACTTCACACCTTATTTAGCTAGCGCTTCCTCTACGGTTGCCTTAAAGTATTCATATGGACGAGCACCACTTACAAGAGAAACAACTTCATACCCTTTTCTGGTCTTTGTAAGAATAAAGGTCGCAGGTGTTCCTTCAACTCCAGCTGTAATACCATCCTGAGTGCTTGCGTTAACTGCATCACCTGGCTCACTACTTTGCATACAACTATCAAACGCCTTACCGTCTATACCAATATTTTTCGCTAGAGATTCACGTCCTCCTTTTGGTAGTACCATGTTTTGCTTACCAATCTTGTAGGTGAACATTTCATTAATATAATCCATTCTTTTTTGTGCGCCGCCAATTTTACCAACACAATATACTGCGCGAGCTTCATCGAATGCGTCAGGGTGAATCTGAGTGAGTGGGAAATATCTATACACAAATGACACTTTAGAGCCGTATTGTTCTTGTAATTTCTTCATGGTTGGATGCAATTGTGCACAAAATGGGCATTCAGTATCTGAGTATTCAACAACGATAACATCACTATTTGTCTTGCCTGTAGCTAAATCTGTCGCATCAATTGGTCTCCCTTTAAATAACTCTGACTTAGCTGTTCCATTTGACTGAGCGTCTGACATGAGTATTCCATACCCAATGTGTGAAAATGAAATAAGAAGTGCGCCGATAATAATAGCTGTTGAAGTAGAGAGTCCTTTGTTGTGCTTTTTAGGTGGGACTGAAGTGTGCTCTTGTGTATCCGTTATAAGATTTTTGACTTCCTCTATTTTCCCTTCAATTTTCTTTTCTTCATGTAAAATAGTTGTAAGTGTTGGTTCTTGCATATTGATTAATAGTTAATGACTAGCAGGCGAGTCTACATCGTATCTATAAAAGTATAGTAAACATATTATATTATCTGTATATCGTTTATACTATAGCCTACATCATATCATGAATCAAAAAGTTCACCCCATTTTCTCACAAAAAATATTTTCTCATATTATCGCATCATCGCTTCTTGAATTTGGACCAGTAATCTTATTCTTGGTCTCATATCGCTTTTTACGTATCTACGAGTCAACGATGCTGCTCATGATTGCAACTATTGTTTCGACTATTATTACATACCGTATTCAGAAGAGAATCCCGTATCTTGCGCTCTATGTAGCATTTATTACTATTGTCTTTGGTTTTTTGACACTTCATTTTCATAAAGTGAAGTTTATTCAAATGCGAGATAGTCTCTATGATGCAACATGTGCTCTAACATTATTTTTAGGTATACGATTTAATATTAGTTTCCTATCTCTTGCCTTTGACAGAGTTCTTCCGATGACTGCACGTGCCTGGGATAAGTTAACATATCTATGGATTACTTATTTTCTTATTATTGCGGCAAGTAACGAAATAGCTCGTAGGTTTTTATCTATAGGAGACTGGTTAGTATTTAAAGGTTTTATTTTGATTATGACTTCATGTTTTGGTTTCTTTTCGCTCTATATTAGTTATGAAGCAAAACATAAGAAAGTGGCATAGGTGGCTAATTCGGTATATTTTGTGGTAGAATAGATGTCATTATGCATGGAGCAACTCATGAAACTACAGAGCAAGTAACACACCAAGAAGGTGGAAGTTTTTTTCATGTTCGTGAAGAAATTCCAACAATTAATGCACCAACACTTGGGGATGTTGGGCCAATTACGATTGCAACTTCTTCGGTCACAATTCTGCTTATCACAATTTTATTAATTGGTTTGTGTGTTGCAGTCTCAAAGTCACGACTCGTACCTTCACGCTTCCAGCATTTGATGGAGATGCTTTATGAAATGATTGAGTCATTCATCACTTCAATTATTGGTGATAAGCATCGAGCACATAAAGTTGTCCCATATGTTGGATCACTTATGCTTTATCTTCTTGTTGCTAACCTTCTTCCAATGATGCCTGGAATTTCTGGATTCGCAGTAACAATTGGAGGTGAACATGTGCCACTTTTTAGAGGAGCTACAACTGATTTTAATACGACATTTGGTCTTGCGCTTGCAGTTATTGTAACAATGCAGATTGTTGGAATGAAAGAACAGGGGGTGTTTGGTTATCTTTCACATTTCATACAGATTAAGCAAGTAGTTCATGGATTCAAAAAAGGATTAGGTGAGGGAATGGTGGCAATTATCGGTTTCTTCGTAGGACTTATCGAAATAATTTCTGAGCTTGCTAAGATGCTTTCACTCTCACTTCGTCTTTTTGGTAACCTTTTTGCTCACGAAGTACTAACAGTTATTTTACTCGGTGCGTTCGCGTTTGGTGTTCCAGCACTTTGGATGGGGATGGGTGTGCTTGTTGGGATTGTTCAATCTATAGTATTCACGGCACTTGTTACTGTTTACTATTCTTTAGTTCTCAAAAAAGAAGGAGGGGGGCATTAAAATATAGTACTTTGGTAGGTCTGTCACTGATGCAATTATCGTATATATTTGCTATACTGCAAAACAAAGCCGAGTAGGCTCATTTTTATTGAAAGGTTGCATGGTATGAGTTTGCATTTTTTATATGCAACTGATAACTAACAACTATTAACTAACAACTGTATTTATATGACACCAGAAGCAGCAATTTATATCGCAAGAGGAATGTGTATTTTAGCTATGATTGGAACAGCAATCGGACAAGGATACCTCGTAGGAAAGACCATGGAGGCAATCGGACGTAACCCAGATATCGAAGGATCTCTTTTTTCTAAGATGATCATTGGAGTTGCGATGACAGAAACAACAGCGATCTTCGCGCTTGTTGCATTCTTCCTCCTTAAATAAGGTTATAGGTTATAGGTGATAGGGATTATTGATTTCTACAACCTATAAACTACAACCTACCACCTTACTTTATGTCTGAAATATTAAACATCTTAGGTTCAGTTGGATTTAATTGGCATGTAGCACTTGCTAACTTTTTCAACTTCCTCATCATTCTCTTTCTCTTGAATAAATTTTTCTTCAAGAAGATTGGTCAGACGATTGATACACGTCACTCGATTATCGAGCGTGGTCTTAATCAGGCAAAGGATGCAGAAAAGGCGCTTGCGTCAGCTGAGGAAGAGAAAAGTACAATCCTTAAAGAAGCTCGTAAGGAGCGTGATACTATCGTTGCAAACGGTGAAAGTCTTGCACGTGATCTCGCTCTTAAGATTGAACATGATGCACAAGCATCGATTGATGCACGCACTGCTAAGCTTGCTTCACAAGAAGCACACTTAACCGCTGAAGTTGAGAAAGCGTTCGCAGTTAAAGCTCCTCACTTGGTGGCTCAGCTTTACGCTAAGACACTTATGCGTGAATTAACAGAAGAAGATAATAATAAGTTGATTGCTTCAATGAAAGCATAATAGAAGCATGCCATTATCTCGTAAACTCGCCATCCTAATCTTAGAAGGAAAAGCATCGCTTGATGATGTTGTTGTATTGCTTGAAAAGTATGACCTACTCACACTACTTCCGTTTATCAAGCAATCATTAGTGCAACTCTCGCACGGTGCACATAAAGAGGGGACGATGACTATCGAAACACCGTACCCACTTTCAGAAAAGTCTCTAGCGAGAATCAAAGAAATTGCAGGAGATGCTCATGCACCACATACGGTTATCATTAGCAAAAAGATTCTTGCAGGATTTAAGGCTAAGTACAAAGGAATGATGTATGACGGCAGTGCAGAAAGAATCATACGGCAAATCATCAATTAGCATTCACTTATAAATCACTAACCATTAACTATTATCATGTCAGTAGAAAAAATAATTCAAGAGCTTGAAGAAAAAATCGCACACGCACAAACAAAAGTCGAAGTCCAAGAAGTTGGGACTGTTGTTTCTGTTGGTGACGGTATTGCACGTGTTTCAGGACTTCTTTCTTGTGCGAGTCTTGAGGAAGTAACATTCTCTTCTGGTGCGCGAGGTCTTGCACTTAACCTTGAAAGTGACATGGTGGGTGTGGTGATTGTAGATGGTGCTGACTTGGTGGCTGAAGGGCAGGAGGTTACTCGCACAAAGAGAGTGCTCTCTATTCCTGTTGGTGAGGCGCTCTTAGGCAGAGTGGTTGACCCACTTATGAAGCCGTTAGATGGTGAGCCGCTAACTGGACTTAACTCTCGAGAGCTTGTAGAAAAGATTGCACCGGGAGTGATGGAGCGTGAGCCAGTTAATCAAGCGCTTCAGACAGGTATTAAGGCAATCGATGCCATGATACCAATTGGACGTGGACAGCGAGAACTTATCATTGGTGATCGCCAGACAGGTAAGACAACGATTGCAGTTGATACAATCATCAACCAAAAAGGGACAGGGGTTATTTGTGTCTATGTTGCAATTGGTCAAAAGGAATCAAAGATTGCTCAGATTGTTGAGAAGCTCAAAGAAGCTGGCGCAATGGAATACACGGTCGTAGTTCTAGCTGGAGCATCACACTCTGCAACTCTCTCATACCTTGCACCGTACTCAGGAGTATCAATCGCAGAATATTTTATGAATCAGAAGAAAGATGTGCTCGTTGTATACGATGATCTTTCTAAGCATGCGGTTGCATATCGTGAAATGTCACTCCTCCTTAAGCGTCCACCAGGACGTGAAGCATATCCAGGAGATGTGTTCTATCTCCACTCACGTCTTCTTGAACGAGCGTGTCGTAGAAACGAAGAAGCAGGAGGAGGATCAATTACAGCACTTCCAATTATCGAAACACAAGCAGGGGACGTATCAGCGTATATCCCAACGAATGTTATTTCTATTACAGACGGACAAATCTTCCTCGACGCTAACCTCTTCTATAAAGGTATGCGACCAGCGATTGATGTTGGGCTCTCGGTGTCACGTGTAGGATCATCAGCGCAGACAAAAGCGATGAAGAAAAACGCTGGTAAGATGAAGCTCGCAATGGCCCAATACCGTGAACTCGAAAGTTTCTCACAATTCGATTCTGATCTTGATGCAGATACTAAGAAGACAATTGAACGAGGAAAGAGAACTGGAGAAATGCTCAAGCAGGGTAACGGTGCACCACTTTCTGTTGGTCTTCAGGTTGCTTCTATTTATGCAGCGAACAATGGCTTCCTTGACCCGATTACTCCACTGGAAGTAGTTGACTGGGAAAAGGGAATGCATACGTATATGCTAGCTTCTCACAGTGAGTTAATCGATAAGCTTGCAACTTCATGGTCAGACGAGCTTGAAGCTGGTATCAAAGAAGCACTCACCTCATACGCAGGAGTGTACACAAAGCCAGAATAGATGAATGTAGAATTTTAAATTTATAATTTGAAATTTGAAATAGACTGAGTAACATGCAAACAAAAGCAATTAAAGAAAAAATCAAAAGTGTTGGTAATATCAAGAAGATCACCAAAACAATGGAGATGATTTCTGCTACCAAAATGAAGAAGGCAATTGATAGCACAATGCTTATTCGTCCATTCAAAACAGAAGCACAACACATTTTGCATGATATTTCACTCGAGCCGCATACACGACATCCTCTTTTAAATGAGAATGGTGTGCAGAAAGAACTTATTATTCTTATTTCTTCAAACAAAGGTTTGTGTGGGAGTTATAACGTTAACATCTATCGCAAATTAATCTCACTGTATAACGAAGAAGAGCGTAAGAATCTTCAAGTGATTGCGTTTGGTAAATATTCAGAAAAAATTGCTCGTAAACTAAATCTAGAAGTATTGGCATCTTTTAACGCATCACAAATAACAGGAGATGATGCTCATGCTACTTCAACACTTATTGTGAATTGGTACAAGGAAAAGAAAATAGGGAAGGTTCGTATACTCTATACGCATTTTGTATCAGGAAGTACTTTTTCGCCAACTGCTATTCAGTTGCTTCCGTTTTCATCAGAAGGCGAGCCAGACAGACTTGGTGAGCCTCGTTATGCATATGAGCCAGATCAAGATACAGTGCTTTCAATGATTATCCCAATGATGCTCCACAATATAATCTATGGTGCGATTCTTGAGAGTTATGCATCAGAACATACTGCGCGTATGATAGCGATGAAGAATGCGACAGATAATGCAAAGGAGCTCCAAGCTGACCTTAAGCTCTACTATAACCGCGCTCGCCAGGGTGCAGTAACACAAGAGATTGCTGAGATCTCTTCAGGGGCGCTCGCTCTTACACAATAAGTATGAAAAAAATTCCTGACAACGCAACAAGAGTATTTGAAGGAGTAATTTTTGATGTGTATCATTGGCAGCAAGAAATGTTCGACGGGTCATTTGCAACCTTTGAAGCAATTCATAGAAAAGAAAGTGTTTCGATTGTTGCGGTTGTCGGAGACAAGATTATTGTTAATCATGAAGAACAGCCAACAAAGAGTCCTTTTGTGACTATTCCAGGAGGTAATGCGGACGGTGACTCAACACTCGATGCTGCAAAGCGAGAGCTCTTAGAAGAAACAGGGTATGCGGCCGAAGAATGGCAGGAGTGGTTCGTTGCGGATCCTTCAGGAATGTCAAAAGTAGAATGGGAAAATCATTTTTATATTGCAAAAAATTGTAAAAAGGTGAAAGAACAAGAATTAGATCCTGGAGAAAAAATTGAAGTCACCTTAGCAACATTTGAAGAATTTCTAGAGCTACGTAATCACAAAGATTTTAGAAACAAAGATTTAATCCCAATACTAGAAAAAGCATCGCAAAGTGAAGAAGAGAAACAAACATTAAAAGCATTACTCGGCATCACCACATAATCCGAGAAACACCAACTTACTAAACTAATTACTAACCACTATGAACAAAGGAACAATTACACGAATCGTAGGACCAGTTGTCGACATCACGTTTACAAACGGCGTACCTGCACTAAAAAACGCACTGACTCTCATGAATCCAAACGGACTCATACTTACACTTGAAGTAGCACAACATCTCGGTTTCAACGATGTACGAGCAGTTGCCATGTCTTCTACAGATGGACTAACTCGTGGCATGGAAGTAACTGACACGGGTGCTGCGATTCAAGTTCCTGTTGGGCAGGAAATCCTCGGACGTATGTTTGATGTGACGGGTGTACCAATTGATCAGAAAGGGGGTGTGAAGACAGCAAAGACATATCCAATCCATCGCCCAGCTCCGCCATTTGATGAACAATCAACAAAGGCAGAGGTGCTTGAGACAGGTATCAAGGTTATCGACCTTATTTGTCCGTTCCTTCGTGGAGGTAAAGTTGGACTCTTCGGTGGAGCAGGAGTAGGTAAGACTGTGGTGATTCAGGAGCTCATTCGTAACATTGCTCAGGAGCACGGTGGGTATTCTATCTTTGCTGGAGTTGGTGAACGATCTCGTGAAGGGAATGTCCTCGAGCGTCGAAGACAAGAGTGCGGTGTGCCTGGTGATTTTTTAATGATACGGCGACCACCGAGATCTACACCAGG
>CAYOQQ010000004.1:0-56848 GCA_964406165.1 uncultured Candidatus Saccharibacteria bacterium
TGTGTGGGAAGGGGTGTGCGTGATTAGTTCTTGGGATAAACAAGAATCATCAATTTTTGCAAATGTGACGTGCAAAGACAAGCACACCAAAGTAAATGACGCTGAGACATTGCTATCATATGTCAACAACAAAAATAATCCATACTGTTTTGCAGACAAGAATGACAAATTGTATTGCAAGATAGGCGATAAAAAACGAATGAAGTAGAAGGTCACAGATCCACTTCTTCATTAAGAATACCCGTTACTGGTAAAACAGTGACGGGCTTTTATATTCTAGATGAATGCGTGCTACACTTTTAAGTAGTATTTATGTCGAACATAAAGACACTCTTATATGCAACCCCACCCCAATGACCCTCTGTACGGTAAAACACTTAAAGTAATTCTTGAGTATCTGGTAAAAGAATATGGATGGAAGGAACTTGGTGAGCAGATAAAAATAAATTGTTTTGTCAGTGACCCAAGTATCAAGTCAAGCTTAACCTTTCTCAGACGTACCCCATGGGCACGAGAAAAAGTTGAGGAGCTGTATATCTATACTATTTCTAAGCAGGTAAGGTAAGTTTTGTAGTGAAATAGAAAACAGGCCAGCGCGAAGTGTTGGCCTGTTTTCTTGGCTTTTTGTAACTTTTTAGTTATCGTTTAAAGCTCCGCGAGTTAGAGTTCCAACATAACCCGTTGTTGAAATACTTTTCGTAGCTTGGAAACGCTTTACTGCATCAAGAGTAAGAGAACCGAAGTAACCGGTAGCATCAGAGACTAAGTAGTTTTCTCCGATGAGATATTTTTGAAGCTCAACTACTTCATTACTTGTTTGTCCGTACCACATATCAACACTAAATGTGTAAGGTCCACCAGTTCCATTGTTAGAAGTATCTGATTGGTTTACATTAAAGGCAATAGGTAGACATGTAGCGTTACTATTTTGGCATACAGTTACAACAGATGTTCCGAAACTTTTACCAGTAACAGTAAGTACTGTATTGTTAATACTTGCTACAATTGGAGACGATACTCCTGATTGTAGGTAAAAAGCTGACCCGTTACCTCCTGTCATATTTAATCGAATAGTTTCATTCACTGCGAGGAATAGTGTGTAGTTTAAGTTAGATGTTTGAGTTGCACTTGTAATTGTAACGAGAAGAGTACTGCAAGTTGCATTTGATGAGCAGATGTTAAGAGTACGAGTACCACTTGTTTGACCACTCACAGAAAGTGAATTACCTGATACCTGAGTCATGAGGGTATCACCACTTACGGTAGATACAGAATATGATCCATTACCACCAGTCATTTGTACTGTGCCAAGCTGGCTTGCTGATAGTGAAAGAGTTGTAGGACTTAACATTACTGCATTATTTGCAGAACCAGAAACTGTTACGTTCACGCTTCCACATATGTTATTTGAAGAACATACATTGAGTAATCGTGTACCAGTAATCGAACCACTAATAGAAATCGAGTTACCGTTAGCAAAGTACATAAGGTTATCACCAGATACTGTTGTAACAGTATAGGGTGAGTTACCACCATTTACGGTGAACACTCCTGACTGACCAGGGGTAAGGGTGAGAGTTGAAGGAGAAATGGTGAGTCCGTTACTTGATGTCGTATTGGTTGAAATAGTTGTTGATGAACATAATCCTCCACTTGTCCCACAAATTGTTACAACTGAATTCCCACTAGAGAGCCCAGTGTAGGATATTGTGTTTCCTGAAAGAGCGACACTGATGACAGCACTGTTAGAGTTGGAAGAGATGTAGTAGATACCTGTTCCTCCTGAGATTGTCATAGAGCCACTCTGACCAACGGTTATGTAAGGATTGGTTTGACTAAATGTGATTTGGCCTTGTGATCCAGCATTTTGGTAAGGCCAGGTGAGACTATTAGAAGTGTAACCATTAATAATAGTATACACAGGAGTCGTGGAGTTTATTCCAACCCCGGTCGTACTAATTGTTCCAGAAAAGCTACCTGTGTTATTTGTCGTACCAAGAACTTGCGAATGAGTTGTTCCGTCAGAATTTGATTTAAAGTAGAGTGCTATTTGGGAATTGCCATCTGCTCCTGTGATTGAGACAACAACATTGTTCCCATCTCCAGTACTTACTGCAGATAACTGAGGTGAAGCAGCAGATGTGACAGCAAAAGGTACCATACATGCAATCATAAAACTAAGAATATATTTTTTCATTTTGTTGTGTGGATTAAAGTTGGTTAATTAGAAAGTTGTTAAAGATAGATGTTTTTTTGCATAATATGCTTATAACTTAGGTGTCCTGTACTACGTATGACGCATGAGACGTTGGAATATTACACCTCAAACAGAAGTTTGATTCAATATGGAATGCTATACTTTCTGTATATGAACGATATTGAACATAAAGATGACCAAAATTTTTGGAATATTATTTATTCGGCATTCTTTGCAGGTATTTGTTTTCTGTTGTGTGTAATTCTTATACAAGTACGTGGGTCGCTTCCAACATCGATTTCTTTCTTTGACATGGCTCTTATTATGCTCGCCACTTTTCGTCTCACTCGACTTTTTGTATATGATAAAATTACTCGTTTTTTAAGAGATTCATTTTTTAATGCGCACGAGTCTTATACAGAAGAAGGTGTAACGTATTTTGTAAAAAAAGAAAGAACAAATGGTCCACTACGGACAGCCTACGAGCTACTCACGTGCCCATGGTGCTTTAGTGTGTGGGCAGCAACTGTCGTTGTCTTTTTCTACTTCCTGACTCCACTTGCATGGCTTCCGATTTTTATCCTCGCCGTATCAGGTGTTGCATCCTTCTTTCAGCTTGTTGCTAACATGGTTGGTTGGACAGCCGAGAATGGAAAGTTACGAGCTACAAAGGGTTAATTATTAACAAAACTGTTGACAGCGAAGGTTTTAGAATGAGAAGTGGTGTTACACTTGTAGTAGCAGGGTTGTATCGTGCACATATCAAGAATCTAACTCTTGTACCCTCATATTATTTCAATATGAAAAAAATTATGCGCATTCTCTCAGTAGTTATTGGTATTAGCTTAGTTGGATATTTGTTTTCATATATAGGAAGCCACAACATGGGGGTACTTAACCCTAAGGGGCTCATAGCAGAAGCTGAAAAAAATCTCCTTATTACAGCGGTATCACTCATGATGATTGTTATTATTCCTGTGTTTGTTATGCTTTTTTCTTTCGCATGGAGATATAGAGCAAGTAACACAAAGGCAAAGTATGCGCCAGATTGGCACAATAATCTTCCTCTTGAGATAGTTTGGTGGCTTGTCCCAGTTACTATTATCGCCATTTTAGGTACAATAACTTGGAAGACGACTCATGACCTGGATCCTTTTAAACCACTTGACCTTGACGTTAAGCCTGTGACTGTTCAAGTTGTTGCACTTGATTGGAAGTGGCTCTTTATTTATCCAGACGAACATATTGCCACAGTTAATTATCTTGTTATTCCAAAAGACACACCTATTAACTTTATTATTACTGCTGATGCACCAATGAATGCATTTTGGATTCCCCAGCTTGGGACTCAGATTTATGCTATGCCAGGGATGTCTGCAAAGTTACATTTGGTTGCAAATGAAGAAGGAATATATAAAGGGGTGTCATCTAATTTCAGTGGAGACGGTTTCTCAGGAATGAAATTCGATACTAAGGTTATTTCTGGTGAGGAATATGCTGACTGGGTTAATACCGCTAGAACTATTTCAAGCCCGCTTACTAAAGAAACGTATACTGCTCTTGCTAAACAATCTAAAAATGTACCTGTACACCTTTTCTCTTCTGTTGAAGATGGGTTGTATGATTCTATTATTATGAAATTTATGGCACCAGGAGAAATGGGTACCAATAAGAGTTCTTCCGGCGCCTCGCAAGGCTCACCGATGAATATGGAGGGGATGGGTACAATGATGTCACATTAATAATCAATATACATACAATTATGCTAGGAAGATTCACAACACAAGCGCTCCCTCATGATCCTATTGTTATCGCTGCAACTGTCTTTATGTCAGTTATTGTAATAGCTGTAGTCTGGGCACTATTTCACTTTAAAAAGTGGAAATGGCTATGGACTGAATGGATAACTTCTGTAGACCACAAAAAGATTGGCATCATGTATCTCATTCTTGCTTTTGTGATGCTGCTCAGAGGTTTTATTGATGCGGCAATGATGCGTACACAGCAAGCTATTTCTATTGGGGATAATATGGGGTTTTTGCCGCCTGATCACTATGACCAAATATTTACAGCACATGGGGTGATTATGATTTTCTTTGTGGCAATGCCGTTTATGTTTGGTCTTATTAACTTAGCAGTGCCACTTCAGATAGGTGCTCGAGATGTGGCGTTCCCTTTTCTTAATTCAATGAGTTTTTGGTTTACAGTGATGGGGGCATTACTCGTAAATGCATCACTGGTGCTTGGGGACTTCGCAGCAGTAGGATGGCTTGCGTACCCGCCGCTTTCTGAGCTTCAGTTTAGTCCTGGTGTCGGGATGGATTATTATATATGGTCAATACAAATCGCTGGTGTTGGGACATTACTTTCTGCAATTAACTTTTTTGTAACAATTATTATGATGCGTTGTAAAGGGATGACGCTTATGCGGATGCCAGTCTTTACATGGACTAGTCTCTGTTCGATGATTCTTGTTATTATTGTGTTTCCAATTCTTACTGCAACACTTGCAATGTTAGGGGCCGATAGACTTTTAGGGATGCATTTCTTTACATCATCATTTGGAGGTAATCCGATGATGTATGTAAATCTCATCTGGGCATGGGGGCATCCAGAGGTGTATATTCTTATACTGCCTGCATTTGGAATCTTTTCTGAAGTAGTTGCAGCATTTTCAAAGAAGCGATTATTTGGGTATACGTCTATGATTTATGCGACAGTAGCTATAACGATCTTTTCATTTTTGGTGTGGCTTCACCATTTCTTTACTATGGGGGCAGGGGCTAATGTGAATGCGTTCTTCGGTATTATGACAATGATTATTGCAATTCCAACCGGAGTGAAAATTTTCAACTGGCTCTTTACGATGTTTAGAGGCAGAATTACCTTCGCCTCCCCAATGCTTTGGATGATGGGTTTCATCTTCACCTTTACATTAGGTGGCATGACAGGAGTCATGCTTTCAGTACCTGGAATTGATTTTCAAGTACACAATAGTCTCTTTTTGGTTGCACACTTCCATAATACGATTATTGGTGGAGTTGTGTTTGGGTATTTTGCAGGACTTGTGTATTGGTTCCCGAAGTTCTTTGGGTTTAGACTGAATGAAAAATTTGGTAAGCTTGCATTTTGGCACTGGATTATTGGGTTCTTCGTGACATTTACTCCACTTTATATCTTAGGATTTATGGGTATGACTCGAAGGTTACAACATATTAGTGATCCGGAATGGAGGCCATTACTTATTATTGCTGCAATTGGAACTGCGATTATCTTTGTAGGTGTTGTGATGCAGGCAATTCAACTTATTGTGAGTATTAAGGATAGGAAGAAACTTAAAGATACAACAGGTGACCCATGGGATGGGCGAACACTCGAATGGTCAACAACATCACCACCACCATTTTATAACTTTGCGATTTTACCTGAAGTGAACGGTCGTCATGCATTCTGGGATATGAAATACGGTGATGCAGAAAAAATAAGTAAGGTGTATAAAGATATCCATATGCCAAAGAATACTCCTCTTGGTTTTTATATAGCCATTGCTAGTTTCTTCTTTGGTTTCGGTCTTGTGTGGCATATATTCTGGTTAAGTATCATTGCCATAATTAGTATTGTTGCTCTTGTAGTTAGTCGTTCTTTTGATACAGAAACGTCATATATCATCACCAAGGAAGAGTTACTTCGCTTAGAAAAGAAGCATTAATTCCTACAATCTTATGACAAAAAAAATATCACAAAAAAATAATGTAGAGATGCTTCATGAGACTCATGAAGAGGGTGGAAAGGCACTCTTTGGATTCTGGGTGTATATCATGAGTGATTGTTTGTTGTTTGCAAGTCTTTTTGCAACATATGTGGTACTTCGAAATAGTACATTCGGTGGGCCATCAGGAAGAGATCTCTTTAATATGCCGTTTGTGCTCACTGAAACAATAATTCTTCTCTCCAGTACTTTTACTTATGGGTTAGTTACCTTTTATGCTCATCATAAACAACATAAGTCATATGTGCTGTCATGGATGTTCGCTACATTTGCACTCGGTCTTCTTTTCTTGGTAATGGAAGTCAGTGAGTTTAGTAGTCTAATTCATGATGGATACGGTCCAGATAAGAGTGCATTTCTCTCTGCATTCTTTACACTTGTCGGAACTCACGGGCTTCATGTGTTCTTCGGCCTTATCTGGATGGTGAGTTTATTTGTTCAGGTCCTTAAGCAGGGGCTATCGCCACGAATCTCACAGAAACTTTCAATGCTTGGATTGTTCTGGCATTTCCTTGATATTATTTGGATATTTATTTTTACTATTGTGTACTTAATGGGGATTGTATAATTAAAGTACTATGAAAAAATCTTTTGAAGTTGTTAATGAAAAGTTCGAATCTTCACGTGATGCACTGTTCTCGTACATAGCAGGTTTCTTCCTGTCACTTTTTTTAACTATTATTCCGTATGTCATGGTGACTGAGCAGATGCTTGACCGAAAAAGTTCACTCATTTGGATTTTCTTCTTTGCGGTTGCGCAACTTTGTGTTCAGGTACTTTTTTTCCTCCATCTCCCTGCAAAAGAAAAACCATATTGGAATATTATTGCGTTTGTATATACATTACTAATCGTCGCATTCTTAGTTATAGGGTCAATGTGGATCATGTATCACCTTAATATGAATATGATGGGGGTGTCGCCATTTCATTCTAATGAAGGATTTATTCCACAATAAGAGATGACATTCTGATAATAGGCTTTGTTATATAATGCTTAAAGATTACTACACACTTACAAAGCCGGGGATTATGTACGGGAATGCTCTCACTGTTATAGCGGGATTTTTCCTCGCATCACAAGGGGATATACAGTGGAGATTACTTTTTCTTGTGCTCATCGGGTTATCTTTAGTAATTGCTTCCGGGTGTGTCTTTAATAACTATATAGATCGTGATATTGATGCCCTCATGGAGCGAACAAAAAAACGTGCACTTGTCCGTGGGGCAATACCACTTACCTATGCACTCGTTTTCGCTACTGTTCTTGGCTTGTTAGGTATAAGTATATTGGCATTATTCACAAATAGTCTTACGGTTACCGTGTCTTTAGTTGGGTTATTAGTATATGTGGTCGTGTATAGTTTGTGGCTTAAGCGTACATCAACCCACAGTGCTCTTATTGGAGGCATATCTGGAGCTATTCCGCCAGTTGTGGGGTATCTAGCGGTAAGCGGTGTGATTGATACTGGGGCGGTGTTACTATTCATTATCTTAGCTCTCTGGCAGATGCCTCACTCATTTGCAATCGCGCTGTATAGAGTTGATGATTATACTCGAGCACATATTCCGGTTCTTCCTGTAGTTCGTGGAGTAAAGCAGACCAAAATACAGATACTGATCTATACAGTGCTTTTTGTATTTGCGACACTTATGTTGTATGTATTTGGGTATGCTGATATGTTGTATTTTTCAGTAATGATAATTTTGGGTGCAATATGGATATGGATAGCAGTCATAGGACTACGTAATGAATCTAATGAGATTACAAAGTGGGCAAAGCGATTATTTGGTTTCTCAATTATCACACTACTTGTGTGGTGCTTGGTTATTGTGGTAGAACACTTTATAGTGTAATCATTAGTATGAAATCAAAAAAGAATGCCATTTTTTCTGTGATTCTATTTCTTGTTGCTGGTTCCGCTCTTATAGGTGTGTATTTCTTTTTTTATGGCAGACAACCTATTACGTATCATCGAGAAGAAGCTATTGATGCTGTAGAAATGTATTCCGCAACCTCTACACAACAGTCTGTTAGATTACTATTTGTTGGAGATATGATGTTTGATAGATATATCAGAAAAATGGCAATTAAATATGGAGAAGAACACCTCTTTTCTTGTATTAACCCACTCTTACAAGAACAAGATATGGTGATTGGAAATTTAGAAGGTCCGATAACTTCTCGGCAATCTACAAGTATGGATACAAAAATTGGTAGTCCAGAAAATTATTACTTTACTTTCCCTACATCAACCGCAAAACTCCTTTTTGGTCATAATATAAAACTGGTTAACATTGGGAATAATCATATTAATAATCAAAGAAGGGAGGGGGTTGTCGAGACAAAGGCAGTATTACAAAAAGCTGGGGTTGGTTATTTTGGAGGACTACTCGGAGATGAGATTGTATATCGGGAAACTATTCACGGAATCTCTTTCTCGTTTATTAGTTATAACCAATTTGGCGGAAAAGGTGAGGACGTTGTTGTAGCTAACATTAAATCAGAAAAAGAGCTTGGAAGAGTCGTTATTGTATATGCACATTGGGGAGAAGAGTACCAAGATGTGAGACAGGAAATTCGATTAACTGCAAAACATTTTGCTGAAAGTGGAGCAGATCTCATCATTGGGTCACACCCCCATATCGTACAGTCACATGAGCTCATTGGCACTGTGCCAGTGTATTATTCACTTGGTAATTTTATTTTTGACCAATATTTTCAAAAGGAAGTTATGGAAGGGCTAACTCTTTCAGTTGAACTGTTACCGGATAAAAAAATAACCATCAAAGAACACCCGGTGGTACTATATAAAGATGGTAGAACGTGCCCAAAATCTGATGATGCAAGTAAACAGATATAGTGTAGAATGAGGACATGTTACATCCTCTTAATTCTATAGAGCAAAATACGTATGATGTCATTATCGTAGGAGGTGGCGCTTCAGGGATGATGGCCGCATGTAGCGCTGCACGTAATGGAGCACGTGTACTTGTTCTTGAAAAAAATAAACGTCTTGGTGAAAAACTTCGTATTACCGGTGGTGGAAGATGTAATATTTTAAATGCAGAAGAAGATGAACGGGTGCTTTTAAAAAAATATGGTAAGGCTGAACAGGCGCTTTATTCAACGTT
The DNA here is from genome assembly GCA_964406165.1 of uncultured Candidatus Saccharibacteria bacterium. GTDB lineage: Bacteria > Patescibacteriota > Minisyncoccia > Phycocordibacterales > UBA5272 > UBA11704. The sequence continues at coordinate 9,099 of CAYOQQ010000004.1, forward strand.
TGTGCAGTTCGGGGTGCAAGAGACAACTCATTTTTTTATGTCACGTGGTATGAAGTTAGTAGTAGAAAACGCTAAGAGAGCTTTCCCGAGTACCTTTTTAGCCGAAGATGTTGTCTCACTATTAGAGCGTGAAATGAAGGTGTTAGGTGTAGAAGTTAGTTACATGACCCCAGTTACTAAAATAGAAGCTAAAGATGGCGCTATTGTAAGAGTTGTATCACATAAGAGAGTATTTAGCGCAGAAGAGTACATCTTCGCAACAGGCAGTGTTTCTCATCCTGAGACAGGTTCAACTGGGGATGGCTTTGTGTGGCTAAAGAATATTGGTCATACGGTAAAAGAACCAACACCGACCATTGTGCCTCTTGCTGTTAAAGAAACATGGGTAAAAGAACTAGCTGGAGTATCCCTTGATGGAATGAAAATTACTTTTTTCGTGGACGGTAAAAAAGAATTTGCCCTTTCAGGGAGGGTGCTCTTTACTCATTTTGGTCTATCTGGTCCTCTTATATTAAATAATGCACATAAGGTTGCAGACTTACTACATACTGGTACAGTTACTGCAACAATAGATATGTCGGCAGTTAACGATTTTTCTATTCTTGAAAAAGAGGTGATGGCAGTTTTTGATGCAAATAAAAATAAGACACTAAAAAATGTTGTTAAAGAAATAGTGCCAAATGGAATGCATAAAGGGGTGATAACAGTACTTGGAGGACATATAGATACAGAAACGAAAGTGCACTCAGTTACTAAGGAAGAGCGTAAAAAAATTGTGCATCTTCTTAAAGCACTTCCGCTTACTATTGAGGGGTTGATGGGTTTTGATAAAGCGGTAGTTGCAGATGGTGGAGTGCCACTTGATGAAATAGATATGAAAACAATGCGTTCAAAAAAGATAAAAAATCTTTTAATTACAGGAGATTTGCTCCACATTAATAGACCTTCAGGTGGGTATTCACTTCAGTTATGTTGGACAACTGGTTATGTTGCCGGCAATAATGCGGTAAAGGGAATTCTACCTACACATGGGGGAAAGGGGGGTATTCATACGTTAAAGTAATATGAAAAATCAGGTTGAAATAGAAAAAGAATGGAAGCTTGAGCTGCAAGATTATTTTGCTGGTACTGATTTTAAGAAGTTGGCAGATTTTATAAGGAATGAATATGTTACTAAAAAAGTTTTTCCAAATCCTAAAACTATTTTTAGAGCATTTGAGTTAACACCATTTTCAAAAGTTAAAGTTGTCATTTTAGGGCAAGATCCCTATCATAATGATGGACAAGCACACGGACTTTCATTCTCTGTTCAAGATGGTGTACTTCCTCCTCCGTCATTAAAAAATATTTATAAGGAAATTGAAAGTGATACTGGAGTTAAAAAAGATTTTTCAAAAGGTAATTTAGAGAGCTGGGCACAACAGGGTGTGTTTTTATTAAATGCAATACTAACAGTTGTTGAACATGCTCCTGCTTCACATCAAGGGAAAGGATGGGAATTATTCACAGACACTGTCATTAGAAGCATTTCAGAAAAGCATGAGCATGTTGTATTTATGTTATGGGGTAATTATGCGCGAAGTAAGAGAGATTTAATTGATAGCTCGAAACATCTTATTCTCGAAGCACCTCACCCCTCACCATTTTCTGCGTACACTGGATTTTTCGGCAGTAAGCATTTTTCAAAGTGTAACGAATATTTAAAAAGAAATGGTAAAACTCCAATAGACTGGTGATTTTTCTGGTCAAAAATCGTGTGTCACAAAATGCAGTCTCTTTTGTTATATAAGGTATCAGGGGAATAAGCGTAAAATCTACTTTCCTCTTCATGATTATTGTCATTAATTAGTATTAATTTGTATGAAAAAAACACTATTCACAACACTTGTTCTTGGGATGACCCTTTCAGGTATTTCGGTATTCGCTGATAACGATGTAACACTTCCATCTACCCCGACTGTTTCATCAGTTCCAATGGTTTCAGAAAAGGAAGAAATGGTATCAACTAACAATGGTAGACACCAAAAAGCAAAGTCACGTGCGGATAATCTCATTAAGGAGCGAATCAATAAGTTGCAAGAAAATATAAAGGTGATTACTTCCGATAAATCACTTACTGCTGACCAAAAAACAGCACTCAATACTATTTTGAACACAAATATTGCTGGGCTTACTACACTACAAGCTTCAATTGCAACTAGTACTGATGCTACAAGTACAAAAAATCTTGTAAGTTCTATTTTTACTCAGTTTAGAATTTACGGAATTGTAATACCTCAAGTTCGCCTCGAGAAGCGAATTTATGATCTTCAGAATCATTCGACTAAACTTTCTGACACATTCATTAAAGTTCAGTCCAAAATTGATGAATACAAAGGAAAAGGTAAGGATGTAACGGTATGGCAAAAGAGTCTTGATGACGCTAAGATTCTTGTTGCTAATGATATGAATACACTTGCCAATGCGCTTATAAGAGTATCAGCTCTTAAGCCTGTTGATTACGGTACAACAAGTAAAGCGGTAATTGAGCAGACGAATGTTGATATCAAGAATGTGCTTAAAGATTTTAATTCAATAAAGAAAAATCTACATAAGCCAGCTGCGATGGGTAATGTATCAAAAAAGATACGAGGTGACGGTGAACACAGTCCTTCCCCACTCTTTGGGACTTCATGGACATGGATAAGCTCAACAGTAAATGGTGTAACAACAACTGCACCACAAGGTGGTAAATTCGTACTTTCTTTTGGAGAAGATAATCGAGTAAATAGTACAACAGACTGTAATGGTGTAGGTGGTAAGTATACTCTTGGTGCAAGTAGCTCAATCACATTTGGACAGTTTATGTCTACTATGATGTTCTGTGAGGGGTCAAAAGAGGCTGAGTATTCAGCACAACTTATGAATACTAGTTCATATACATTAGATGGAGCATCACTTGTATTAAAGAATGCTTCAGGAACAATGATGTTTAGTAAGAAATAAGAATATTCGAATTGGACATACAAAAGGTGGGCGCGTAGCGCCCGCCTTTTGTAGTATTAGTGTGCTATTGTGTACGCGCTAACGCTTGAAGCGCCCTTTTCTAGCAGAACTTTCCTCGCTTCAATAAGGGTAGCCCCTGTTGTTGTAACATCATCAAGTAAGATAATGTCTTTATGTTGTACATCAGGGTGTGCCAAGAAAGTGTTTTTTCTGTTTATCAATCTCTCATGTCTTGAATGAGTGGCCACTTGTCTTCTTTTTGTGACGGGCCCACTATACGAAAGATAGTGACTTTTAACAGGTAGATTAAGTTCTTTGCCTACAAATTGTGCAAGTACTTCAGCGTGGTTGTATCCTCGCAGTAGTTTTCGTAGTTTTGGCATCGGAATAGGCACTAACATATAATCTCTATTTTTAACTTGTGGAATTTCCTGAGCAACAATTTTCGCTAAGGGTACAATAAGATCTTTCCTGTGAAAATATTTAGTAGCGTGAACTATACGCTTAATACGATGGTCTCTAAAGGAGTAGAGACTGATAATAAAAGGTGCAGGTGTTTCGATTGATTTAGTTAATGTTTTAGAACAGGGTTTGCAGAGCGGCAATTGGTCTGTATCACTTTTACAAAGGTAACAATTAACCGGGAAAAGTAGTAAAGATATTTTTGAGACGGATTGTGAAAGTAGCTTTGTAATCATCCACATATCTATATAGTTTATAAAGAAAAAATACAGAAAGATAGTATATACTACAAGTGTATGTTTCACCTTTTCAGTAAAGACGAACTTGCACAAGCGATTGGTCTGGATATTGGAACTTCAGCCGTGAAAGTTGTACAACTTCGCAGAGAAAAAAATAAAATCATTCTTGATACATATGGTGAAGTGGCACTTGGGCCATATGCCGGCCTTAAAATTGGTCAAGGTGCACATTTGGGTGAAGAAAAGCTACTCGAGGCAATCCAGGATTTATTTAAAGAGGCAAAAATTACTGCTAGAAATACCGTTATTGCAATTGATCCACAAGGAGCCTATGTTTCACTTGTCCATGTACCAAAAGTTCCTGACGAGCAGTTACGCACCATGATGCCACTAGAAGCCAGAAAATATATCCCAATTCCACTCACTGAAGTACAAATGGACTGGTGGCATGTGCCAGAAACAGTTAAATTCAGTACTGATGATAAATCAGCAAACGTGGTGCTTGCCGCAGTCAACAATTCAACACTCATTGCATATGATAGTCTGGTTAAAAAATTAGATTTACGAAATGTTGAATATGAGATACATGGGTATAGTCTATTGCGTAGTTCACCACCACACACACATAGCATGGTGATGTATGTGGACATTGGAGCAGAAAGCACAACGCTCTCACTCGTGTATCAGGGTATTGTTTTAGACATGCACGTTATTACACGTGGGTCACAAGAAAGTACGATGCAACTATCTCGTGCATTATCAATAACAGTAGACACAGCAGAAGAATCAAAGAGAGTTTTTGGATATAAGGGTGATGAAGCTAATCCATACTTAAAAGATATCCTTGAATTATCGAGTTATCCACTTTTTGGAGAGGTCGCAAGACTATCGCTTATGTACGAAAGAAAGTATAATCAGACTATAGAAGGAATAATTTTAACAGGTGGTGGGGCAAGAGTACCAGGCATGCTTACTACGTACAGTAAGACAGTTCATATTGCCGGGAGAATTGTAACACCGTTTGAGCAGGTGATAGTACCAGAGTTCTTAACAGAAATGATGGAGCGAGTTGGTCCAACATATGCTGTTGCACTCGGGTGTGCACTTAAAAAATTAATTTCTTAATTTAACCTACTCATGGCATTCTCATTTTCTCCAGGACAAATAGCACCACAAGGAAGCCAGGCAGCGGTAGCGCCAGGTACTGTAGCACCAGGAACAGCTATTGCACCAGTTCAAGGGGAACCATCAACATCTCCACTGCTTATTTTACGTGAACGGTCAGAAGGAAAGCCTATATCTATTATGGCTTGTATTCAGCTAGTACTAACTGTAGTTGCCATTTTGTCAGTAATTACTTCAGTTATTCTGTACTCGTATATGGTCTATCTATCTTCAAATATAGAAAAGCAGAAAACTCTTATTGGTGAAAAAGACGCACAATTTAAAACCTACCCATTTGATGAGATGCAGATATTGTCAGTTAAATTTGCTTCATTAGATACAGCACTTAAGTCATATATCTCACCAAGATCACCATTAAAGTTTTTGGAAAACGTTGTTGAAAACCAAGTATATTTTGATGATTTTTCATTAACGCAAACCATAAATGGTGCAGGGTATGTTATTGAGTTTTCTGTGGTTACAAACAACTACCGTGCACTTATCCAGCAATTGGAGTCCTTAAACTTACGAGAATACAGTAAGGTTGCTCCAAAGCCATCAGCTAATAATCTTACAGACGCAGGTAATGCAGTTAAGATAAAAGTATCAACACCGATTTTCGTACAAGGTGTACTTCCTGATGAAATTGTATTTTTGGATCCATTTGCTGTTTCAACTTCGACCCCAGTTAAGCCGGCTTCTGCAACAACTACACCATAATAAACATTACTATGTCACCAAAGATATTTACATTACTCATAGTTCTCACAACAGCCTTCTTGTATTATGGTTTCTATATACCTGCCTTTAATCCAGTCCCGGGGCTTGTGTGGACACCGAAAGATACAATTCCAAGTCTGCAGGCTCAGAGTGTGACTTATACTAATGCACTTACTCAGATTTCAGAAGTAGAGCGAGGTGCCGCAAAGTTAAACTCAGATTATCTTGCTGTATCAACAAGTACGATTGCTAGAATGCAAATCATGCTACCTAATCAGGTTGATAAATTAAAATTAATTAATGAAGTTAAGGCAATTGCTGATAAGGCAGAAGTACCTATTAGTAATGTGCTTGTAACTGAGGATACGAGATATCGTTCTTCTGATATGGGGGCGTACAATGTCACCTTTAACCTCAAGGCCAGATACCCTGCTTTTAAGCGACTTATGGCAGCATTCGAAAAAAATATGCGATTCTATTCTGTGACAGCAATATCAATCAAACGCCCGATAGAGGGGCAAACTGCTGAACCAGGGAACGCTGTGTTTGATAAGGAGGCTCTTACTATGTCAGTTACTTTTAGAGTGTATTACTTAAAACGATAATATATATGCAAATTAGTCTTTCAAAATTAAATGCAGTTGTAACAGGAATCATCATCGTAGGCTTAATAGCGTACACAGGATATTTCTTGTTTGGTATTTTTGTAAGAGGACCAAAGCCTGACCCAACTCCAGTCATCTCTGAGGCGAGCGTTGGTGTTTATGGTACTAAAATGCAAAAAGCAGCTTCAGCACTTGTTAATCCTTCACAAAAAGTTAATCTTTCTAAAAAAGATTTAGCATTTACGGAAAAAGATCTTTTTAACTCATTTACGGAGCTTCCTATTAAAGTGCCTTTAACAGATTCACGAGGACGTGAGGATCCTTTTGTCCCGTATGTTGCTCCTTGACCTTTTTGTTAGTCACAATATGTTAACCGAAATCGAACCTAAAGAAATCGATGCAAGTGTATCCTCGACAGAGGGTGTTCTTGTTGATGATTTACTTGCGAAGAAAAACATTACAAGTGATGAGATAACAGAAGTGAGAAGTACCCTTCATGGCCTCCCAATTTACCGTGGGGACATCGGAGATAATAAAGATTTAACTAAATACATTAATATTGTGCAGTCTAAGCAATTTTTGGCTGTACCACTTGAGATGAAAGATGAAGTGCTTCTTGTGGGGGTGGTAGACCCTGAACACGGGAATGTGCTTGCAAGTCTTCAGTTTTTATTCGGAGCTGATCATCAGGCGTACAAAGTGTATCTTATTACCTATGATGCATTTAAGAAACATTTCGGTATTATTTCAGCAGACGATCTTGAAGAGAAGGCTAGTGTAACAGATCAGGTGGATAATGAAGTACTTTCATATGTTTCTAAAGAGGATGACAAATTAGATGACGATGAAGAAGATGATGGAGAAATAGATCTAGAAAATACAAGTGGATTACTAGATAAAAATCTTGCAAAACTCCCAATACCTGAAATTTTTAGTACGATTTTGCGTTATGCCATTGATAACACAGCATCTGATATCCATATTGAACACATCGGACTTTCTGTGCGTACTCGTGTGCGTATGGACGGTCGACTAGAACAGATTGCAGCTCTTCCTGCTAAACTTCACCCGATGATTATTGCCCGTATTAAGATTCTTTGTGGCATGAAGCTAGATGAAAAACGAAAGCCACAAGACGGGCGTTTTAGTACAAAATTCGGAGATCGAAAGATCGACTACCGTGTGTCATCATTCCCAGGTTATTACGGTGAAAAGATCGTAATCCGTATTCTCGATAGTATTAAAGGAGTAAAACTCCTAAATGATCTTGGTTTTTCTACATTACAGATGACTCAAATTCGTGCAGCTCTCGGTGCTCCGTATGGAATGGTACTTATCTCAGGACCTACAGGATCAGGAAAGACAACAACTCTTTATTCGATGCTCAATGAAATCGACCGTGATCACAAGAATGTGGTGTCACTCGAGGATCCGGTGGAATATAACGTGGGAGGTATGAACCAATCACAGGTGTTCCCAGATATCGGGTATACCTTCGCCTCAGGACTTCGTTCTATTCTTCGTCAGGACCCTGATGTAATCATGGTGGGAGAAATTCGTGATGGTGAGACTGCTCAGCTTGCTATCCAGGCAGCGCTCACTGGTCACTTGGTATTTTCAACAATCCACACCAACACGTCTATTGGTGTAATCACACGACTTCTTGATATGGGTATTGAGTCATACCTTATTGCCCCGGTTTTGATTGCCGCTTTAGGTCAACGACTTTCTCGTAGAATTGCAGATGATTGTGGCAAACCTATGGAAATGACTGCATCTCTTAAGGAGATGGTTCAAAAGCAGTTTGCTGATTTACCTGATGAGTTTAAAAAGGAATTCCAAATTGATAGGCCACTTTATGAAGCAGTGGGTAATACACAGTTCCCAACTGGTATGAAAGGTCGAGTTCCTGTATTTGAAGTACTTTCAATAACAGATGAAATTGAAGAAGCTATATTGCGCAGTAAGGGTGAGGAAGCGATTCGTGAAATTGCACGTAAGAATGGGATGATAAGTATTAAAGAAGATGCAATGATTAAATGCATGGGTGGGCTCATTCCATTTATTGATCTGGCAGAACTGTAAAATATTGATTTTAGTCAGTGACAGTAGACTTTCAATACAGAAAATAATTCATGTAAGCTGTATTTGTATTTATATATTACTAAACTCTACAAACTGTCCATAGTTATCCAATTGTACTTATTAACTTGCTTGGTATACTTCACTCTATAAGGCTGTGCGCTTTGTGACTAAATTTCTTCATTACCTCTACCATGAATTATAAAACTGAACTTGACGATATTGTAATGACTCTTGTAAAAGAGAATGGGTCAGATATTCACTTTACCGTCGGGCATCCACCTATTTTAAGAATAAATCGTGAGCTTATCCCACTTACTCGAAAGCCAGAGTTAACTGCGGAGCATACACTTGGTTTTCTTCATGAGATGATAGAGGAGAAGCAGTTAACGAACTTCGTGGTGACTCAGGAGCTTGATTTTGCCTATGAACATCGGAATGAGTATCGTCTTCGAGGTAATGCATGTTTCCAGAAAGGTGTTATTGCTGTCACGCTTCGACTTATTCCGAAAGTAAGGTCACTTGCAGAGCTTGGGCTGCCGGAGCAACTCATTCATATTTCTCGAGAACGACAAGGGTTCTTCCTTGTTGTGGGTTCTGTAGGGCAAGGAAAATCAACAACTTTAGCTGCCATGGTTCAACAGATTAATTCCGAATCCAAAAGACATGTATTAACAATTGAAGACCCAGTTGAGTTTCATTTTGATCAAGAAAAATCTCTAATCGAGCAACGTGAGGTTGGTATTGATACTTCTAGCTTTACTTCAGCACTTTTGCATTCATTGCGACAAGATGTGGATGTGATAATGATTGGTGAAATGAGTGATAGAGATACTATGCAAACTGCAGTTACTGCAGCAGAAACAGGGCACTTAGTGTTGGCGACACTCCACAGTAACTCAGCTGCTCAGACTATTGACCGTATTATTGACTCGTTCCCGGGAGATCAGCAGAATCAAATTAGACTTCAGCTTGCCTCTTCGCTTATAGGTGTGCTTTCACAGCACCTTATACAAACAACTTCTGGAGGTCTAACTCCTATTTTTGAGTTACTTTTGAATACTGGAGCTGTTTCAAATCTTATTCGTGAAAATAGAACAAATGAAATTGATAACGTTATTGAGACAGGGGCAAAGGATGGCATGATCGATCTTGATAGATTCCTTGCAGATCTTGTGCGACGAGGAATTGTTGCACGTGATGTTGCGTATGGGTTCGCAAGAAGACGAGCTCTATTTGATAGACTTCTATAAAGTAATATATGCTATATCACTATTCTTGGTTAAATGATAATGGTAACAAGGAAGAGGCAGACGTTGATGCAACGTCGCTTGATAATGCTATTATACTTATCCAAAGTAAGGGTATAAAGACAATTCTTGAAGTTAAAGAAAAGGTTGATAAAGAGAATAATGTTATCGCAGCGGTTACGAATTCGAAATTTTTTAAACAAAAAATCAAGCCAAAAGATGTGGTGCTTTTTTCACGCCAAGTTGCAACACTCTTTGAAGCGGGAGTTTCTGCACTTCGTGCATTTCGGCTTCTTGCACAGGAAAATGAAAATAAAACGCTTCAAGAAGAGATTATGGCTGTTGCGGATGATATAGAGTCAGGTATCTCTCTTTCTGACGCTCTCACTAAGCGACCTGAGCTTTTCTCGAATTTTTATGTGAACATGGTAAAAGCGGGTGAAGAAAGCGGGAAACTTAACGAAGTGTTCTTATACTTGGCGGATTATCTTGATCGTAACTATGAACTCTCACAAAAAATAAAGAAAGCTCTTACATATCCGAGTTTCGTTATTGGAACATTCTTCGCAATTATGATTGGTATGCTTACTTTTGTGGTTCCAAAAATGGCTAAAATGTTCGCAGAAGAAGGTGCCACACTCCCACTTGTTACTAGAATGGTATTGTTTGTTTCTGATCTGTTCGTTAAGTATGGCCCAATCACTTTCCCAATGATTGGTGTTGGGATTTTCTTTTTCATTAGATGGAAAAATACAGAAGAGGGTGGATATAAGGTTGATGAATTCACTATGAAAGTACCTGTATTTAAGGACGTTGTTCAAAAAATCTTCTTACAGCACTTGGCGGATAACATGAACACGATGCTTTCAAACGGTGTGCCAATTGTTAAATCACTCGATATTACAACATCTATTCTTGAAAATAGAGTATATAAGCAACTCATGGGGAGAGTCTCCCAAAAAGTACAAACTGGTAAATCGTTTTCAAAAGCACTTTATGAAGAGCCTCTTGTCCCGAACATTCTTGTTCAAATGGTGCATATCGGTGAAGAAACCGGAGAACTTGCGTATATCTTGAAAAATCTTGCAACATTCTATCGCCGTGAACTAGACACTGCTATTGATAGTATGATTGGTCTTATTGAGCCTGCTATGATTGTAAGTCTTGGTGTAGGTGTAGGTGTACTTGTTTCTGCGATTCTTCTGCCGATGTACTCACTTTCAGATGCTATTAAGTAATTAGGTGACATGTGAGTTTAAATTTCAACTCCTTATCTAAAATAACGTACCAGTTTGGAGCTTTGAGTTATTTCAATTCATTATTTTACAGAATAATTTGACAACTTATCCACATATATTTAGCTAATTACTTGTTTTTTGAAATAGTATGGGTATATACTAAAACGTATCTATAAAAGATAGAAAAAATTATGTCAAACACATTTACAAAAAATAGTTTCCGTGGATTCACCCTTATTGAGCTTCTCGTGGTTATCGCCATCATTGGTCTCCTTTCAACAATTATTGCTGCACCTATTCAGAGTGCTCGTAAGAAGGCTCGTGATGCTAAGAAGATTGCCGAACTAAAGAGTACACAGCTTGCGTTTGAACAGTACGCTGAATCTAACTCAGCACAGTACCCGACAACTCTCTCTGCACTTTCTCCTCAGTTCATGCCTGTTCTTCCAACGTTTGCTGCTTCTACAACATCTAATCAGCGTGACTCATTCCTTTACACATATTACACAGCGTCATCTACTGGTGCTCAGAGTCAAATCTTCGCATATCACTTCGGTGTTAAGCTAGAAGTGTACGGTCCTGCTCTTGAAACTGACCGTGACTGTAAAGGTGCTGACCTTACTGATCAGCTCGCTATCCCACTTTGTGCTGTATACAACGGTAACTACATGGTTGGAACTCGTGTAGCTACTGGTAACCAAATTCCATTTGCTAGTATGGCTTCAACAACTGGAGGGGGTCAAGCTCCTAACAGTATCACCGGAACAGACTTCGAAGCTTCAAGTTCTACAGCCGCTGTATCAAGTGCTCTAGGTATCTCAATCTACACAGAAAACTCAACTACAACTTGTATTGCTATCAACGACTGTATCTTCGATATTACGTCTCAGCAATAATTCTTTAGTAGGAAACTGTTAATTGTGTTGTCTATCTTAGCTTTCATTTACGGTGCATCTATTGGAAGTTTTGCACAAGTTGTTGCTTCACGACTACACGTAGCACCTATTATGAAAGGACGTAGCAAGTGCCTCTCCTGCGGAGAGGCACTTCGCGTTTCTGACCTGGTTCCAATTTTCTCTTATCTTTTCCTCGGTGGTAAGTGTAGATACTGTAAAAGCTCGTATGGAGTATCTGCGCTTGTCGTTGAAGTGCTTTTTGGGATTACTTTTCTTCTTCTCTATAAATGTATCTTGGTTGGTCAGGTGTCAATGTTTATTAGCTTACTCTGGCTTGTTTACTACACAGCACTCTTTATTGTGCTAGGTGTTATGGCTTTATATGATAGAGCTCATTCATATATACCAATTCAATTCCTTTCTGCCTTCTTAGTATTGTGTGGTGGTATGTTTGTCTTGAGAGTTATTGAAGATCCAAGCCTCACCACAATTCTCTCCCCACTATTTGTCGCTCTCCCATTTCTTCTTATCTGGTTAGTAACTAAAGGAAAGGGATTAGGGTTTGGAGATGTCATTCTATTCTTTGGAGTAGGGGCATTCTTCGGATCGTTACAGGGGTTTGCTGTGCTTATGATTTCTGTATGGACAGGAGCTTTATGGGGGCTTTATGTTAAATTTGTCCTTACTAAGAAGAAGGGGTATACCGCTATTCCCTTTGTACCGTTTATAGTTCTAGGGTTCCTGTTTGTGTTATTCACAGGTATTGATGTGTTTATGTTGTAATTAGGTATATACTTAGTACTATCTACAAAAGATAGAAAAAATTATGTCAAACACATTTACAAAAAATAGTTTCCGTGGATTCACCCTTATTGAGCTTCTCGTGGTTATCGCCATCATTGGTCTCCTTTCAACAATTATTGCTGCACCTATTCAGAGTGCTCGTAAGAAGGCTCGTGATGCTAAGAAGATTGCCGAACTAAAGAGTACACAGCTTGCGTTTGAACAGTACGCTGAATCTAACTCAGCACAGTACCCGACAACTCTCTCTGCACTTTCTCCTCAGTTCATGCCTGTTCTTCCAACGTTTGCTGCTTCTACAACATCTAATCAGCGTGACTCATTCCTTTACACATATTACACAGCGTCATCTACTGGTGCTCAGAGTCAAATCTTCGCATATCACTTCGGTGTTAAGCTAGAAGTGTACGGTCCTGCTCTTGAAACTGACCGTGACTGTAAAGGTGCTGACCTTACTGATCAGCTCGCTATCCCACTTTGTGCTGTATACAACGGTAACTACATGGTTGGAACTCGTGTAGCTACTGGTAACCAAATTCCATTTGCTAGTATGGCTTCAACAACTGGAGGGGGTCAAGCTCCTAACAGTATCACCGGAACAGACTTCGAAGCTTCAAGTTCTACAGCCGCTGTATCAAGTGCTCTAGGTATCTCAATCTACACAGAAAACTCAACTACAACTTGTATTGCTATCAACGACTGTATCTTCGATATTACGTCTCAGCAATAATTCTTTAGTAGGAAACTGTTAATTGTGTTGTCTATCTTAGCTTTCATTTACGGTGCATCTATTGGAAGTTTTGCACAAGTTGTTGCTTCACGACTACACGTAGCACCTATTATGAAAGGACGTAGCAAGTGCCTCTCCTGCGGAGAGGCACTTCGCGTTTCTGACCTGGTTCCAATTTTCTCTTATCTTTTCCTCGGTGGTAAGTGTAGATACTGTAAAAGCTCGTATGGAGTATCTGCGCTTGTCGTTGAAGTGCTTTTTGGGATTACTTTTCTTCTTCTCTATAAATGTATCTTGGTTGGTCAGGTGTCAATGTTTATTAGCTTACTCTGGCTTGTTTACTACACAGCACTCTTTATTGTGCTAGGTGTTATGGCTTTATATGATAGAGCTCATTCATATATACCAATTCAATTCCTTTCTGCCTTCTTAGTATTGTGTGGTGGTATGTTTGTCTTGAGAGTTATTGAAGATCCAAGCCTCACCACAATTCTCTCCCCACTATTTGTCGCTCTCCCATTTCTTCTTATCTGGTTAGTAACTAAAGGAAAGGGATTAGGGTTTGGAGATGTCATTCTATTCTTTGGAGTAGGGGCATTCTTCGGATCGTTACAGGGGTTTGCTGTGCTTATGATTTCTGTATGGACAGGAGCTTTATGGGGGCTTTATGTTAAATTTGTCCTTACTAAGAAGAAGGGGTATACCGCTATTCCCTTTGTACCGTTTATAGTTCTAGGGTTCCTGTTTGTGTTATTCACAGGTATTGATGTGTTTATGTTCCAGTTTTAGTGAACTTTACTTACCGCTGTTCACAGGTATCCTTGTTGTATGAGCATTATCTAACGATGTTAGTGCTATTATATATGTATGTCCTTACGGAAAGTATTTTTTGCTAGTTCAATAAAAAAAGGTTTTACACTTGTTGAATTAATCGTAACGATATCAATTATGGCAATGATTCTCGGTATAACTATGTCAGGTGGGCCACAGTCGCTTATGCGAATATCATTAGCCGAAAATACATATCAAGCAGAACTTCTTATTCGTGAGGTTCAATTGCAAGGAAGTAGTATTAATTCGCTTAATAATACGTTTGGCGGAGCAGGGGTTTTTTTTAATCGTGCGAGTTCGTCGCAGATACTTAAATTTAAAGATCGAGCAATAGCAGATCCGACTCGTGCAATAAGTATTGGGAATGGTCTCTATGATACCATTCCAATAAATGAGAAAGAATCATTACAAATGATAACCAACAAGCATGCAATTGGGAAGTTATGTGTCGCAACAACAGCACCTTCAGTCTTTTTTTGTAACACAGCAAACAGTCCAGCAATTAATACACTTACCGTTTCTTTTACTCGACCAAAGCAAGCTGCTCATATTTATATTAACAATTCAACATCTACTGATTATGCGGCAGCTTGCATACAATTTGATTCATTTCGGTCGCCAGAGCCTGGTTTTGTAAAATCTATACTTGTGTATAAGTCAGGCATGATAACAAAACGTACAGCAACATGTAATTAATATGAGTACAACACTTTTCAAAAATAATAAGCTAAAGGGATATTCACTTGTGGAAATACTAGTTGTGTTAGGGTTATTTTCTTCTATTGCGACCTTATCTCTTGGTGCACTCCTTAATGCACAGTCGGTGAACGCAAGACTCCAAGAGACACAGGCAATTTTAGACAATATGAATCTCTCTACGCAGACGGTTACCCGAGAGATTCGCTTTGGGTCTGATTTTTATGGAACATCTACTACACCAGTTGGGGCACTTGCAAGTATTGCAACAGTCCCTACAATTCGTAGGAATTGTCAACCAACAGGACCTCAATGTAGTGTACTTATTTTTAAACCATCTGATGCAACAAATGATCTAGATCGTGTGGCATATTATGTAAGTAAAGGGGTTCTCTATAAAGATGTATATCCTTATTTAGGTACAACAACAATACTTCAAATGACTTCAGATGATGTGTATATTTCATCATTACGTTTCTATATTGATGGTGCTAATACTTCTTCAGGAACAAGTGATGATGGTGATTCAATTGATTATAAACAACCTATGGTGACAATTTTCTTATCAGGAGTTACTCGACCACTTAAGGCAGGTACCCCTCCTGCAACTTTTGATATTCAGACTGTTGTTTCTGCGCGTGAATTAGATAATAAATAACAAACAAGTAGAAACGTATATGACATTTTTCAAAAAAACAATTAAAGGATTCACACTTCTTGAAACACTTGCATCAATTGCGGTGCTTTCTCTTGTTATCATTGGGCCACTCTCAGTCACCATTAGTTCATCAGGATATGCGAGACTCACAAAAGATACAATCGTGGCAACATATTTAGCTGAAGAAGCGGTTGAATTGCTTCAGAATCAGTATGATTCGCTCTATATTTATTGTAAGAAAAATGCGTCTTCTACTGAACTTGGTGGGTACTGTTATCCTCGCACAGACGAGATGACTACGGGTCAAACTGCTTGGAGATTATTTAAGACTAAATTATCAAGTGTAAAAATAGACCCAGCAGATCCAACTCAGACATCATGTTTTTTACCTAATGATGGTCAGCCGGTGTATACATCTGTGGACCACGGGAATGCTAATGGGTGTGCTTTTGATGTTAAAAGTTTCCAAGACGCTACCATTACTCAACCACTCCCAAGATATGATGCATCAATAGCTAGTTGTAAGTATTTAGTTCCAGTATCAACTTCAACTTCAATTTTGGTTGCAAGTACAACAGGTGGAGGAGTATATAAAGACGGGAGAGAGAATCTCGGCGCAGGAGTAGATAGCCAAACGGGTTACATCATGTATACGACAGTTACTGCAACGTCTACTAGCTATGTTTGTAGTGGTGTGCCTGCTCACATTGTTGCGGGAGGATTAGTCCAACCTAAACAATATGCCAGAACAGTGACCATAGAGCAGTTAAGTACATTTGAGACTGGGGATGCAGATACAGAGTATAGTGACGACTTGCGTATTACTTCAAATGTAAGCTTTAAGGCACTCAATGGAGTTTCTCACAATGTGAAAATAACACGATTTATGCATGCGCGCCCATAATTTTTATTTCTATGTATTTTATTACAAAAAAACGCAATAAAAAAATTATCGTTAAAGGTTTTATTCTGCCTTTTACTATGCTTATAGCTACGCTTGTATTGTTTGTGACAACTGGTGCACTAGCACTCCTCACTAAGCAACAGTACTTTTCCAAGGTGTATAAACAGACACAGGCTGCATACTATGCAGCAGATGACGCTGTTTCCTGTGCAATAACTATTGATGATACATATGTATCAAATGACGGTCTCGGGATATTCCCGTCCAGCTCTACAACCCCAGCGGGGCTAGAAGATTTAAGCGCCCCATATGATTATATTGATTCAGTCATTAGTTATATAAATACTAAACGACAAGCAGAAATTCCTCCTCTTACCCCAGATTTAACAAAAGATGGTATAACGTGTGGTCAAAGTCAGATTTTCGCAGAAGGAGGAAATCCTAATTTTAATCCACATTTTACAATAACAGATTATAATTACGCATATTATTTTACAAATCCACTCACATCATTGCCAGACAAAGAGTATGGTGTAACTTCTAGTTTTAATATGCAAATGGATTTAGGTCTTGACCCAGAAGATACATTGGGGACAAGACACCTGTATCGCTGTGCTAAGGTTACTGTTAGTAAGACAGCTTCATTTAGGCAGGTCATAGCCCAAGGGTACTCATCATGTGAAGGTACAGGAAATGCAATTGAAAGAGCTGTTGTTAATACAACTATCATTCAATAGTCAAGCAGCCTTTTATTTACAAGGTTTTTTGTGATAAACTGACCCAATATGGATGCAACTTCTGCTAAGAAAAGAATCGAAGAATTGAGAGCGACTTTAGAGCATCATCGAGTGTTATATCATGTGCACGACGCGCCAACCATTGCTGACGAGGTGTACGATAGCTTGATGCGTGAGTTAAGTACCCTAGAAGAGACTTACCCGCAGTTTGACTCACCTCTTTCTCCAACGAAGCGTGTTGGAGGCCATGTCTTAGATAAATTTGAAAAAGTAACACATACAATTAAGCAGTGGAGTTTCGATAACGTATTTAATTTTAATGAGCTCGCCTCATGGGAAGAAAGAAATCTGACACTACTTAATAAAAGTGAAGTTCACGTTATTCCAACATATGTTGTTGAAATGAAGATAGATGGTTTAAAGGTGGTAATGACATACGAGAACGGCAAGCTTACCCGTGCTGCCACGCGAGGGGATGGTGAAGTTGGTGAAGATATTACAGAAAATATTAAAACAGTAAAAGCTATCCCACTTATATTACCTGAAAAAGTATCTATTACTGTCATTGGTGAAGCATGGATGAAAAAGAAAGACTTGGTTCGAATTAATAAAGAACGAGAAACAGAAGGTCTTCCACTGTATGCTAATACACGTAACTTAAGTGCGGGGACTTTACGGCAACTTGATCCAAAGATTGTTGCAACTCGTAATATTCAAATATATTCGTACGATATAGAAGGTGGTGATTATGATACTCAAGAAGAAGAACTTAAAGCGCTTGAGAAGTACGGCTTCTTGGTTAACCCTGACAGAAAGGTGTGTGTAAACCTTAAAGAAGTGCAGAAATTTTATGATACATGGGTTTCTAAAAAAGATAAGCAAGATTATGGTATAGATGGACTAGTGATAAAAATAAATGAGCGACGTATTTGGGATACGCTTGGATACACCGCAAAGTCACCACGTGGTGGTATTGCATATAAGTTCCCTGCTGAAGTTGTTGCAACGCAATTACTTTCTATTACGTGCCAAGTTGGTAGAACTGGTGCTGTAACACCTGTCGCTGAATTAAAGCCGGTATTACTTGCAGGTTCAACGGTTGCACGAGCGACGCTTCATAATGAAGAGGAAATCAAGCGACTCGACGTGCGAGTAGGGGACACAGTTAGTCTACGAAAAGCTGGGGATGTGATACCTGAAATTTTTGATGTAATTAAAGAGCTTCGTCCAAAGAGCGCTAAAGCATATCTAATGCCAACAGAATGTCCTGAATGCGGAAGTGTATTAGTAAAAGAATCACTTGGGAAAACTGAATCTGCTGCGTGGTACTGTAAAAATGATGAATGCCCTGCGAAGCATCTAGAAGGGCTTACACATTTTGTAAGCAAGAAAGGCATGAATATTGATGGACTCGGTGAAAAAATTATTGAGACATTCCATGATATTGGTCTTATAACAGATGCTGCGTCTATTTATGATTTAAAAAAAGAAGATATTGCTCCACTAGAAGGCTTTGGTGAGAAGTCTGCAGATAATATTTTGGCTTCTATACATAGTTCTCGCATGGTGTCACTTCACAGATTTATTTATTCACTTGGTATTCGTCATGTGGGTGAGCAGACCGCAAAAGATATTGCAAAACATTTTAGGTCATTTGAACGATTACAGAGCGCAGACATTGAAGAACTCTCTCATGTAGAGGGTGTTGGAGTGAAAGTTGCTGAAGCACTCGTTTCTTATTTTAAAAGTCAAAAATCAAAGGAGCTTGTAAGCAAACTCCTAACTCATCTCACAATAAATCATGAAGAAGTTGCGCCAGATGGAAAGTTGTTTAATAAAACATTTGTGATTACTGGCACCTTACCAACGCTTTCTCGTGATGAAGCAAAGAAATTAATCGAAGATAATGGAGGAAAAGTCGCAAGCAGTGTATCAAGTAGAACTAGTTATCTTTTGGCTGGAGAAAGTGCTGGAAGTAAGTATGACGACGCTCAAAAATTTAACATTACAATCGTTACTGAGGAAGAATTTAAAAACATGCTATAATCACATTTATGTCATTTACAGAACTCGAACTCGATAATCTTTCAAAGCTTGCACGAATCGATATTGCGCCAGATGAAAAAGCACAGATGCTTGCTGATATGCAGGCAATTCTTGGCTATATTTCAGAAATCAACTCTATTGAGGGGGAACTTACTCGTGGAGAGGAAGATGTTTTTAATGTGGTACGAGAGGATGTAGTAACCCGTCCGACTGGTTCTAATACTGATGCAATTCTTGCGAATGCTCCAAAGGTAAAGGATGGTTATGTGGAGGTGGAACAAGTTTTAAAATAGTGTGTAGTCAGTAGCGTATAGCGGGTAGAACATACAAAAAACTTATGCAAAAAACATTACGACAATTACATGAAGAATTAAAAAGTGGGGCGCTTACTATTGAAGCGCTTGTTGAAAATGCTAAAAATGTAATTAACGAAAAGGAAAAGGATGTTCATGCATTACTTGGAATGTATTCAGATACACTTGTTGAATCACAGATTGCTAAAGCAAAAGAAATGTTCACCGATAAAACAGCGACAGTTCTTACAGGTGTTCCAATTGTTCTTAAAGATAATATTTTGGTACAGGGTGAAGTTGCGACAGGAGGATCAAAGATTCTCGAGCACTACGTAGCAACATATGACGCAACCGTTGTGAAGAAATTGAAAGCTGCAGGAGCTATCTTACTTGGTCGCGCTAACATGGATGAATTCGCGATGGGTGGCTCAACTGAGAATTCGGCGTACGGTGTAACAAAGAACCCAATTGATATTACAAAAGTTGCAGGAGGGTCATCAGGTGGGTCAGCGGCAGTTGTTGCGTACGGCGGTGTACCAGTATCTCTTGGATCAGATACCGGAGGATCTATCAGACAACCAGCCTCATTCTGTGGGCTTGTAGGGCTTAAAACAACTTATGGGGATGTATCTCGTTATGGTCTTATGGCTATGGGGAGTTCACTTGATCAGATTGGACCGTTTGCACATTCTGTAGAAGATGCTGAAGAGGTATACAAGATAATTACAGGGCACGATGAGCATGATAGTACTTCTTTGCCAGAGAAAATCCGACAATCCGACAATCCGACTAAAGATATTAAGAAAGTAATCGGTGTGCCACAAACATTTATTTCAAAAGATGGAGTAGACTCTGAAGTGCTTGAGAATTTTAATTCTTCAATAGAGAAACTTAAGCAAGCAGGATACACAGTCAAGGATATTACTATTAATCATCTTGAAAAGGCACTCTCTGTTTATTATGTGATTATGTTTGCAGAAGTATCGAGTAACCTCGCACGATATGATGGTATTCGTTATGGACTCTCTCATCCAGGAGAGACAAGTATCAGGAGTTACTTTGAGTCACGAACTGCTGGATTCGGACCAGAAGTTCGCCGTCGAATCTTACTCGGTACTTATGTGCTTTCATCTGGATACTATGATGCTTACTATAACAAGGCTAACCTTGTACGAGATATGCTCAAGAAAGAATTCGCCCGAGTATTTAAGGATATCGATGTTATCGCAACCCCTACTTCACCAATACCGGCATTTGCAATCGGGGAGAAGTCACACGACCCACTAGCTATGTATCTTGCTGATATATTCACGGTACCAGTTAATATCGTTGGAGTTCCTGCAATCTCAATTCCTTCAGGAAAGACAACGAATGGTCTTCCACTTGGAATGCAATTCATCGCTCCACATATGGCAGAAAATGTTTTGTTTACTATTGGAAAAGAATTTGAGAAATTGGTTTGAAACTGTATTTAGATACTGGATAACACATAAAAACAAAAGCACAGGTTGTGGTACCATATAGATACACACTGTAACTTACAGGGACTTTACTATGTCCATTTCCATAGATTATCTTTTTAATAGAATATATGACGTGCTGCTTTGGTTTAAGTACACATGGTTGTTTACTATACTTCGTACTGAGCCAGAAAAGTATGTGCAAGATGTGGAATACAGAGATTGGGACGGTTTACGTGACAGGGGCTGGTTTGATGAATACTTCGCAGCTAAAAGCGCAGCAGTTCCTGAAGCAGATACTCACATTTCTTTATGGCAACGAATGCTCGAATCTTTTGGGATGAAGCTCCCTGATAGTGATCTTGATGGTATACCTGATGTTTCTGATACGAGTAAGTATGATAGTCATAATCTTACAAAAGCTGAATTAAAAGAAAGATTTGAGCCAGACTATACACTGAGCGACCATATTCGTGATGCATTTGGAATTGGGCCGCGAGACTTTGATAAAGATGGAGTTCCTGATAGTTATGAACTCAAGCATGGAATGAATCCTAAGAACCCAGACACTGACAGAGATAGTATTTTAGATGGAGAAGAGCTTGCTCAGGGTGCTGACCCACTTAATAGTGATACTGACGGTGATATGGTTTTAGATGGACGAGATGAAGCACCTCTTGATAAAAGTGTTTCATCAATTGGTAAAGACACAGATGGCGACGGTCTCAGTGATAGAGTCGAAGGGTATCTAGGTAGCGATATTTCAAAAAAAGATACTGATGGAGATAACATTACTGATAACATGGATACCTATCCGCTTGATCCAGAAAATCTGGGACAAGTTGCTGCTGTTGATTTTGCTAAAGCTGGTGAAGGGCTACATTTTTCTATTCAAAATCCAGTCCTTGGATTGGTTACGGATATGATATCAGTATTAGTAATCATCATCATGGCAATTTTTGTGTATGTGCTTATGAGATGGGTCTTTACGTTTCTTGCAGGTTTCGCACATTATGAGCATCATTTCCATCATACGGCTCACCATACACACAAGGTTCATGTTATTCGTGACTCTATGCATGAAGAAGAGACTCATGATACAGAAGATTCACACGAGATGCCAGCGGGTATCCCAGGACTTCCAATAGGAACTGATGAACATATCCAGACACCATCATTTAAGGAAATGAAAGATCACCCTAAGTTTGCTGTTATTCAAGGATATCTCAGTAGTCAGAGTGAAGCACTCTGGAGAATAGGAATTATGGAGGCAGATAATGTACTTCTTGAAGTGTTAACAGAGAAGGGGTATCAAGGTGATGGTGTGGGAGAAAAATTAAAAGGAGCAAGCTTTAAGACAATTGATTTAGCATGGGATGCACATAAGGTTCGAAATAGAATTGCTCACGAAGGATCTGATTTTGAGTTAACTGAACGAGAGGCGAAGCGAGCTTTCATGCTTTACGAGTCTGTGTTACGTGACTTAAAAGCAATAAGATAGTGAGTTGCTGTAGATATTGACTTTTAATATATATGATGTATAATATAAATCTTTGTTCTCTTGTAAAAGGACCCAAATATGAATAAATCAATTCGAGTCGCAGTAGTTGTTACTGCTACTGTTCTTGTGGCTTCGCTGTGCGCTTGGTCATTTTCCGCAAAGCAGTCTCAAGAATCTGCGCAAGTTGCCACTGCTCCCGCTATTTTAGGGGTTGCTACGACAACTGATGTTGCAAATGCAACTACTTGTCCGTACATGATGGTGAGCTGGAATCTTGGTAACTTCGGCAAGTCAAAAACTGATGAAGTTATCAAGAAGATTACTCAAGTTCTAAAAAGTAAAAATGCAGATATTCTTGCAATTCAAGAAGTGACTGCAGGTAAGGGTTTCGGTGCTAAGAAAGTATCAGACCTGGCGATGGAACTCACTAACAGTACAGGTGAAGGATGGGATTATGTTGTGAGCGATCCAACTCTACCTACTTCTCCCGGTGTTGAGAGATATGCCTATGTGTTTAAGAAAGCAAAGGTCTCAGTGAATCATGACAAGGTGCAGTTGCTCAGTGAGCTTCAAGATCAGATTGATCGTGAACCTTATTACGGGACTTTTAGTTTCAAAAATAAGTCTTCACAATCAAAACTCGATGTGATGATGTTCAGTATTCATACTGTTCCAACGGCGAAAAATCCCAAGCTTGAAGTTGAGACACTTCCGTCATCTGCTACTCTTCAAAAGATTCAGAAGGAAAATCTTCCTGCAATTTTTTCTGGAGACTTCAACCTTGGGCCTGATGCAACCGACCCAACATTTGTAACCTTAGGGTTTAAGGGGACGATTAAGCAGAAGACTTCCCTTAAGCAGAAAGTGACAGCGACGGGAGAGTATTTGTTTCATCAGTACGATAATGTGTATGTGAAAAACATTCGCGTCTGTGGTTCTGGTGTAATAGATTTTGTTCAGATGTTGTACTTGCCTGTAACTGACGAAAGTCTGGTGCAAGCTCGTACGGTGAGTGATCACTTGCCAGTTTACGTCAATTTTGGACCTTGATAGTTTTAGAACCTAATTGGTTCATCAACCCCGATACGAGAGTGTCGGGGTTTTGTTTATAATTTATGTCTATTGATTAAACTAAAGGTATAATTAGTTCTTAGATTATTAAAGCTAGGAATCGGTCACGGAGACTGTTTCTCGCTTCACTCGAAACAGTCTCGCTAGGTTCCAAGAACCGAACTTGCTAGTTCGCCCGTATTCGATTTCCTCGCGGTGCGATTTACAAATCGCCTGGCACACAACAAGCAGTTGTTGTGCTTCCGTTACAGACAAGTAAATAAAAAGAGACGCTGGGGTACAGCGTCTCTTTTTATTTACTTGTTGCGGGGACAGGAATCGGTCACGAAATCACTTCCTCGCAAGCTCGTCAGAGATGATTTCTCGACCCCGTATTCGATTCCTGGCGCACATGACGCAGGTCATGTGCTTCCATTACAGACAATTAAAAAGAAAGTAGCACTGATTAACAGTGCTACTTTCTTTTTAATTGTTGCGGGGACAGGAATCGAACCTGTGTCCCGAGGTTATGAGCCTCGTGAGTTACCTCTACTCTACCCCGCTATATTTGTAAACGTCAAAGTATAATACCATATTTAATTATATTCTACAATGGCAATCGTTTGATATTTATGAATCAGGGTTGAAAAAGTGTCAAATTTGTAGTAGTATTTGTTGTACTCAGTGTAAGAAAAATAAAATATGTCAGTGTAGCTCGAGAAACTTGGTTTCGAAGATGTCCTGATTTAACAAAATCAAGTCTTGGACTAAAGCCAGCAGGCAAAGGACACAGTTGGCCAAGGTGATACTATATCTAGTGCTCTGATGGTAGAAAAATAAAATATGTCAGTGTAGCTCAGTTGGTTAGAGCGAAGGACTCATAAGCCTTAGGTCGGTGGTTCGATCCCACCCACTGACACCACAACAATGTTTCACTTTTATGTTTAATCATGGTATATACTATATAACTCAACAATAAGGAGTATGTATGGGCACTCCAAATGAAGTAGTTCAGCTATCTGTGTTTAAGTGTGTTCAGAAAGGGTGTGATGGGGATATTGAAAGAAACGCTAATAGTCAAAAAGGAGGAGGGTATTTTATTACAATAACGTGCAATAAATGCTCCCGTCAGTATAGCGGAGCACCGTATGATACGATTTCTATTTCGAAAAAAAGTATTGAGGCACTACATCTTGCACAAAATAATCCACAAAAAACAAGATAAAGTTCTGCTGTTAAGATACCTTCACATTTGTGAAGGTTTTATTTTAGTTAAGGGTTGCTATTCCTGGTCCTACGCTTGCTAGCTACGGACATCTTCGTCACTCTTCGTTCCTTGACCATTTCTTAGCAACATCATCCATCTCTTTTTTAATAGCCTCTACGAAACCATTTTCGATATGTGCTTGCTTAAGAATTGTTCGTGCGTATCTGTGGTAGAAAAAAAGCGGACAGAGTGAAGATTTAACAAGTGATACTGTTATAGGTACGTTCACTGCCTTGTCGGCTTTATTTTTGTCAGTAAATGACATTGAGAGAGTAATATTTTCAATGGTGTAGTGTTTGAAGTTTCCTTTCATCTGGAGTTCTTCAAGACAGGTAAAGAGAGGGTGGAGGCCATTTTCTTGTTGAGAGCTTGGAAGCGTGAGGCGAATTTTGTTTTTTTGTTTTTCACTACCAAAAGAAAAGGTGATAGCTTTTATCTTCCACATTAAAAGCGGAGTACCGCGATTTGTTTTTGCAAAATCAAAACTCTCATCTTTAAATGGTGCTAAGTCAAATGATTCAATTTTCTCGGTATATCCATCGTTACAAATAATTCTTAGGAATGTGTCGAGGAAAATAAGTTTCTCATATTTGCTCCCAGTGTAAGAAATAAGAATCTCTTTATCTTGTGGAAGGTATACAATTCTTACTTTTTCAACTTTTTTCTTAGTTGCTGTTTTGTCGAGATTTCCAGTTTCACTGTCTCGTTCAGTGGTTAGTTCGGGTGCACCTTCAAATGTTGCATCAACATACAAGACACCATTTAGAGTTTTCGATTCTACAAGACACTCAGTTACACGATCTTCTTTGTTTGCTAAGCGAGTGAATTCTTTTGTGAGCTCGGTTATTTTAAGATTAGCTTCTGTAAGGTCTACTTCTTTTGCTTCGTAGAGCATGTAGTTAGGCTTTACATAAAAGGTGTGAAGGAATTGTACTTCATCATAGAGGTCTTTGTGGAAGAGGTAATAGTATAGTACTCTGTCATGATCAGATGAACATTCAATATGAGTCTCGTGTTTAGCTACTTTTCGCTCAATAAAAAGTGAAGAGAATAGGTCAGAGGCATGAGGTGTGGAGATACTAGAAAGAGGGGCGAGCTCACGCTGAATATCAATTTTCTGTTCTGGCGGAAGTGAATTGTAGAAATCGTTAAGAATAGCAATAACATTCTTTCTGGTGGTCTGCTCAGTAATTTCAAAAATCGCCATTATGTCATGTCGCTTATAGAGTTCAACCAAAAGGTCGGGTGCGTAGATTTTTTTGAAGTAATTTTTGGTAGAAAATGCTTGAGCCATATGTACAGGTTGTAGGGATTAGGTTATAGGTTGTAGTTAGCAAACAATAGGATTTAGTGTAGCATGGTAAAAAATATTTCTTCCCAGTAATCACCAACTTGAAAGAAGCTGTATTTATGGTAGAATGTTGGAGTTGAAGTGCCACAAATTCGCTAAATAGTAGACAATCTAGTGTAATCATAATGTGTAGCAAAAAATAAAATATGCAGTGGTAGCTCAGCTGGTTAGAGCACCGCCCTGTCACGGCGGGGGTCGTGGGTTCAAATCCCATTCACTGCGCACATACTAAAAAGCACGACTTAAGTCGTGCTTTTTAGTATGTGCGCAGTGAATAGTACAAGGCTAAACGCCTTGTACGTGGGATTTGAATGAAGAAGCGGTCTACAAAAGTAATACAACAAAAGTTGGTTTCATGACTTTTGTTGTATTACTTTTGTCGCTTTTTCCTTAGGCGAAAGTTAAGAGTATTTTATGAATCATGTAGTGATGAAATAAAATACCTTAACAATCGCCAAATCCCATTCACCTGCGTGGGACTTCGGGATTTGAATATGCGATTAGTAAATCGCGCCGAGAGGCGATATCGCGAATCTGCTTCGAGGAGCAGAGCGACGAGGCAGATTTGTGACCAAATCCCATTCCCGGTACTGTTAAAAAAAGACTCTATTATCATTACATGCTAAACTCATAGTATGAAAAAACTGTACATAAGTAGTATATTGTTTTTACTTCTTATTGGAGCAACTTTTTATTTTGTTGCCAATAAAGAAGCGAAAAGTGTGGATGGAAAATGTAAAGCAGGGTATAGTTCACAGTATGTATTTACCGGTGGTGATAAAGGATATTACACTCCGTGTATTAAAAATGCTGTAGACGCAGGGGTTGTGTGTGAGATAAATAGTCAGTGTTCAACTGGGTATTGTATCCCATTAGAAACATTTGTTAGAAATTGTGCTGAGCAAAAGTCATCTTGTGAGAATATAACTGGAACTTGTTCAGAAAATAAATCAGTTCAAGTCTCAATACCAAAGAAAAATAGTATTTATATAGTACGAAACAAATAAAAATCATACTTACATGCCCTACCCAATCCGGCACATTACCCAAAAAGATATTATCTCAGATCCTGTTGGGTCGTATCGAGAATTTCGTAACCGTATTTTATTTGAAGGACAACTTGCTCCGTTTCCAGAGTTTGCGCCAGTCGTTGATTTTCTCATTAAAGAACTCTCAGATTCATTTATTCAGACGATGATGCTTGAACATCCTGCTCTTCGGCTTGAGTACACTGAAGTAAGAACACTGTTGTTCCACATTAACTTAACGTTTTCGCTTGATGATCAGGAAACATATCCATATGATGCGCCATTTTCTGCTCCATATCCTTACAGACCGACTATTGATGCCATAGAAGCTGCTATACGATTTTTCGATAAAGTTAACAGGCTAGACCCAGAGAATCGTGCTGTTAAGTTATATCACTTTGATCGCTACTGCTACCATAGACACGCTCTTGTAACAAGTGAGGAAGTCATTATACTTCCAACTTTAGAAGACTTAGGTATTGTTGATTTTATCCGTACTCGATCTGTGCCAATAGAGTTCGTCGGAGTTATTTCTAAAACATTACGAGTGGATGGGCACGCTCAGTCACCTCTTGATTTTTGGTATCACGATTTAAACCATGCCAGAAGGTTATTTGCATATATTAAAAAGAGGCTTAAAGAAAGAGGGATTACATCACACGAGGCAGCACTTAGATATTATTCTGAAGTGAATGAGTTTATGGAAAGTGTTATTGTTCCACAGTTTATTTCTTTAAATGGTTTTTCTGAAGAAGAAATTGGGCTAAGGAAACTTTGCACACTTATTATTTTCGAAATTGTTCATGAGACAGCTCTTACACTTGAGCGAGATGCGCTTATTGGGGATGTGTTACGAGGGAATGGTCCACAGCCATTTGAGTATCAATTGCACGATGAAGGGTTAACTGAAGAAAACTTAAGAACCCCAACTGGAAATATTCAAAGTGGTGCTCAACACGGGCGTCTCGATGCTAGTAATGCTACAAAAGTGAGATACTTTTTAGATGCTGCATCTATTGGGCTTCTTGCTAATGTGTACAGTAAGCTTAATCATTATTACTATGATAATGCGACAACTGTTAATGAGGATATCGTCCCAACAGCTTGGAGAACCCCTGAGAAAATTGTTGAAGCTGCGAAGTATATTTTAACTGTACTAAAGTGTGAGCACACCCCAAGTGATGAAGAATTATATAGGCTTGTTACAGATAGAGAGGGTACAAAAGAAAGAATACTAAAACCTGCTATTACAGAAAATGAGAGTACTCAAAAAGTGCAGGATGCAACGGACCCGCTAACTGCAGAAGAAGTTATTGAACTCATACGATCACGCGGTAAAAAAGTATACACGTTATTCGGCTACTCAGCATTAGGATATGAGTCACATGACCGTATGCTAGATGTAGTTAAAGAAAAAATAAGTTCGCTATCTAGAGATGAATGGGTAATAGCAATTGGTGCAACAGAAGAAGGGGTGGGGTCTTGCTATAGTGTAGCTAAAGAACTAGGTTTCGAAACTATCGGTATCGTCTCTACACAGGCATTGTCATATAGTGGTAAGTTCTCTGACTATGTTGATATGATTTATATCGTCAATGACGAGTTGTGGGGTGGGTATATTCCAGGTACGACTAAACTCGCTGAAACAACAAGAACATTCCTTTCGTGTAGTGATTTTATCCTAGCACTTGGTGGAGGGGATAATACTACAGTAACTCTAACTGCAGCGAAGTCTATTCAGCTACCATTTGAGTACATACCATTTGAGATGAACCATGAGAATGCAAAAAAGAAGCAGATAGAAGATGTTCGAGGGTCTGCAGTAATTTTTGCGTAATAAGGGTGTATGTTACTAAGGTAAACACGGTATAACTTGAGCACTTTCGGCCTACCCTTATGTTAAACTTATACTATGTTCGGTCTCATTTCTGACTATGCTAAATGGCACTATTCGTATGCGCTCTTAGCTATTGTTCATCTTGCACAGGAGTTCGTACGGTTCTTCTTTAACCTATTCTCAGTAACTCTTTTCTTGAAGAGTATATTTAGTCCGATATTTAGTATTTCTTTAAATGATGTTAGTTCACCTGAAGTAAGTGATATTGTAGCAGTATTTATGGGTGGTGTGTTCACTAGGATAATCGGAGCCTTTATGAGAAGTCTTCTTATACTTATTGGAATCATTTGCGGGCTCATGAGTAGCCTCTTTTTTGTTATTGTTGGTGTGATGTGGATATGTATGCCAGTTGCTCTACCTCTGCTTGTCTATGTCTTAGGTGTAGTCACTTTTTCTTTACTATGAAATTCCAAGAAGTACTTACCATTGCAAAAAAATATACAAGTGTTGCACTCTTAAATAAAGTAGTGCCAATTGCTGTTAGGAATCTATGTATTCCATTTTCTCTAGTCATAACACTGGTATCAACTATTCTTTTCTTGTTGACTGAGTTGCATGTTCGGTATGGTTTTATTCCAGCTAAATATGAGGGGCCATTCTTAGCACTAGTACCATACGAGAAACTGCTTTTATTCGTAGCAGTCCTTACCCTTATTATTTTTATGTGTATGTATGCGCTCCATGCGTATTACAGATACTACCTACTTGCAAGTATCGAACGAGTATTTCGTTCAAATGAAACAAGAATGAGGGTTTCGTATGAAGCAGGCATAGCACTCGTTGCTAGTCAATCAAAAGGCATTGTTGCTGGATTACTTGATGTTAAGGAGTCACAATTTATTTTAGATAGACTACTCTTAACCAAAGACGCTGTGCTTACACTTCAAGGTGTTGTAATTGATATTGAAAAAGCTGTTCCTGAGAATAATACAACAGTGACACTGGGGTCGTTATGGAAACTGTTGTATGAACAATCAGACGCGTTACAAAAACTATTACTCTCCCAAAAGGTGCAACAAGACATATTCGAAGCAACGTGTGATTGGTTAGATAGGTTACTTGAAGATGAAAAAAGAAATAGCGCATGGTGGTGGCGAGAAAATCTCAGTAAGACTCGAGGTATCGCTAAGTCACTCTCATACGGTAGTGCAATTATTATCAGTAGATATGCGCGTGAGCTTGTTATGAGTACTGGGAATCTAGGTAAAATCCAACTACATAGAAATGCGATTGTGTCTCTTGAAGATGCTTTAGCTAAAAAATACGGAGCTAATGCAGTTATTGTGGGTAATAGAGGAACAGGTCGGCATACTGTGGTGAGCATGCTGTCTAAGATGATAGACCAGGGTGACTGTTATGCAGAAATTGAACATAAGCGAATATTTGAATTCGATAATAATGTGCTCGGTGCGCTAGACCAAGGAGAACTCATAAGTGTCTTAGGAAGGTGTTTCGAAGAAGCAATAGCAATCAGAAATATTATTTTCGTGTTTAATGATTTACCTGCTTTATATGAGATGACACAAAGGCAAGGGGTAGATATTTTCCAAATCATGGAGAGGTATATTAATCATGCGGATGTCTCAGTTATTTGTATTTGTGACCAGATGTTCTATCAAGCAGAAACTCATAAACCACTCTTTGATAAAGATTTCGAAGTGATTCATATTGATGATATGAATACGAAATTATTAATTCCGTATATCGAGGACCATGCAGTGATAGTAGAAAATTCTACAGGAACATTTTTTCCATCACATACAATACATGCAGTAGCATCAGCTCTTACAAGATATTTCGTTGAAGATTCTCCTTTAGTTAAAGCTGAAGATTTACTCATTAAGATTGCAACAAGCACAAGTGGTTCAAAGCATGTACTTTTGGATGAAACTGCTGTTTCTGAAACAATACGCTCAATCACAGGGGTTCAGACTGGGGAGATACATACCGATGAAAAAGAAAAGTTACTTAATCTAGAAGCAATATTACATGAAAAAGTAATGGGGCAAGATGAGGCAATTAAGATAGTTGCTAGCACAATGAGAAGGTCTCGCGCAGGGCTTACTAGTTCATCTAAACCAATTGGTTCTTTTCTTTTCCTTGGTCCAACTGGTGTTGGTAAGACAGAAACAGCAAAGACACTTGCTTCAGTATTTTTTGGTAGTGAAGATCATATGTCACGTATTGATATGAATGAATACACTATGAGTGACTCCTCTCAAAGACTACTTGGGGATAGTAACCAAGAAGGTGACATCGCAACACTCATCCATGGAAGACCATATGGCGTCCTTTTATTAGACGAATTCGAGAAAGCTACAACAGATGTGAAAGATATCTTTTTAAGAGTACTCGATGAAGGTGTCTTTACTAATGGTGCAGGTAAAATGATTTCTGCACGAACTCAGATTATCATTGCGACATCAAATGCAGGATCTTCATATATACAAGATAGTGGTCTTCATGCCTCAAGCACTAAAGAAGAGATTGATACAATTAAGAATAAATTAATAGAAGCGATTGTTTCTGAGGGGTTATTTAGACCTGAGCTTATCAATAGATTCGACGCAGTCGTGCTATTCCATCCTCTTGGGGATAATTCTAGGACTCTCATTGCTAGGAAGATGTTAGATGCTCTTAAGAAGCGTGCCCTTGAGCAAGGATACAGTGTTAATTTTACGGACGCACTTATTGAAAAACTATTAGGAGTAGAAGGAGATGCGGCATTTGGTGGTAGAGCTATACAAAGGAATATTCAAAGTGAGGTTGAAGAAGCTCTTGCTCGAAAGATTATTGAAGGTAGTCTTAAGGTGGGGGGTGAGATTGTTTTAGGCGCAGGTGACATACAGTAAGTCTAGATAAATAGTAATACTATTGCAATTTGTCAAGTTTTCTGGTAGTGTCTATCGTTATGAGTCAACTTGCGGGGGCACATGCACATAGTGATACAAAGCACACATCAGGACATGATGATTTTTTGATGCGCTTTAGAAAAAATCTTGTAAAAGAGCTAGTTCTTTCTATTAAAATGATGAGAACAGCATTTGGAATTATTTTTGCTGTAGTGTTTGGATTTTTTTTCTTTATTATTGAGTTTGATTTTGCAAAGAAATTTTTTGCACTTATTTTCCTACCTGCTACTACCTATATTATGGGTAAATATCTTACACTTCTCCCGATGACTATTATTATTGCGGTTACAATAGTTTCATTGTTTTCTCTCGCAAATGCAAAAGAAGGAGATGATGTTTTCAATTGGTTTGGTGATATTATTGGATCTATTGTGGAAGCTTCTACTGCGAAATCTGGTGGTGAAGTGCCTCTTTCAAAAAGAATATTTGGTTTCATAGTTTTGTCTACTGTAGCAAGCTTCTTGATTGTTTTCCTTGTGTAACAGTTTTCCCTGTTTATTGCTATAATTAAGTAATGTTAAGGAAATTATTTTCTAAAAAAGAATCAGTCCCACTTGAGGAAATTCTTCGTAATGGTGCATTAATTCTTGATGTTCGGAGTAAAGAGGAGTTCGCATCAGGCCATGTGAATGGTGCAAAAAATATTCCCATTACCGAGCTTGAGCAAAATATCTCTGTTCTTGGACCAAAATCTACTACTATTGTTACTTGTTGTATGTCTGGCGGAAGAAGCTCTGTTGCAGTTAGTATTCTTACTAAGCACGGTTATACAAATGTGCATAATGGTGGTGGTTGGCAATCTGTTAAAGCTGCACAGAATAAGAAATAAGTGTAGATGTGGGGCGATGACTTCTTCATTTGTTTATGATAGTTTGGTATAATCGCTGTAATAAATCGCTTATGAATTTCCAAGTATTGCTTTTTTATAAATACGTTACTATTGAAAATCCTCAGGAATTAAAGGGGTCTTATCTTTCGCTTTGTAAAAAATACAATCTCCTTGGACGTACACTTATTGCAGGAGAAGGGATTAATGGAACAGTAGAAGGAACAGTCGAAGATACTGAGAACTTTGCGAAAGAGCTACGAACAGATGTTCGATTCTCTGATATGCAGATTAAGCGTAGTGCAGGAAACGGAAAGTCATTCCCGAAACTATCGGTAAAAATTCGTGAAGAAATTGTAGGTACTCGATTCCCGAGTGAAGTTGATCCTCGGATCAAGACTGCTCCACACCTCTCACCGGAGGAGCTCAGGAAGTGGTACGAAGAAGATAAGGACTTCGTTGTGGTGGATATGCGTAATTCATATGAGTTCGAGTCAGGACACTTCAAAAAATCAATTGACCCTGGAATGACCGCATCACGTGAGCTTCCACAACTTATTGACAAGATCAAGAAAGAAACAGAAGGGAAGACAGTTCTTACGGTCTGTACCGGTGGAGTACGCTGCGAAAAGATGTCAGCGTATCTACTTCATGAGGGATTCAAAGATGTGTACCAGCTAGATGGTGGTATGCATTCGTATATGGAGAAATATCCAGGGAAAGATTTTCTTGGGACGTTGTTTACATTTGATAATCGACTCGTGATGGATTTTGGTGGAGAGCGAGAAATTATCGGTAAGTGTAAACGCTGTAATGCAACTAATGAGCAATACCAGAACTGTGCGAATGCTGAGTGCAATATGTTATTTATTATATGTAACGACTGCATGTCTTCTGAGGGTCCAGGATTTTGTAGTGAGAAGTGTGAACGTTCAACAGTAAGAGTTGTGAATCGTGTGCGCGCTTAATATGCAAAGCAATCCATTACTGGGAATATTTGATTCTGGTGTTGGAGGGTTCAGTGTCTACAAAAAAATTAGAAACACTACACAAGTAAATTGTGTTTATTATGGTGATTGCATGCGTGCGCCGTATGGCAACCGCGAAGAAACAGAAATAATAAGTTTCATTAAAGATGATATTGCTTTTTTACAAGATAAAGGAGTAACCCATTTTGTAAATGCGTGTAATAGCATGTCAGTGCTTACTACTAACACACTACTTGGTGAGTGTAATGTTTCCCAAGAAAAGTATGTTGATATGATTCGTGCTTTTGATACGTATACCAATTTTCCATCGGACGCTGTTGTTCTTGTTATTGCAACTAAAGCAACAATTAGAAGTGGGGCATATCAAGAGGTACTACAGAAAAAAGGAGTAGAAGTGCTCAGTTTCGTGTATGAAGATTTGGCTGGTGCAATTGAAGCTAATGCTAGTCGTGAAGAGATCTTACGAATTATTGAAAGAAGTATTGTTTATGCCAAGGAACATAATGTGACGCATATTGTATATGGCTGTACGCACTACCCACTTGTTGAAAGACTCTTTAATGAAGTGAAAGAAAAAGTTACGTGGGGTGGTGAGTTTATTGATCCAGCGGTGTATGTTGCACAAGAAGTAAAATCGTGGAACCTGTCAGGGGAAGGGTCCTTTGTGCCGTATTCAAGTAAAGATACTCCTGCGTTTATAAATAATGTAATTAAGTTTTTGTAATAGTGTTTAGTGTAATGTGTGGTAGTATGCAACTACATGAAATTCGAAGATAAGGTTGAACAGTTGCGCATCAAGAAACACCAAGGGAGAGAGACTCCAGAATTTTTGGCTGATGTTGCTAAGATGACACATGGTGAAGCATTCGAATACCTACTAGGAGAGGTAGTTTTTTGTGGTGCAAAAGTAGACTTGTCACTTCGGCCTATGATCCCACGACCTGAGACTGAGTTTTGGGTCAAGCAGGCAATTGATGACTTGCTCGCGACTCGTAGACAGTTCGTACTCAGAACATTAGATCTCTTTTCAGGTTCTGGGTGTGTAGGGCTTGCAGTTGCAAAAAATATCCCAGAAGCAACAGTGGACTTCATCGAGCTTGATCCGAAATTAAAACCAGGGGTTGAGAATTCTATTGTTCGAAATAATATTAAGAAGCTTCGTGCACGAGTACTCACGGGAGACACATGGGAAGGGGCTGGAGGAACATATGATGTGATTTTCGCAGTGCCACCATATGTGCCACCACAGATGAAAGATGAAGTGATGCAAGAGCTCGGCGCAGAAGATCCGTTATCATTTTTTGATAAAGAGGATGGTTACTACTATCATAAACAAGTACTTTCAAGAGCAAAAGAATTCCTTAAAGATGATGGGGTTCTCTATCTCGAATTTGATATCACCCAACGTGAACAGATAGAACAGCTCGCAAAAGACTACGGCTATCAAAACTACTCCTTCTTAAGTGATCCATACGGACATGAGTTTGTAATTAAAGTAGGAAAATAATTTATAACTACATTTTAAAAAATGTAAATATTGACTTATACTAGTATTAGTTGTAGTATACAGCCTAGCTTATATTTTTGTAAGCAGTTCTTTGTTAAAGGATATGCTCATGGAACGATTCTTCCTGTTCTTACCTTCGGTGTTGATAATTGCAAGTATTGGGGTAATTGCACTTTTGTTCGCAAGATACCATTACAAGAAGTTCAAAGAACATCTGCAAGATGCGGAATGGTTAGAAAAGAACCAGCTCAAACTTAGTATCTGGTTTGGTACTCCGGTGGTAAATATTGTGGCACCTACGCTTGAGGAATTAATTTTCCGCGCCCCGCTTGTAATTGCTTTTTCTGCATTAACGGCGGAGGCATGGATAGGGATTGTCATTTCGACGATACTTTTCGGCTTAATGCATTTTCCTGGTAGCAAGATTGAATTCAGTGAACTTGTTTCGCTGACCAGAAAATCGAATAAAGATGAAATTGATGGTGCAGTGCTTACTTATCAGGCCGAAAACAGAGGGAAACTTTTATTCCGTAAATGTTTGCATGTTGTGCTGACAGCAATCCTCGGTCTCCTTGCTGGATACTATGGAGTTCTGTATCAATCCATTTGGGTAGCGGTTGGTATTCATGCTGCTTGGAATTTGTTTATGCCAGTCCTTATCCCTATTCTAGTTGGTTGCCTTTATGCAATCTATTATTTATTGACTGCTGCACTATTGAAAGTAAGAGCCAGTCAAGAAAGAAAACGACATAAGAATTTCTACACCTCGATTTGAGGTTGTATAAAGTGACCATTGGTGCCGTAACGGTGCCAGTGGTTTTTATATTTTAGGACGTAGAGGAAATGACTTAATAATAGTTATTACTTTAATTTTATTTTAAATTTAACTACCTTAGTGTAGTATTTACATAGAGTTTTTTATACCAAAAGGAGAAAATGATGGGGGGACTTACACGTCGAAGAGTGAACATTCTTAGGTTGGTAAAGCGACACAAGGAACACCTTAGACACCTAGATCTTGATAAGCGAACCCCAGAGGAAGTATTTCTTTGGTTGGTTGCGCATAGTGTAACACTCGAAACAAAAGAATCTGATGTTTTAGGGTTATGGTTTGGCTTCGGCTCTTTGTATCAATCAGCAACTGAAGATAAACCGGGTGCACTGCTTCACGGGAATCAAATCTGCCAACATCTAGGTGACGAATTTACCTTAGGGAAGTTCGCTAGAGTACGCGATAGACTTCTGCTAACTTTTGCACTTCAGCTAAGAGACCAGACACCTGTGCAAGAGATAGGGGAGATATACTGCTATCAACCACCACCGAAAGTAAGTAAATATAAGCAGGTAAAAAGTAGTGGGGTTAAAAAAATTGTCTTGCTGTCTAATATAAACAATATATATGTAGCAAGGACAACGTTTACTTGGCCGGTGAGATGTTAACAAGGGCGACCAGAGGTCGCCCTTTTATTTTGCATACCAGTCCAACGTAAATGATAGAAAGATTTGACAATAAGTATAATTCAGTGTAGAGTATTTTTTGAATCTAGTTCATTGGGAATTAGAAAAACAACAGGAGAATGAATGAAAGTATCAATCGAATGGCGTGGCACCGTAAGTGCTCCGCTACGATCTGAATTCGAACAAAATGTTCGAAAGACTCTCTTTGCTTTTTTTAAGCGTTACACTGGCTCAATCAACGAAATCAAGCTTGCCGCTTTTCGTCCGGGCAGTACCAATATTGAACGTCTAGTACGCCCAGCACCACCGACTGCAAACTTCGGTTTGAATCCGGTCGGATATAGAGCAATGATTGTGCTTGATGGTTCAAAGTCTCAAGGGTTGATTTGTCTCATGACTATCGACAACAAGACAGAGGCTGAAGTGGCTGCAATCATCGAAGCTGGTCCTTATCACAAGAAACGTGGTGGCGCTCAGCGAGATGGAGAAGAGTTCGAAGATAGTGGTTTCAGCCAAGAAGCTGGCTCTGTAGTCTCATCTGCCTCAGAAGGGGGCGATGTCGCTGTGGAGTCTGCAGTTGAAACAGCAGTAACCAGTGTAGGTGTAGAAAAGATAGTTTCTGTCCCCGAGGTAGAAACTGAAATGTCTGACGCCGAACTTCTGCAGTATGTTGCCAAGATACTTAGCGACAGGAAAGAAACTGTTGCATTGCTTGCTGAATCTTCTCAGGCGGAAATTAATCTCACTAATGAGGTTCATGACCTGGTAAGTAAGCTTGCTACTGCGAGAGCAAATCTTGCCATTGTGTCTGCAAAAGTTGAAGCCAATAAGGCAAAACTGTCGGAGTTCCATATTCCTGAAGCAGTGAAGGAAAAAGCATTAGCAGCGAAGGCTCGCCTTGATGCAAGTTTCGGAGAATGGGAAAACTCGTAAGCAGTTCTCTCTGTTCAAAGCCCCAGGTTATCTGGGGCTTTTTTATTTATTTGACAGTAATTTATTTTATAGTAGTGTATATAGTGCTCACTGATAATTCGTTCAGAGAGTCTGCGCAAGCAGGGTTCTTTACATATGTGGTGACATACTCGACTCAAGTCTATGTGCTTGCGCCACAATCGGAGAAAAAGAGAAATGGCATATCAGGTAAAAGTCCAAAACGGTGCTCTGGACCTGCACAACAAGTCGGTCATTTTGCGGGGGGTCATTGACCCTGACAGTTATGACCGTATCCAGGTCGCTTCGTACCAGCGAGAGCGGCGGACACTCCCGAAACTGAAAGGCATGATTGCAGCCATCAAGGCTGGCGAGCAGATGCCTGATATTGAGATCGGTGTCCGTGGCGAGAACTACCATGAACGCGAAGGGTGTTTTTACATCCATGATGACTGTTTCACTGTTGATGGTCTGCAGCGCCTCACTGCGTGTCAGCGGGTAATTGCTGAAGATGCAGGTGTCAACGTCCGTCTCGGAGCTATGTTCCATTTCAACACTACTGAAAAGTGGGAGAAAGATCGCTTCAAGGCGGTGAACGCAGGTGATGGTGGTCGTATTGCTGTCTCCCCGAACATTCTTCTGCGCAACAGTGCGGATGAGTGCAAGACGGTGGATGCGCTCATGAAGATGAGTGCTTCCGACAAAGAGTTTGTGCTCCGTGGCAAAGTGAGCTGGGGCCAGAACAAGGGTCGCAGTGAGCTTTTGACGGCACTCACAGTACTCAAAGTAAGCGGTCATTTGCACAGTCACTTCGGTCCTGGTCGTTCGACAAAGTACACCGAGCTGATGAAAGCTTGTGATAAGACTCTTGCGATTGTTGGTCCGAACATCTGGAGGGCAAACACGCGTGAGTTCTACGCTGTGATTGATCGAGCATTTGGTATCACCAAAATCGCATATGCTGATCTGATTAACCACATCAAGTTCGGCTTCTTGCGAGTATTGGCTCAGGTCTTTGCTGACCATGCCAACTTTTGGGAAGGTACCAAGCTGTCGGTGAATCGTCGTGACGAAGAGAAGTTGCGGCAATTCGCGATCAGGGACCCTGGTGTCACTGGTCTCATCAGTGCTGGTGGCGGGGTCAATCCGGTCCTGTATCAGCTGCTGGTGGCACACCTCAATAGTGGACGCCGTACCAACAGGTTGGTGAAATGGAATGGTCAGCCTGCTGACGGCGCCATGTCGATGAATGCTAACACCGATGATGAGATGGATCCTGATTCTGGTTTCCAAGAGTCAGGTATTAGTGAGCTTGCATTGAACTAGAAAAGAACCTCACGTCTTGAGACGTGGGCCCCTAGTATACTGAGTATAATAGGGGCTTTTATTTTTATCACAAGAGTGGTTTTTCTCTTAACCCGGCATCGTAAGATGCCGGGTTTTTGTATTATGTATTTCAACCAAGCAAAAGTTTTCTGCCTTGAAAACCACCACGGAGCCTGGTAGGCGAGTAAGAGTGCATTTTTCGAGGAACGAAGAGTGACGAAGATGTCTGAAGCCAACAGGCGTAAGACGGAAATAAATCTAGGACACGGGTTTTCAAAGGAGAAAACTAAAAAAAGTAAATAAGTTTTATTAAGTTACGAAATGTGTGTCGTATCGATTCGCTGTACATTTTTATAAAACATTGACATTTTATAGCATGTTTGCTATAATGTATCTATTATTTCCTTATGGATATCCATGTGTAGTCAGTACTTTATTTGACGCGTTGTGGCTAACCATACGTCTATCCTCTAGATAGAAGAGATTTCATCGAAAGAAATCGAGCGCAAATAATTTAACTAAACCAAATTAGGGTTTACAAAAATAGATGAAATACGAGGCGAAACAAAAGTTTCAAAGAGATGTACGAATAGTACATCGATGAAGAAACTTGCCGTTTTAACGAAGTAGTTCACTATTTTTGGGAAGCCTAAAATAAAATATTTTATGTATACTATAACAACAGGCGGTTCATCTGATTCACGTTCAGATTCACGCTCACGTTCACCAAGTCCACGCGGACGTTCTTACTCATCCTCACCTCGCGACGGAGGGTATTCATCACGCGACGGAGGGAGTCGTGGTGGCTATTCTTCACGTGGCGGATACTCACGTGGAGGATCTTCAGCACCGCGAGCTTTTAATGCAAAGCGAAGTTTCAAGAAAGACTACATTGATGAAAAGCTTTTCATTAACAAAGAAGCAGGTGTTACAGAAACAGACAACTATGTACCTAAGCACAAGTTTACTGACTTCAACATCGCAGAACAATTATCGGCTAACTTAACTGCAAAGGGTCTTATTAATCCATCTCCTATTCAGGATCAATCTATACCTGTAGTTCTTACCGGAAAGGATGTGATTGGTATCGCTTCAACAGGAACAGGTAAGACGGCGGCGTTTCTTATCCCTCTTATTAATAAACTTGTTGCTGATAAAGATCATAAGATGATGGTGCTTTGTCCAACTCGTGAACTTGCTCAGCAAGTAGAGGCAGAATTCATCGCGTTTACTCGTGGTATGAAGCTCTTCTCTGTATCATGTGTAGGTGGTTCACCAATCATGCGACAGATTAAAGAACTCGAGCTTGGTG
The DNA here is from genome assembly GCA_964406165.1 of uncultured Candidatus Saccharibacteria bacterium. Classification (GTDB taxonomy): domain Bacteria; phylum Patescibacteriota; class Minisyncoccia; order Phycocordibacterales; family UBA5272; genus UBA11704. Next base: position 49,250 of record CAYOQQ010000004.1, read on the forward strand.
TTAATGCCGTTATCGGTACACCAGGACGAGTTATGGATCTTATCGAGCGCGGGAAGATCAAGATGGATTACTTCGACAGTATCGTGCTTGATGAAGCAGACAGAATGCTTGATATGGGGTTCATCGATGACATGCGTTCTATTTTAGGTGCTATGCCAAAGACAAAGCAGGGGCTTTTCTTCTCTGCGACATTTTCTCCTGAGATCAAGAGACTTTGTACTGATTTCTTGAAAGACCCTATTACTGTTTCTGTTAAGACACGTGATACAGCGTCATCTGTGATGCAAGATGTTATTCGTGTTAGTGGAGATGCAGATAAGGTAGAAGCACTTCATGAAATTCTTAATAAGCCAGAATACTCTAAGGTGCTTATTTTTAGAGAAATGAAGCGTCATGTGGATGGTCTTGCTGAAGAGCTCACTAAGCGTGGTTTTAAAGCTCTTGGTCTTCATGGTGATATGCATAACCGCGAACGAGAAAGAGCTGTTAAGGCTCTTGAGAGTGGTAAGGTACAAGTTGTGATTGCAACTGATGTTGCAGCACGTGGACTTGATATCAATGATATCTCACTTGTTATTAACTACGATATTCCAAATAACTACGAGACATATATTCATCGTATCGGACGAACAGGACGTGGGACGAAGCTTGGGCATGCTCTTACATTCGTACCGGGCCGACGTGGGTAATAATCAACGCCGTTTACTGAGTAATTTTAGTGAGTAAAATAAAAGGGCGAACGCTAGCGGTCGCCTTTTTGTGTATGTAACCACTACCCCGAGTCACTAATAGTATGTATACTCACTATATGAATACCAAAATTGCTGTATCTGGTGTGCTGAGCACTTTTCTTTTGGCATCGACTGTCTTCGCACAAGCAGTAACCAGTGATGACTTTGTCCTTAAGAATACCCAAGGAGAAGTAACTGCTCGACTAACTACTTCAGGCGAAGGGACCCCGGCACTTTTTTTCTATGATGCGAATAAAAAAGTTCGTATTAGTATCGGTCTGTACAGTGATGGTGTACCTGGGGTAGTCTTAAATGATGAAAATGAAAAGGCTGGAGCGATTATGCGACTGGTTACTAATCAGGGTAATCCTGTTGTGGTATTAAAAGAAAACGGTCAAGATAAAATTATAATTGATAAAAATGGTTTGCCGAAATCAAGTACTACCTCTCAGATAGTCCCACTTGCACTCGCAACACTTTTCGGATTCCTAGGAGGCCTTCTTTCTATGGCTTTTAGTAGAAAAAAAGAAAATGTAGCTACTCAATTTGTTCAAACTCCTGTAGTGACTCAGCCAGTAATACAGCCTGTAATGCAAGCTCCTAACGTACAACAACCACCTGCAACAGTATAATTTTGCATTGTGTGCTCCCATACGTTATAGTAGATATATACACTGTAATCAGTTACGAAAGAATGTGTTTTGTTTCTTTAGAAATTAAAAATGTAAATAAATTGTAACTATATGTCAAATCTACAAGAAGGAGCTTCTGTGCCAAATGTAACTTTTAAAACTCGTGTTCGTGACGAATCAGTAGAAGGCTCTAATCCATTCCGCTGGCAAGACCTTACAACAGATGATGTGTTTAAGGGAAAGAATATTGTTATCTTCTCTCTTCCTGGTGCGTATACACCAACTTGTTCATCAACCCATGTCCCAGGATATGAGGCTGACTATGATGCGTATAAAGAGCTCGGAGTAGACGAAGTGATCTGTCTTTCTGTTAACGATGCATTCGTAATGTATAACTGGAAGAAGCACCTTGGTGTTGAAAAAGTATTCATGCTACCGGACGGTAATGCTGACTTTACTCGTGGTATGGGAATGCTTGTTAAGAAAAATAACGTAGGATTTGGTGACCGCTCATGGAGATACTCAATGCATGTAGTTGATGGAGTTATCAAGAAGATGTTTATCGAAGAAGGGAAAGCTGATAACTACGCAGCTGATCCTTTCGAAGTGTCAGATTCACAAACGATGCTTACTTACCTCAAGGGGTAGAAGGAGAAGACAATCAGACCGCTACGCTGACAGACACCAGACAGCACAATGGAAGATGTAAGGATTTATAGTCTAGTTGTATACATACTGTTTGTTAGTCTGTAGTCTGAAAGCGAAGCGGTCTGAGGTCTTACCCATGGTACACTCGTCATATATGAAACCTATCATAAATGTGTTTAAAAACATGCAGGCATTTAGTTTTATTGTCGGTATGTCAGTTGGTGCAGCTGTTGGACTTGTTCTCTTTTGTTATATGGTTCCTCATGGTCCAAAAGCAATTGCAATGCTACGTCATTACACCGCACATATGCGAGGAGAGCAGAAGATTGCACAAAAGAATAGAGACGATTTTCAGTCGCTCTACATGAACCATGGAACCGGAACAATGGCAATGAATCATGATATGGGGACACCGAACCCGTATGTTATGTCTACTGTAATGTCTGAGAAGCAGTTTCTTCAGGATATGACATTACACCATGAAGCAGCAATTGTTATGGCAAACCAAGTTCTACTGCTTCCTAATCTGCACCCAGAAGTAAAGCAACTAGCAGAAGCTATCATTAAAGCTCAAACCACAGAAGTAACCCAAATGAAATTGTGGATGAAAATGTGGAAATAAAATGAATAACGAGTCTTATCTAACTATTAATCATTAACTATACAATTATGTTTAACCTCACAATTACAACCTATTCTAAGAATCTTGGTAACCTAAAAGCTATTCTTGAAAAAGCAAAAGCTTGGCAGACTGCTCAGAAAATTAACGATGAGACAATTATGAATGCACGCCTTGCACTTGATCAGTTCAACCTTGCTTCTCAAGTTCGCTCAACAACTAACTTCGCTAAGAACACTGCAGCTGCACTCTGTGCAGTAGAAGCTCCTGTTTTTGAAGACAATGAAAAAACTCTTTCAGATCTTCAAGCCAGAATCGATAAGGTGATTGCTTTCCTAGGCACTCTTACACCTGACATGGTTAAAGATGATCTTGAGACAAGAATTATTCCTCTTGCATGGATGCCAGGGAAGGGGCTTACTGCAAAGTACTTTGTTGAAGAGTATGCACTTATGAATTTTTATTTCCACTACACAACTGCATATTCAATCCTACGTCACTACGGGCTAGCAATTGGTAAGATGGATTATATGACAGGTGTTGATCTAAGAGATGTAGCGTAACTATGAAAGACGCTATTAGTATTAAGGGTCTTAAGAAGACATATGACGGAGGTAAACAAGCTCTCAAGGGAGTAGATTTTACTGTTCCTGATGGAGATTTTTTCGCTCTCCTTGGTCCTAATGGTGCCGGGAAGAGTACACTCATTGGTATCTCGTGTGGGCTTGTTAATAAGACATCAGGTTCAGTTGCTATCCAAGGATACGATATTGATACAGATGGTGATACTGCAAAGGTTCATGTGGGGCTGGTGCCACAAGAATTTAATTTCAGCATCTTCGAAACAGTTGAAGATATTCTCTTCACACAAGCTGGCTACTACGGTATTTCACGACGTGAAGTTGCACCACAGATTGATATGCTCCTTAAGAAGCTTGGTCTAGAAGAGAAACGTAAAGTAAAATCAATGACACTCTCTGGTGGGATGAAAAGACGTCTCATGATTGCTCGTGCTCTTGTGCATAAACCTACGTTACTTTTCCTTGATGAGCCAACTGCAGGAGTTGATGTTGAACTTAGACTTGAAATGTATGAATTCTTACGTGAATTAAATAAAAGTGGTGTAACGATAATTCTTACAACCCATTATCTCGAAGAGGCTGAAAAGTTATGTAAGCACATTGCAATTATGAGTAATGGAGAAGTTAAAAAAACAGGGACACTCGAAAGTGTGATGGACGGTCGACCACTTGAAGAAGTGTACTTAGAAGCAACTAGTAACAAATAGCTATGAATAGTAAACAACTTTTTACCGCGTATATGACCATTGTTCGTAAAGAAGTGATTCGCTTCTTGCGTATTTGGCCACAGACATTCTTACCATCTGTGATGACCACAGTGCTCTACTTTCTCATTTTTGGAAAGTTTATTGGCTCACAGATAAGTGACATAGGTGGGGTGTCATATATGGCGTTTATTGTGCCCGGGCTTGTGATGATGGCTATACTAAATGGATCCTTTCAGAACATCGCTTTTTCGTTCTTCCAGCTTAAATTCATGAAGACGGTAGAAGAAATTCTTGTTTCCCCAATGCCAGCATGGGCGGTTGTGAGTGGGTATGTCACAGGGTCACTTCTTCGTGGACTTGTGATTGGCCTCCTTGTCTTTTCTTCTGCATACATCTTCGAAGTGATACCTGTTGCGCATCCATTCTTGGCACTACTTATCGCAAGTATGACTGCGATACTATTCTCTCTTGTTGGGCTTGTTAATGCTATTTATGCAAAAGGGTTCGATGGTATCAATATCATTCCGACCTTTGTGATTATGCCACTTACATACCTGGGTGGAGTGTTTTACTCACTCTCACTACTTCCTCCAATCTGGCAAACAATTTCACACTTCAATCCTGTGCTCTACATGGTGAGTGCATTTCGTTATAGCATCTTAGGATTTTCTGATATTGCTTTCGGTACTTCAATGCTCGCACTCTTTGGATTCACAGCGGTTATGTTTATGTGGGTACTGTATCTCTTCAAAACTGGACGAGGACTTAAAGCGTAGACTTTCTGCTAGCTACTCAATTATGATATTGAAAATCCGCGACAGTGTCGCGGGTTTTCTTTTAACTTCTTTTAACTTTTGCGATGAATTTTGCAAGATGTCTATCGCGCTTCTCACCTTTCCATTTATCTAAGTTCCCACACACTTGTATATCAACTAAATCAATACCACAGAACCCAAAGACACACGTCTCCCAAAATGTTCGAAGTGGCATAATAAACGGAAGATGGTAGTACCATGATGGCCCACCACAGGTTGCGAAGACCTTTGCACTTCGACCTTGAAGAAGCTTGAGCACTTTTCCTTCCGGTGTATATTTATAAGCAATACCAGGCCAGATAGTAAGGTCAACCCAGTTCTTTAAAATAGCAGGAGCAGCACTCCACCACACAGGGTGCACAATGACAACTTCGTGTGCCCAGACGATTTGTTCTTGGAACTTCATCTGTACTTTTGATTTTTTAAACTCGCGGATATTCTCAAATGCGAAGTTGTCTACTTTATACTCCTTTGTGTACAGATCTACAATTTCTACAACGTGCCCCTTAGCACGTTTAACATCTGCATAGGTGCTTGCAATAGTGTGTGTATCACCTGCATGAGATGGGTGTGCGGTGATGATGAGAATGTTCATGTAGACAGTATATAGTTAATGATTGATAGTTGGTTGGGGATATCATTCATTTTGTTTTGGTTGTCGATTGTCCTCTGTTAAACTAGTTAGTAATGAAACAACACATTTTTGTAATCCATGGTGGGACAGCATTTGAAACATACGATGAATATATTTCTTTTCTTCGTAAGAGGGAGGTGAGTCTTGAAGGCTTACAAGGTAAGGATTGGAAAACGAATCTACAAGATGCATTAGGTGGTGAATATGAAGTGTATTTACCAAAGATGCCAAACTCTCAGAATGCAGTCTACAAAGAATGGTGTCTGTGGTTCGAAAAGTTTCTACCACTTCTAAATGATGGAGTGATATTTGTTGGTCACTCATTAGGTGCGGTTTTCTTGGCGAAGTATCTTAGTGAACATGATGTGTCGAGAAAAATAAAAGCAACACTTCTTATTGCTCCACCATTTGGAAGAGATTTAGGTGAACCACTTCCGCAGTTTTCGATAACTGAACCACTCACAAAGTTCAGTGAACAGGGAGGAAGGATTGTTATATTCCACAGTAAGGATGACCCAGTTGTTGATTTCGCTGAGCTTGCACATTATCAAGAACAGTTGCCAGAAGCGATAATAAAAATTTTCGAAGACAGGGGGCACTTTAATATGGAAGATTTTCCGGAGATTGTAGGAGAGATTAAACAAATCAGCTCATGGTAAAGGGTTAGAATGTCAAGGGAACACCAGAAAAGTGATGCTTTTCGGTTGTTTTTTCTTGTTTTTCTTTTATCCACTTGCCAATTATGGACTTTTATAGTACCTCATGGTATAATCCATCCACTATTGACCACTGATTTAGTTACGAATGAGGCAATAAAGAGATAAAAAACAAACAAATTTGACGAATTTCCGAATCAGCAGATTCGCGGCTTGGCCGTAAATCATTTGGCTTCATTCAAATTAGTTTGTTTTTGCAAACAGTGAGTAGTTCTGCATCCTTTATTAGTAGGGTTTTACATTTAATAAGAAAGCCAAAACAAGCAAGGGCCTGTTTTGGCGACATTTGTCGTTATGCCAAAAACAACCACGTCTTCAAATGCGCGTCCGCAAAAAACTTTTGCGAAGTACCGTACACCTCTTACTAAGCTACCTAACCTCGTCGAAAATCAGATTCTTTCATACAAAGACCTTACCGAAAAAGGTATCGTCGAAATCTTCCGAGAATTCTCACCACTTCGTGATTATTCTGAGAAGAAGTTTGATCTTGAATTCATTTCATTTGAACTTTCACCAGCAAAGTACGATGAAGTGTATGCAAAGGAAAACAAACTAACCTACGAAGCTCCTCTCCGAGCTCGCGTAAAGCTTTCAAATAAAATTCTTAATACCGTAAAGGAACAAGAAATCTTCATGGCTGACTTCCCATTAATGACTGTTCACGGAACATTCATTATTAACGGAGTTGAACGTGTGGTTGTTCCTCAGCTTGCCCGATCATTCGGTGTTTTCTTCGATTCTGAAGAAACAAAAGGCAAGCGATACTTCGGCGCTAAGATCATCCCTTCACGTGGTGTGTGGATTGAGCTTGGAACTGAACCAGATGGTGGAGTATATGTTCGTGTTGATAAGAAGCGTAAGTTCTCAGCTATTGCACTTCTTAGAATCTTCGGATTCACAAGTGATGATGCTATTAAGGCAGCATTTAAGGATCATGAAATTGCAGGTCCACTTATGGCAACTCTCGTTGACCGTGATGAAGTAAAGACTCTTCATGATGCGTATATCGAAATCTACAAGCGTCTTCGTGATGGTGATCTCGCTACTCCAGAAAACGCTAAGGAATATATTGATTCAATTATTTCTCCAGAGCGTTATGACCTTTCTCCTGTTGGACGTTTCCGTTTCAACAAGCGATTCGGTAAGAGTATTGACCAAAAGGATAAGGAGGCGCAGCGTCGAACTCTTTCTAAGGAAGATATGGTGGATATCATTACTCATATTATTGAGCTTAACCATAACCCTAATGCAGTTGAAGACGATATTGACCACCTCGGAAGCCGTCGTGTTCGTTACGTAGGTGAAATGATGGCACAAAAGATCCGTACAGGTATGATGCAGATGAAGCGTAATTCAGGATAAGATGTCAGTTATTGATACTGATACAACTCTTCCGATTGCAATCATCAATCAGCGTCCACTTCAGGCTCGTATCAAGGAATTCTTTACAACCAACCAGCTTTCACAGTTCATGAACCAGGAAAACCTTCTCGCAGAAGTTGAGCACCTTCGTACT
>CAYOQQ010000005.1:0-11536 GCA_964406165.1 uncultured Candidatus Saccharibacteria bacterium
TGGTCGTGGATTAATTCAATGTGAAATCGATCAACATACCTATTTAATAGGGTGTCTGATTCTTGTCGATTAAAGAGGCTAAAACAATTTTGTTTACAAAATTGTCGCCCGAATTTTTGTTTACAAAAATTTTAGGGACTTAATGATGATCCTTTAACATCATTCGCGTTACAGCGAAACGTAACACAAGTCACGCAAGTGCTAGAGTGTGACAAAAGAAAGATAGAAAGTAAATCACAGTTTGTGTAATGTATAGAAAATAGAATGTAGAGAGTGGAAGGTGGATGACACTATATACTATAAAATTTCAAAAAATAAAAGCCCTGTGAGGGTGTTTTTTGTTTTAGATGTTAGTGATGTGTACGAATAGAAAAAAAGAGGGGCTCGCTTCGCGAGCCCCTCCAAATCGTACCCAACACACCCCACAAAAGTAATAATCATCTCTTACGATGATCACTTTTTGCTTTAATGCTTTTGAGTGTTGGTTTTGCTGGTGTGGCAAAAATAAATTTACCAGGCTTCCCGTTGTCTTGGGTCCTGTAAATCTCAAATGACGCTGATAAGTGTCGTTGTGACTTATAAAAACGTAATGCAACGCTGTAATTTTCCACTTCGTACAAGTACCTTGACTTACCATCGGAACACAGGTGTTCCTTACAGGTATTCATTGTCTGTGATTCATAAAATGCTCGAGAGATCACCTCATTACTGTGTGCATCTTTGGCATGTAAGAACCAGACAGTTACAGCTTTTCTTTTTGGGTCATCATTTTGGTCAGTTTCAGTCATCCTGATTTCCTCATTTCAGTCAATTTTCCTGACAAGAATCTGCTGTTTCCACGATAGGCAGTCCCATCAAATAAGCTTTGGCGCATTCCCGTATGAAGGCCTTTTCCTTCATTATAGAGTGCCCAAGGTTCAGTTGAAGTTTTCGAGAAGGCAAAGAAGTCGAAGCCGTAGGACTTTCTTTTTGATGCAAGGTATTCAACAACCGCCTTCGGAACACTATAGCGTGGGTGTGGGTAATTTTTGTATACGTAATGCCTGAACTCTGGTACCACATGAAGTGGTCCAGTTAGTCCTAATGAACAATAGTGAGCAATCATTGCTTCATAGGTTCTCTCATCATTCACGCACACTGCCCACTTTTTGCGCTGTTCTTGTAGGAATACTTCTCGTTCCTTTTCTGCTCTTTTAGGCATACGACTCCTTTCTGTTTTGTACAAATCTCGTCTTATTCTATCGATAATTCTATTTTAGTCAAGTAAATAAAGGGGTTTTATAGTATTGACTTTTATAGTAATTTGTGCTATTATATTACTATCGTTAACTACAGGAGTAGGCATGGTACACAATCTTCCCGGGAAGTTTCTCGGCAACCTGATTGGGGTGGCTCTTCTCGCCGGATTGGCAGTGATGTTCTTCCAACAGGTGATGGCAATCCCCGTCATGGAAGTCAATCCTGATGGGACTTGTCTCCGGGTATTGAACGAAGATGGGCAGCCAGTGCAAAATGGTTGCAAGCTTGCTCGAAAGGGCAAAATCGCGACCGAGAGTCGCGTGGTTGCCAAGTAACAACTCTTGGCTCCAACATGAACGGTTCGCAATGCGAACCGTTCTTTTTTATTGAATATGTGTAGCTACAAAAATAAAACCAACCATGGATGTGGTTGGTTTGTCTGCTTATGTGCCAAACAGTAGTGGGTGTTTCAAAAACAACCACAAACCTGAAATGAGCATCAGGGTAAAAAAGAACAGAAACACATACACAATTTTCGTATGAACTTGCTTACTCTTTCTTCCGTTAAAATAAAGGGTAAGAAAAAGAAGTATTGTGCCAATGGTGATGAGAACCAGATGAGCATAGGTTAGCCAATCAGGGCCCCACCTTCCATGGTTGTCTATTACGATTAGTTCCACAAAAAACACTGACATAGCCGTCATTACACAAAACCATTTTACCCAATAGACATGGAGTCTTAAGTATAATGATTTCTTTCTTCGTAGTTGACTATCTAATGGGATAATTGATTTTGCCTTGAGGGCATATGCAACAAGTGTTGTTAGACATGCACCTGTTGCCAGAATCGAAATAAGGAAGATGGCTAGAAGAATCATAAAGATCCTTTCAATAGTAGTGGTTATGTTGATTTAATTCCTCTTACATACTACAGGAAGATAGTACTTAGTCAAAATCATGGGATTCAACCATAAAAATTACTTTTCGCTACAATAGCCTAATAACCTGTACCCAAGTTTTGCGACTTTCCTGTTCCCTTAATTTATGGTAGTATGGCATGTACGAAAGTGGTTAATTGTTGGTATCGTAAGCGTGAATAGCTCGAGCGGCTTGGCCGCGAAGACTTCCGGAGCTAGCAAGCGCAGGAAGCAGCTCAAGAAGCTTGGCTTCGAAGACGTCAGTAGCCAGCAGGCGAAGGACGCGGTAGACTGTTCGAGTGAGTACATAGTTTGCAGGTGTTTAAAATTATAATAAGCGCGAATAGCTCAGCTGGTAGAGCACTCGACTGATACTCGAGCGGTCCCAAGTTCGAATCTTGGTTCGCGCACCTGAAAATAAAAAGATGACGTACTTCGTCATCTTTTTATTTTTACTGCGAACCAAGATTCGAACTGTAAGCTCCCGACTTTTTTAAGCCGTAATCGGCTTTTTAAAAGTCGCAGTCTCGACTGGAAGGAGAGGCGAATCTTGGTTCGTGCACTAAAACTTCTTTTTGACAAAATTCCCCCATCTCTATACTATGAGATAAGATATTGTCTTTTGAAGGATACATAATGGAAAATACTTTCATACTTAAGTGTTATTGTGCGGGGATGCATATCTCAAGCATCGAAACGGAAACAAATACACTTACTGAAACGCTTGCTCATATCAAGCAAGAGCTCAAGAGTGGACGTCTCAGTATTTCATTTGGCACAAAACAACATAGTGTTGTAACCGAAGTGTGTGTTGATGTTTTTGAAAAGTCATCAGGTCAGTATAGGCACGATCTCTCTGTTGCATTTAAAAGATAGCAACTATTAAGTATGTATATGTAAAAAGAAAAGACGCTCAAATGAGCGTCTTTGTTGTATTGCTACTTCGCTATGAGCTAGCAACCTTTGGAGCGAAATACTCCATCTTGATTTCCTCAGGCGATGTTCTGATGAGAACACCAGGAGCTTGAATCACTTTAACTTCCTTAGTTACAGCTACAGGGTGAAACCCAATGTACTCTTTATAGTGACCGACATGTCTTGGGTTAATACACGCAAAAGCTTGCCTGTAGTTTACTTCAGTGGCGAAGATAAGCCCTCTTCTGAAAATCCCTTTAATGGTTGAAGTGCCTCTGACACGATGTTTATTCGTGGCCAATGCACCAAGGTAAACCATTGCATCATGTACGTGAGCTCTCCTGAATTTAGCAAGGATACCATTTGATCCACCAAAGTCATCCTCAACATTAAGTGGTAGTGGTCTGTGAGCATCGTACATTCTCATTTGACCAATCACTTCACCTCTACCAAGAACTGCAAGTATTACCGCAACAGGAGGTTCATCCTGTCTTGTTTGTTCAAGTGCAGCAGGTTCAGAAAGGTCAGCAAGGTTGCTGTCCTTGTAGGTGTCGATTTTGAGTGCGTCACCTTCTTCAAAAAGATCGTCAGGGGCCTTGTTGATATAATCAAGAAATCTCATCAGGGCCACGTCACGCAACTGCTGTCGTGGGTCAGTTGGCACCGTGATGATACGGATTTTATCGTCCATCATGTACCTCCTTTCCAAATTTTGGGTAGACTAAGAACAATTCTACTAGAGTTGAACATTTCTCATTTGTGTACGCAAGGGATAACTTGTGGCGATATTATACGAAGTTCGTATTCTTTGCTATTCTTACACAATGGAAATACACAATATCTTTCTAAGAGATTACACTTCACTGCACATTGGGGGGAGAGCTGATATGGTTGTTGTTAAGAGTGTAGAAGCTCTACAAGAAGCTATTAGATACGTCAGGCAAGAAGGTAAACGAATTCATGTGCTAGGTGGAGGGACTAATACCTATTTTGACGAGAGGGTTGAAAATATATTTGTTATAAAGAATGAAATTATGGGAATCGAGGTAAAGAAACCTGACATTCAGACAGACAGACTTGTAGACAAAGACAATTCAATACTGGTTACGGTTGGAGCAGGGGAGGTGTGGGATGATGTGGTTGTATATGCGGTGGAGCATGGGCTGTGGGGGATTGAAAACCTTTCGTATATTCCAGGTACGGTTGGTGCTGCACCTGTGCAGAATATTGGTGCATATGGGAGTGAGCTTAAAGATGTATTTGTGTCGCTTGTGGCGGTGAATAATGAAACGCTAGAAGTGGTTGAACTATCTAAAGAGGAATGTCAATTTGGATATCGTGATTCACTTTTTAAACATAAGCCAGATGTGTATAGTATTTGTACAATTACTATTTCCTTATCGAAGTTGCCGTTACCCGTGTTAACCTACAAGCCTCTTGACATATTGTCAGAAAAAACAAATCTCACGATACAAGATGTCCGAGACTTAGTTGTTGCTACTCGAACAGCTAAGTTACCAGACTGGAAAGAGCATCCAAATGCTGGCTCATTTTTTAAGAACCCAATTGTGAGTAAGGAGGTGGGTGAAGAGCTCCAGAGGACATACCCCAGTATCCCGCTTCACTTAGTTGAAGCTGGTTATAAAATACCAGCAGCCTGGCTTATAGAGCATATAGCAAAGATGAAAGGGGTGAGAATGGGTGAAGTTGGGACTTGGCCACAACAACCACTTGTAATCGTTAATTTTGGCCAAGCAGAGGCTAAGGATGTTAATAGTCTCGCCGAAAAAATTATTGAAAAAGTAAATGAAAATACTGGGGTTACCCTTGAAAAAGAGGTGAATTTTATTTCGTAAAAAAATGTACAAATAATTTGCTATTTTATTATACTTGTGTTATTATATGAACATCGCGCTGAAATCGTTTTGGTGCGACTTTTCTTTTGGTAAAAGAAATATAAAGGAGTTCTATTAAAATGGTAATCGAGGAAACAAAAAAATCACAGACTTTTGTGCAACCAAGACAAGCTGTCGTTAGTGATGTTATTACACATCGCTTTAGGCACGGAATTCTCGGCAATGCGCTTGCGCAAGTGCGGGAGTCAGGTTTTGGTGGGTTACACTATCCGCACGATCAAGTCTGTGAAAAAGACCATTCATCTGCCGTGACGGTGGTTAGAAAAGATGAAGACTAGTGTTTGAGTGATCTGGGTACGACAGGGTACTTAGATTATCTTATCGAAGCTAATTCATTTTTAATTATGACCGCATTCTGCTTTTGTCAGGGTGCGGTTTTTCTTTTGTGTGCTAGGATAGCAGATATGGAATCGTCATTTGGGAAACTCTATATCGTACCAACCCCAATAGGGAATCTCGAAGATATAACACTTCGAGCTATTCGTATTTTAAAGGAGGTAGATATGGTGCTGTGTGAGGATACATCGGTGACCCAGCGACTCTTTAAAGAATATGATATTTCGACTAAGACGACTGTTTTTTTCGCTCAGACTGGGGTGAAAAATATCGAGAAAATTATGTCTATGCTTTTAGATGGAAAGTCTCTAGCTTTAGTATCTGATGCCGGTACTCCGACTATTTCTGATCCAGGGGTGTTACTCGTAGACCGTGTGAGAAATGAATTGCCAGACGTGAAGGTGGTAGCGCTTCCAGGGGCATCAGCAGTAACAACCGCTCTCTCAGCTTCCGGGGTTACTTCTTCTACATTTACCTTTTATGGATTCATGCCACATAAAAAGGGAAGAGAGACATTATTTAAAACAATTACAGAGAGTGAACACACCTCAGTGTTTTATGAATCTGTTCACAGAATAGAAAAAACTCTTGTTTCACTGTCACAATGTTTAGATATGAAGCGACACGTTGTCATTGCAAGAGAGATTACTAAGCTACATGAGGAAGTGGTTCGTGGTACCTCAGAAGAGGTTAAGGTATATTTTGAAACTCACAAAGACCATCTACGTGGGGAATTTGTAGTAGTTGTCGAAGGAAGAAACTAAAGGTATACTGGGGGTATTATGTCACCGCTTGGAATTAAACGATTTGTCGCAGTACTCCTCCTCCTGTCTCCTTGGATTTTTATTCCAGGAGTTTTTAAAGATGTTATATTTATCGTGGCTGGTGTTTTACTTTACATCAGTACACTTGATCTCCGAAAGAAAATTGTACACAGTGACCATCATCAAGAAACAGAGAGTCGTCCACTTACTCAACATACTGTGAATGCATGAAACAATTCATTATTGTTCTCCTCCTCCTTTCTTTTTTTATTTATTGGTTAGCTAACACTAAGAGTTCAACCTTTCAGGTTGGAACAAAATTAGGTCAAGAGGTGTATACAAAAGATGAACCAGTAGTTCATGCTGCATCATCAACAATTACCACAGCAACAACCACAACAGCAACTTCCACCGAGACTCGTATAACTCACATAAAAACCCCAGAGCACGTAAAAGCAATTTATATGTCGAGCTGGGTTGCAGGGACTCCATCAGTGAGGGAGCACTTAATTAAGCTTATCGATGATACAGAACTTAATGCTGTTGTTATTGATGTTAAAGATAATACAGGGCTAGTTTCATGGGACGGCAGAGTACGAGATTTGGATGCGCTTGTAGAAGAGCTCCATGCAAAAAATATATACGTGATTGCTCGTATCGCATCATTTCAAGACCCTCTCTATGTAAAACTCCACCCAGAGCAAGCAGTGACCAATATAAAAACAGGCAGCATCTGGAAAGATAGAAAAGGTGTGCCTTGGGTGGATACTGGAAGTAAAGAGATGTGGGAGTATTTAGTTACAATAGGTAAAGAAGCGCACAGGCGAGGGTTTGATGAGCTTAATTTTGACTATATACGCTTCCCTACAGACGGTGATCTTAAGAGTATGAGGTATCCTGTATCAAAAGATCGCGGGTTAAACGATAAGAGGGGGGTAGTAAAAGAATTCTACACCTATCTTGATAATGAATTCTCACCGCTTGGCATCCCAATTTCTGGAGACCTATTTGGTATTATTGCAACTAACTCTAACGAAACAAAAACTCTCGGACAGGACCTAGGGGACGCTCTTATACATTTCGATTATGTTGCACTTATGGTGTACCCGTCTCATTTTTATCCAGGAACTGCAGGTTACACGAATCCAGCAGCTCATCCTGAAGAAATAATTACCTACTCGACACAAGGTGCAGTGCAGATTGCCGAAGCTACTGCAACTTCAACCGGTGTGGCTTCCAGTACTCTCATTGCAAAACTCCGTCCGTGGTACCAAGATTTTGATATGGGAGCAACATACACAAAAGAAATGGTTCGTGCACAGATATCGGCGGGAGAAAAATATGGTATTTATTCATGGATGTTGTGGGATCCTGCGAATAAGTACACTCCTGAAGCTCTTAAGAGTAAATAGTTTCTGTTGGGTATAGGTGTAGTTATATAAAATAGTACGCGTTATACTTTACGATATGCCTCCTGCATTAAAAGTGCTTAGTCTTGTAACCACAGTACTATGTGTCTTGCTTTTGTTTTGGACTTTTTCATTTACAGATTCTGTCGTACAAAACGATACGAGTCGAGATACTATCTTTAAACCACCCCACAGACGTACTCATAAGCCTGCCCACAGCATGAGCGGACAAGTGGGTTTGATAACTCCATTTTCTACATCAACAAAAATAAATACTGTAGTACCGCTTTTCCGTAACGGAACCTACTTTGATTATGGGACAACTTCAACTTCGACAATAGATCTTGCCACATTAACAAGAATTGGAGGTAATTATTATAAAAGTGACGAAGCAGTGTTTTATGCTTCTCAATTAAGTAATGATTGCAGTGAGTCAGCAGAAAGTATGCTGACACGACTACCGGTTCAGAGCCTAGCAACTATTTCTGAAGTTCAAAAGGGTAATTTTATCACAGATGGTGTAGATGTTTTTGTCTTATTTTATAAAGTGCACAATGCTGATCCATCTACGTTTAGGTATCTTGGCATTGCTAACCACGACGGTGAGGGGATTAATGAAGTTAATGACTACTGGTATAAAGATACAAGTAAACTATACACCTTACGTACTTCGTATGACGGCTGTAATGGGTTTATTTTAGATGACGCACAGGTGAGCACTCTTTCTGAAATAGACTTACCAACTTTTGAATATATTGGATATGCACAAAGAGATATCAATACATACTACGCAAAAGATAAGAATTACTTCTATACAAGTGTGGGGAAAATTTCTGATACTGTGACACCAGTAAACTGCCCAGGAGACTTCTTTAAAGAATGTTTACCTAAAATAGAAAGTGAAAAAACGGCAACAACAACCGCATCACCTTAGTAACCTTTTCTATCAACTAGTAACAGCAACTCTCACCAGGTATACTAGGAGACATGAGTGACCCACAGAAAGTAACCTATATCGGAAAAGTTGATTTTCGTAACAAAGAATTGAAGTTTGGAATTAAGGAACGAGATAGAACGAGACATACCTATGTAATAGGAAAGACAGGTATGGGTAAGTCAACATTCCTTGAAAACATGGCTATTCAGGATATTAATAACGGAGAAGGACTCTGCGTATTAGATCCACACGGTTCAATGGCAGAAAAGTTACTGGATCATATTCCGGAGTCACGTATAAAAGACGTGGTATATTTTGCTCCTTTTGATGGAGAGCATCCAATAGGTTTAAACGTACTTGAGAAAGTTTCTGCAGATAAGCGATATCTGGTTGCTAACGGTGTTATGGCGGCGTTTAAGAAGTTGTTTAAGGATCAGTTCTCCTCTCGTATGGAGTATATTCTTAATAATATCATCTTGGCACTTCTGGAAAATGACGGCCAGTCTCTCTTAGGTGTGAATCGTATGCTTATCGATAAGGAGTATCGTAAGAGTATTGTTGCTAATGTAACTGACCCTACAGTAAAAGATTTTTGGGAAAAGGAATACGCTAACTATACCGATAAGTTCGCCGCAGAAGCAGCACCTGCCATTCAGAACAAGGTTGGACAATTTGTAGCTAATCCACTCATTCGAAATATTATTGGGCAGAAAAAAACGTCTTTTGATATTCGTAAATTGATGGACGAAAAGAAAATTCTCATTGTTAACCTGTCTAAAGGTAAAGTGGGTGAAGGGAATGCGAATCTCATTGGGTCACTATTGGTAACTAAGATTTATCTAGCTGCAATGTCGCGAGCAGATGTTGGTCCGTATGAACTTGAACGACTCCCTCCTTTTTATTTTTATGTCGACGAGTTCCAGAACTTTGCCAATGAATCATTCGCCTCCATCCTGTCTGAAGCACGTAAGTATAATCTTGCACTCACCGTTGCTCACCAGTATGTTGAACAAATGGAAGATGAGGTTAAGGCTGCGGTTTTTGGGAACGTAGGTACCATGGTTGTATTTCGAGTTGGAGCAACAGATGCGGAAATTTTTGAAAAAGAATTCGCCCCTACGTTTACGATGGATGATATCGTTAACTTATCAGCGTATCAGATTTATCTACGTCTCATGATTGACGGAGTCGGGTCCCAGCCATTTTCTGCAAAATCACTCGATCCTATTCAGCAACCCGCTACATCATATGTACAAGCAATTATTAACCACACCCGTACAACGTATGGTCGACCTAAGTTCGATGTTGAGGATGAAATTGTAGCTTTTTATGCACCGGTTCAGAAAGAAGAACGTCGAGAACCTAAAAAGGAAGACTTGGGTTATCAAAGTCCTCAATCTCGAGATACAAGAGAAGATAGAAGACCTTCTCCATACCAACAGTCACCAAAAACTTTGTATCAGCAACCTGCACCAAAGCCATTCATTCAAGCTGAGCAACCAAGAAAAGAAGAGGCTCGCGAAAGAACACTTCCTGTTCGTAAAATTACAGATCAGACACCACTTCCTCCTCGAAGGGTTGAACAGAAACACGAGGAACCTAAAAAAGAGAGTACGAGGGAAGATGTGTATTTCGATAATCGAAAGATAGAAGAAGAGTTCCATAAACCTCCCCAGGCACATACTACCAAAAAATCTTATCCAGAAAATCCCCATCAAGAAAAAAGAAATAGAGAAACTAGTCCGCTTAAAAGTATTTCTACCCCATCATTTGATGATAAGCCTGCACGTTCTCTTAAAGATGCTCTAGAGCAAGCAATGAATGAGCATAAAAATGAGAGTACTCGCACATCCGTGGTTGGTCAACCTGAAGATGTTGTGACTTCAAGAGCTGGAGAAAGTAGTACAAAAAAAAGATATGACGATGATGAGTCAGTGCATGCAAGAGAACTTAAAGTTAGAAAAGAAATTGACGAAGAAGTACTTCGTAAATTATTAGAAGACTAAGGAGCACAGATGAAGTACATCACTTTACTTTCACTATTTACCACAACGGTTATAAGCGCCCACGCACTTATCATTAATGAGATAGTATCTAATCCTGCGGGAGACGATAGTGGTCGAGAATGGGTCGAAGTGTACAATGCTAGTGATGTCGATGTTGACATTAGTTCGCTCACTCTTTCAATTAAAGGAGCTACGGGTATTCCTGTTTTCCCGGTCTCGGGTGGTACTGTTATAGCACCACATAGTTATGGCATTATCGCTTCAACAGTAAGCGGTGTAACTCGATTTGCACAAGATTACCCAACGTACTCAGGCCCTTTAGTAAGGAGCACGATGAGTCTTGTTAATACTGGTGTAACCTCGCTTGAAATTAAACTACAAGGCATTTCTCAAGACATACTCACTTCGTATACTGCCGCAAAAGAGGGGAGTTCGCTCTCTTTATTTCCAAGCGGATTCCAAGTAGGTATCCCTTCCCCAGGAGAGGAGAATAAACAACCTGTTACTTCAGAAGAAACTGTAACGACGACTCAGTCCTCAACTCAGTCATTACTTCCTCAGGCTACACCTCCTGCTGCAGATATTGTTCTTTACCTTCAGCCAGAAAAAACAGTTGTAGCAGGTGCGCCATCGCTTTTTACTGTTGTTGCTTCTACACGCTCAGGAAAGCAGATAGATAACATGTTATATGTGTGGGGATTCGGTGATGGTGGGTATGGTACTGGAAGCTCAACACTATATCGTTATCTTTATCCTGGACGATATATTGCTCAAGTAGAGGGCACTAATGGGCTCATTGCAGGGTCTGCACGAATGACTGTACGTGTCGTGTCTCCAGATATTTCAATATCGCCAATTGGTAGCGGTAAGTATGGTCAATATATAGACATCACTAATCCAAATGAGTACGATATCGATATGTCTATGTGGAAAATAACAATTGATGGTGTACCGTTTTCATTTCCTAAACATACGATTCTTTCACAAGGTACCACACGCTTCCCAGGGAGTGCTATGGGATTTGCGAGCACCACTGTTTCAAGTAGTACGGTGATACGTTTGTTGTTTCAAAACATGGATGAAGTACTACGAATTAC
>CAYOQQ010000005.1:11546-13404 GCA_964406165.1 uncultured Candidatus Saccharibacteria bacterium
GACATCAACTGAGTCAGTGATGACTAAAAATATAGTAATTAAAAAAAGTATCCCAGCGTCTGTCCTACACTCTAGACAAAAAGAGTCGGTTCCTGTTGTAGGGGTTCAAGTAAAAAATACTAAAGAAAGTATAGTTAAAGAACTACCAAATTCAGTGCATCCAAAAGACACTAGGATGGCTACATTTTTTAAATCGTTCTTCGGTCGCTAGATTAAACACGTAGTTTGTTAGCGGATTGTTCTTCTATAAATGCTGAAAGTGTTTTAGTGAGTCCTTCATCAAGAGAAGTGGTATGTTTCCACCCAAGACCGTGTAGCTTTGTGACATCAAGTAATTTTCTTGGAGTACCATCTGGTTTTGTTGTGTCGAAACGTAGCTCACCGTCATAGCCAACTGTCTTTGAAATAAGTTCTGCTAACTCTTTAATAGAAACATCCACACCAGTTCCAACATTGACATGTCCTCTCTCATCGTAGTTTTGCATAAGGAATAGACATGCATCTGCTAAATCATCAACATACAAAAATTCTCGTCGTGGACTGCCTGTCCCCCATAATTCCACAAAAGGGGCTTGAGTTTTTTTTGCCTCATACATCTTTCTTAGCATCCCTGGAATGACATGAGAATTTTGTAAGTCATAACTATCGTTTGGGCCATACAGATTAGTAGGCATGGCTGAAATAAAATGACAGCCATATTGGTCACGGTATGCTTCGCAGAGTTTTATTCCGGCGATTTTAGCAACTGCGTAATATTCATTGGTTGGTTCAAGTGACCCAGTAAGGAGAGAGTTTTCGTGGATTGGTTGTTCAGCAAACTTCGGGTAGATACAAGATGAACCTAAGAAGAGGAGTTTTGTAACTTTATGAAGGTACGCAGCATGGATGACATTTGTTTCCATGACTAAGTTCTGGTAAATAAAATCAGCTCTATATGTATTATTAGAAACAATCCCACCCACTTTTGCTGCCGCAAAGAAAACATACTCCGGTTGAGTGTTCTTAAAAAAATCAAAAACATCCTTTTGATTTAAGAGATCAAGTTCAGATCGTGTCTTAACAATAATATTTGTAAAACCTTTTTTCTTAAGTGCCCTCGTGATAGCATTTCCAACCATCCCATTATGACCAGCAACAAATATTCGAGAATCTTTATTCATGAGTAAGTGTTATCTTTTAAAGCCACCTTTAAGGATGTGCTTTTCACGTTCAGCTAGAGTAAGGTCATGCTCCATCATTTCTTTAAGCAGCTCCTGAGTGGATCTTTTAGGAGACCATTTGAGAATCTTTTTTGCAAATGCTGAATCACCAAGAAGTGTCTCTACTTCAGCTGGTCGATAATAATCTTGATGGATTCGAACACGTATTTTTTTTGTCGAAACCTCGATACCTACTTCATCCATCCCTTCGCCTTCCCACACAAGAGCTCTCCCTACATGTTCGAATGCCCAGGTTAAAAATTCACGTACAGAATACTGTTCTCCCATCGCCACTACAAAATCTTCAGGAACATCATGTTGCATGATAAGCCACATTGCTTCAACATAATCCTTTGCGTGTCCCCAGTCGCGCTTAGCATCGAGATTCCCGATGTAGAGTACTTCTTCAAGTTCGTGATGGATTCTGGCTACTGCGCGAGTAATTTTGCGAGTAACAAAAGTTTCCCCTCGGTGTGGACTTTCGTGGTTAAAAAGAATCCCATTACATGCGAACATGTCATAGCTCTCACGGTAATTTCTGGTTATCCAGTATCCGAATAGTTTCGCTACGCCGTACGGACTTCTTGGATAGAAAGGAGTTGATTCTTTCTGAGGGATTTCTTGAACTTTTCCAAACATTTCAGATGAAGATGCTTGAT
>CAYOQQ010000005.1:13426-53287 GCA_964406165.1 uncultured Candidatus Saccharibacteria bacterium
AAAGCCAAGAGTTCTGATTGCTTCAAGAATTCTAAGTACGCCAAGAGCATCTACGTCAGCCGTATATTCAGGATTTTCAAATGACACTTTAACATGTGACTGTGCGCCAAGATTATATATCTCATCAGGCTCAATTTTTTTGATGATACTAATGATACTGGAGGTATCTGTAAGATCTCCAAAATGAAGAAAGAACTTTGGGTTTGCGTGCTTGTCCTCATATATATGGTCAATTCTTGAAGTGTTAAAGGACGAACTTCTTCTTTTTAGTCCATGAACCTCATACCCTTTTTCTAGTAAAAATTCTGCCAAATAGGCTCCATCTTGTCCTGTAATCCCGGTAATAAGTGCTTTTTTCATAGTGCTTTTTGAGGTAATATTTTTATTGTAGCATTCTTGAAAGATAAATAAAATCAAAAATAATACTATATATAACTAGCTCTCTTATTGGTATACTTACCCTATTATGATAACAGTCGTCCTGCAAGGTGGGTTAGGTAATCAGCTGTTTCAGTATGCATATGGGCGTGCGCTACAAGCACAAGGGAAAGATGTGGTGTACGATGTAAGTTTTTTTGAAACTAATACTAAATATACAAAACGAAAGTACCTTCTAGATGTATTTCTTATTGGTAATACTATTAAGACAGTAACTACATATCCGCGGCAAAATCTTTTTACAAGGATTATTAATAAAATTGATGTTTCAAGAAAAGTGAGATATGTTCCAGTTGATCTAAGTAGAGACAGCTACCTTGCAGATGGATATTATGTATCACCAAAATATTTTTCAAATATAAGAGACATCTTACTAAGTGAAATAGTCCTTAAGGAAAAAAGTGAAAAGTTTATAGAATGGGAAGGACGCATTAAGAATGCTAAGAAGCCGCTTATGCTACACGCAAGACGTACGGACATGACTGCTGGAACATTATTTACATGTCTTGATGAATCGTACTTCATAAGAGCACTTGGTAACTTTGATGATGATTGTGAGCTATTTTGTTTTACAGATAACATTCCATGGTTACAAGAAGCATTAGGTGACAGAAAATACACTATGGTTAGCGGGGAGGGTTGTACTGATTATGAAGAACTTATACTTATGTCACTGTGTGATAATTTTGTCATCCCAAATAGTACCTATTCTTGGTGGGGGTCATGGCTTTCACAGAATCCAAACAAGAAAATAATATCGCCTAAGCGATGGTATATTCCTGCCGCCTGGAAACAAGCAGATGAGGACGTTGCAGGGGATGGGTGGGTACGAATAGATTAATTATCGTATTAATGATTCAATTCTAGAACGTCTGGAAGGATGAACAAAGAGGAGGTTATCATATCCAGGAATTTCATCAGTACTTCTTTGTGTTAGATGTCCGGAGGTTGTAATCTCAAAACATTCATAGCCTTTATTAGCTAAAATAGCAATAGACTTGATTGAGTTCTCAGCAAGATCCCCGTCATTAGAAACCTCCACAGTTACAATAGGGTATTCTTTGTTTAAGATGTTACTCATTGCTTCTAGAATAAGATATTCTGACCCTTCGGCATCTATTTTAATAAATGTTGGACTTACTGATTCTTTGTTACAAAATGCATCAATGGCAACAGTTTTAACTTTAAATGACTCGACTTCATGCTTAAAAAAGATAGCGTCGCTCTCTCGTTTTTTAAATGAGTTAAAGGCGCTATATTTTGGACCATAGTCATAAAATTCAATCTCGGTTTCTTCGTTAAGGACTGCGTTATTATAGACCTGAATATTATTTTTTCTAGCAGCATTTTCGGAAAGACTTGTGAAGGTTCTCGGAGTTGGTTCAAAAGCGATAACTTTACCGTTTTCTCCAACGATTGCACTTGCAAGTACAGAGTAGTAACCGACGTGTGCCCCGACATCTAGAAAGATATCTCCTTCTTTCAGAAAATTAACAAAGAAATTGGCCAAATTTGCCTCCCAGAAGCCATAGTAATGAACCATCCCAGCTTCAGGTAAATAGTAGCTCATTGTATCTCCCCAGAGGGTTTTTGCAGAAATTTTATACGGCTTGATGTAGGCAATGTACTGCATAACATAGTAGGTAAGTGTTCGTAGAGGGTCTTTGAGAACTCTTTGTAACCTGCTGGACTGTAAGAGGTAGAGTTCATGCCTAGCGAGAATTTTTTTCTGAAGTGTTTCTTTTTCGAAGGTGTTCATAGTTGGTTGAGTATAGCATTTATTTTTTTCTGGAAAAATAAGCATGCTTAATTGATTCTAGTGTTTTACTTTTCTTAAAGGGTTTGTAGAGGTTTGCAATGTGCTTAATAATTTTAGACTTAGTTCTTACATAGCGAGCGATTACTTTTTCTTCTTCCTTAATTGCAAGAGCTCGCACAGGGTTTATCGTCCTTCGTTTTGCTTTTTCTAGTGGTTGGTCGAAAATGGCTTGCATGAATAATTCAAACTGTTTAACAACTTCAGCAAAATCAGTTGACTCACTCATAATCGGCTCGTTCACTATAGACATGTAGAGTTCATCATCTTGATCAATTTCTTGTACTCGTTTAAGCACATCATCAAACGATTCATAGTCATGACAGTTAATAAAACGTTTCGTATTGAATTCTTTACCAATGTTAGGATTACCCCAATAAATTGGGATTGACTGTGCAACTAACGCACTCACCAGCTTCTCTGTTGTGTACCCTGATCTTGAGGAGTTTTCAAAAGCTATAACAAATTTATGCCTCATCTCATAAGCTAGCTTATTTTTAATCCTCTCTCCACCGTTATTGTTTAGATACGATCCAGCTGCATTAACTTTTTTATAAGATGAAAGTGTTTCAAACATTGATTTTCTTTCAATGTCTGCTCGATAGTTAGAATAGACAAAACTACAAAAATCAGTCTTCTTAAGAAAATCCTCACGAGTAAAGGGCTTAGTTTCGTAGAGATAGTTTTTGCCAGCGATTGCTAGCTCGTCAGGATTATAGAATACAACAATATGATAAACAGGGAGTCTAAAGTGTCTATCCTCAAACGAGATATAGTCGTAACTTATCGCATAGTCGCAAATATTAAAGTTCGGTGAAATATTTTCACCAGTAAATGAAATTTTTATACAGTCGTATTTATATTGTTCATGGAACGATTCATTAAAAAAAATGTAGTCAGGGTTCTCAGATAGCTCTACATCATAATATTTCTTAAGAGTTGAAAGAATGAAGTATCCATAACTAAACGGGTCAGTTACTGAGTAGTCTACAATTTTTACTTTAATTTTTTTCATACGCTTTATGATGAGTGAATAGTGGTGATAATTTGAGAAAGATACTCAGGATCCGTACACGCTTCTGGTGTTCGCTCATTAATTTCATTAAAGTACTTATAAGGGACTTTTATAAGCTTTGTTTCTTTCCGTACAAACATTTCATACTCCATATCAATGTGACCAATATCAAGTACACGGTAACCTGTTAAAAATAAGTCATACGCTAATACTTTTGCAGCAGGTCCAAGAGCAAGAAGAATAAGAGCGTCTTTAGGTAGTTTAAGTGCTTCTGCTTTAATTGCCTCATAACGTGAGTACGCATTTTCTGCAGGGCAAAGAATTCTTTTAACTGATTGAGTATTGTTAAACATGTCGTTACCAACTCCAAGTCTACTTTTTTCTCCTTCAATAATTACTACATTCTTGTGTTCCCAAAGTTTAAAAAATTTTTTAAAAATAATATCTGTTGTAGGGTTGTCTTTAAAGGTGAGATAGGGGCGAGATATGTATGCATCTCCATAAGTTTGTTTTGTGTTAAGGAGTGATTCCCAGACGTGCCCGTGCTTAAAGAGGTGATGTAACGTAAACCAAAATGGTACTTTTTTAAAATGAGATAGCTTACCCCATATCCCAGGAACACAAACAAGTAGTCCATCTCGGTTCGATGAGAGAACGGTTTTTAACTTTTCACTTAGTTCGTGGTTGGTTGTTTGGAATCCTAAGTTATGATTATCAATTAAAGAAATTTCACCATCCCCAAAACGCACTACGGATAGATTTTTCTCATAAACCAAATCAAGTGTGTCTGGAAGAGATAATACGTGAGGTTTCATGTTATTACTTTTTAGGTACAAACTATAAAGATGGTATACATATGCAATAGAAGGGCCGACTTTTCTTCGCACTGAAAGAGGGGTTAGTTCGCGGAGTGTATGTATTTTCTTTTGAATACGTTTGTCTTGCATAGGTCCATGTTTTTTGACTCAATACTACGCCGTACAATGATAAACAACGAGCATGATTATAGATATTAGTATATAGTAAATTGCAATATATTTACATATAAGTGTGTATATCTTTTTTCCTTAAAAAGTCAATATAGACAAGACTTTTTTAAGTGTTCCTACATCATCGGAAATCATTGACTTGTGGTTGCTTACTTGGTATCCTTTGGAGCAAGATGTTCTTTGGACTATCAAAGTAAGGAGTGCGAAATGGAGCAACAACTGAAGCGAAGCATCATTATGGTGCAGGTTAATTACGCTTACGGTAACAACATTTTTGTGCCGTATGCCGTGGGTTCGCTTCAGGCTTATGCTGAAACGATTCCACGTATTCGTGAGAACTTCCAATTTGAACCATCACTCTTTAAGCGTGATGATCCAAGTGAAGTAATCAAGAACATGAAGAATCCGTCGGTAGTGGGGTTCTCGTGCTACTTGTGGAACTGGGAATACAACAAAGTTCTCGCAAGGTTGATAAAGGAAACGTATCCCAATTGCATGATTGTGTTTGGAGGCACCCAAGTGCCTGAAAAGTCGGATGGCTTTTTCAAACAGCATCCGTATGCCGACATTCTTGTGCATCATGAGGGGGAATTTACGTTCGCTGCAATTTTGGAAGAATCACTTAACGAGAACCCTCGTTATGAAATGATTACTGGAATTAGCATTAAGGGTGAGGGTGGTGAGACCATCAAGACCCCAAAGAGCGAACGTATTTCTGACCTCTCACTGCTTGCTTCCCCGTATCTTGCAGGGGTCTTTGATCACTTGCTTGGTAAGGGTTATATGCTTAATGTAACCCAAGAAACGAATCGTGGGTGCCCGTATGGGTGTACATTTTGTGACTGGGGAGGTAGTACCTTCAGTAAGTTTTATCAGGTCCCCTATGAGCGGATAACACAAGAGTTTACATGGTTCGCAAAAAATCAGATTGAATACCTGTTCAATGCTGATGCGAATTATGGAATCCTTAAACGGGATCTGTCTCTAGTTAAGGACTTGGTGAAAATCAGAGAAGAAGGCGGTGGCTTCCCGAGATCTTTCCGTATGTGTACTGCCAAAAAAAGTGATGACAGGGTGTTTGAAATTGCAAGCCTTCTCAATAATCACGGGATGAACAAGGGGGCAACGCTGTCGTTTCAGAGTATGGACAGTGACACACTTGCAGTCATTAAGCGTGACAACATCAAGATCGAGGAATTTGATTCATTGATGGGGAGGTACGAACAAGAAGGAATATCCACGTATACCGAGCTCATCATGGGCTTGCCTGGAGAAACGTACGAGTCTTCGAAACGCGGGATTGATACACTGTTTGATGTTCGTGCTGATTCAGTTAATCTGTATGTGCACGCATGTGTAGCGCTTCCAAATTCAGAGATGAGCGACCGTCTGTATACGCTGCTTCATGGCATCAAAACTGTGAGGATGCCAATTCTCTTGGCCCACAGCACACCAGAACCTGATGGCATCGAAGAATACAACGATGTCATTGTAGAAACGAAGACAATGCCTCACCAGGAATGGCTTCGGACATACATGTTCTATTGGGCGATACAAGGCTTGCACTGTCTTGGACCGCTTAAGAAGGTGTCGATGTTCTTTCACAAAGCAGTAGGACTTACCTACAGTGACTTTTATGAGAGGGTGGTGGAGTATTTCATCGCTATACCTGAGTCACTTATCGGTAAAGAGATTTTGGCAAAAAAAGAAGTTCTGAAAGCTGCTGTTAAGGGTGGAAGACTAGATATAGTCGACCAAACGTTCGGGAATGTGTATTGGCCACTTGAGGAGGCATCATTTCTTCATTTTGTGACCAATAAAGAACAGTTCTATCTCGAAATTCGGCAGTTTGTGGGCGATTTGATGTCAAAGTGTTCCGCACAGTTTCCTTCTAAGGTTCTTGATGATGTTGTGGCTTACCAGTCATTTATTCTGAAAGACCCAAGTGCAGGTGAAGAAACACTTGTGCTTAGTTACAACGTTACGTCAGGCCTGGAAGAATCAGGAGATAAGACGTCGTGGCTTATTGAATCTCCAGTACAACTTGAGGTTCGTGGAGGAAATCATTTCGCTGGAGATGTCGAAAGGTACGCTCGTGAAGTGGTTTGGTATGGTAGGCGAGGGGGTTCGTTTTACCACAAAGACATAACCGTACTACCGCTGTAGTATGCATGTCAAAATCCTGCGATCAAAATGGTCGCAGGTTTTTCTTTTCTTACTCTACTGTTTTGAGAATGTTGCAAGCATCTTTTCTCGTTCCTTTGTGTAGTTATCTTCGATTGATTCTAATGTAATACCGTGCTGTAGTTCATATACTTTTGAATATACCATAAGACGAGAGAACATGTGGTTTAAAACAATTATTACTCCAAGTGGCCAAACACGTATACTCTTCCTGTATATCCACCCATAACGAACTATTGCAGCAATCATTTTAATAAGACTAAAACGTTCTCCTTTAGCAAACTTTTCTTCAGCTTCAAACTCCGTATAGCGTAAATAGCCTGTTACGAATTTATGTTCATTATAGGTACTGAAATGTCGTATTGCGTAATTAAGCTTGTTCGGCAGATGAAGTACCTCATTTTGTTTACCTGTGAACCGTCCTTGAAAATGAATTCTGTCCCCAGTGAAGTCGTAGTAATCTTTATGGAAAAACATCTGAGTATATGCTTCGACTGCAGGGCTCGATGTTACTCCCCATAGATAGGTATAAAGTGGCATAAGTAAAATCTTGTACTTTTCTTGAAGAGAAACTTCAACCATCTTCTCGATCAGTGTTTTCGGTACATAGTAATCAGAATGGCCGAAGTACACCCAGTCATGAGAAATTTTACTTTTTAAAAATTCGAAATTTTCCTGAGTCTCTATCTGAATTTTAGTACTTGGTGGTCTTTTGTACCATTTTGCACCAAGACTTTCTGCTATCTCTTGAGTTTTATCTGTGCTCCCACCATCTAAAATCACAACTTCACCATAATTGATAAAATTCTTAACAACGTTAGCTATTCTTTTTTCTTCGTTATACGCAATAATAACAAAAGAGATATTACCTTTCATTGATTGTTGTGTTAGAGTTTTAGTAATTTAGGAAATGGATCCATAGCTATAACATGTTTCGTATAGCCAATACTCCTTAAGTACTTTTTAATTTCTTCTGTATATGATAATGAGAAGATGACCACTAGGTCGCACATAAGAATAAGGTCAGGGTTTGGTTTTGAAATAGGGACTGAAGTGTTAGGGAGATATTTACCTGTCTTATGTGAATCTGAGTCAATAATAAGTACCGGGTTAAGCTTTTCACCGATTGCGGTGAAGAAACTTTGTGACTTAGCACCAGCACCCCATATTGCTATATTTTTTTTCTTAGAGTCATTTATTTTTTCTAATATGAGGTCGTCGAATCTATTTTCAAATTTTTTACTTTTCTTTTCTTCAGTTTTTTTGAAATATATTTCTAGGTAATCTCCGCCATTTAGTGATGCACGGATACTTGTGACATGTAGTCCAGCACCTTCAACTAGTCGTGAAAGGCTAAATGGGGTGTAGTAATTAAGATGATCAGAAAAGATATCAAAATATCTATCATCATCGATAATTTTTTGCCCATTAGGTACTTCAATGACACCGACTCCGCCTACAATAAGTAGGTTCTTAATAATTTTTAAGGTTGTGGAAGGGTTGGGTAAATGTTCAAACACTTGTCGACTTACGAGTACGTCATACTTTTTATCTGTATTTGTTTTTTTATCGACGTATTCATTAATGACAGTGCACTTTCTACTCCGAGCGATTTTTGTGAATGCTTGAGAAGGTTCATACCCTACGATATGTTTAAAGTACTTTTTTGCCTCAACCATGAAACCTCCGTCTCCACAGCCAATATCTACAAGACTGGTTGCGTCTGGTTTATTATGTTTAAGCTGCTGACACTGTTCATTACAAATTGCAACTATAGAGTCAGTGTACGATGATGACATAACGTAGTCATCGTAGTAATCATCTTGAGCAATATCAATTATCTGGTAGTGGTTACATGTTCTACATCTGTACACATCAAAATCAACACCACGAATTTTTGTTGGTGAATCAAAGAGCACAGAAACATTACTTGCACCCTTTTTAACTTTTTTATATACCTCAGCTTTTGTGTTACAAATTCTACAGTTCATGGTGATTATTTTGTTCTACGTTTATTAAGATCCCTTGCAAGAATAATGAGTTTATTTGGAATAAAATAAACTAATGTTGCTGCTGCAAGATTTAAAAATCCGGCACGATTCATGTTCGTGTATATTTTTTTGAGATTAGTAAGGTTACATTTTAGTCCGTGTCCTTTTGCACGCAGTAATATAATAACGATACGTTTATGATTCTGATTAAGAAGTCTTTCAAGTTTTTCTTTATCAAATCCAATTCTGATCATTATCTCCATAAGCGAATTAGAGTTCATATAGGTGAACAGCTCTGTCCCATCATGAGACCATGCGCAGTCTTGCCCAGTTAAGATAACTGATTCATGAACACGTAACATTTTTCTGTCTGTATTTTTGAGAACCTGAGCAACGACCTCATAATAGAGCCAGTAAGTTAAGAAATGTTTAGGGTCAACATAGGACATCCATTTTTCTCGGTTAAAGATTAGTACGCTAAATGCCCCCTCACAATAATTTTTGAAATAAAATTGATTATAGTCTTCAACTACTTCGGCTTTTTCAAATGAAAATTCTCTAAAAGGTTTGTAGTCATTATGAGCTGACATGTGCTCTGAGCCTACTGTAACGATATCATACGCATCATCTTTGAGATTGTTGTATATAAAATCAATTGCTCCGTTAACAATAACATCATCGTCACCTAGATACCAGCAGTACTTTCCTTTAGCATGCTTAACTACATTGTAGACATTCATATCGAAACCTACATTGGTTTCATTTTTTGTATAGGTAAAATGAGTAAACTGCGCTCGGTACTTTTCTGCAATTTCTTTTGTGTTATCTGGGCTAGCGTTATCAGAAATAACCACCTCAACCTCATCCTGTAACTCTTGATTTCTGTTTAGCTGTATGATGATGCTATTAAGACATTCATCCAAATAGTGGGCGCGTTTATAGGTCGGGATACAGATGCTAAGTGTAGGGGTTTTCATGGATAGTATAGAAGATAGTGTACTATTTTTATCTCACCAAGTACACAGGAGTTAGAACACTTTTTTAAGATATTTTTTCAGTATCGTCAAGACTATTTTTGATAGTTCAAAGAGTCCCTTGTAGACAAAAATAATTACTAGTATCGCCTGAAATGCCTTAACCAAATTTCCTTCGCGGAGGTTCGCTTTTACAACGACGAAGTAACCACCGACCGCATCTTTTTTACTTTTGGCAATGAATGCATTACGGGATGCTTCTGTTGGGTAATTACTTGCAATTCGCTCATTAAGAAAATCCCAATCTTTCTTAATATCTTTTACGTGACGTTTAATGAGAGACTCATAACCAGTAGATGACTTACTTACATGATAAATAACAGTAGGTTCGGTTATAAAACCGACATCATATTTACTTGCAATTCTTGACCACATTTCCGCATCAGAAGAAAGTGACTCAATAAAATAGCCAAGAGTATCGTATACTTCTTTTCGTACCATAACTGCTGAGCATACACCGTAGTTGCAAGTCATTGCTTCAAGACCTTTGCTCCAGAATTCTTTTTGAGTACTCGTGGTAAACGATTTCGTTGCAAGGTCTCCTTCTACAATTGAACAAGAGTTTGCATGAATGAGACCAAGGGTAGGGTGTTTTTGTATAAGTGCTTCGTATTTCGGAATAGCATTTGGAAGTAGTTCGTCATCAGCATGAAGTATAAGAAGCCACTCGGTTTCACAAAGATCAATACATCTATTCCAGTTTTTGGCCATTCCAAGGTTCAAATCATTTTTATAGCAGATTATCTCAGGTTCGTAGTGCTTAGCAATTTCAAGAGTTTTATCAGTTGAATTGTTATCAACAAGAATAATTTTAGTAATATGCTCTTTATTTTGAAGTGCGCTTTCTATACACCTTTTGATATATTTTTCTTTGTTGTAGGATGGTATTGCAACAGTGATATTCATACAATTTATTTAATGGTTAAAGATGGTGAGCAATAATTTTCGTGTCTTTGGAAAAGCAAAGAGTGAGAAAAATGGTATTAGATATGATATCAGACTTGCAATGGCGGCACCAGCCATACCTAAACTTGGAATGAGGAGCATATTGAGTACAACATTGGTCACCATTCCTAGGAAAATAGTAAGAGTGATATTTTTTGTAAGATTCTCAGAGATAAGTACCTGTTGAATGACAAGATTAAGTGCAGCACCGACGTTGCTCCATACGTAGATTTTAAGAATAGGAATAGTTGCTAAGAATCCAGCACCAAAAATAATAAGTGTGAGGTATTTAGAAAGGAGGGTGGTAGCTATCGCTATCAAAAATGATACACCAACTAAGGTGTAAAGAAGTTTTTTAATTCGTCGATAATAGAGATCGTCTGATGTTTTTTTTGCATTAATAATGGTTGGGAAGAGAGCTGCTACAATAATGTTGGGTATAAAGTATGATATTTCTGACATACGCACTGCAGCATCGTAGAGACCTACATATTCTGCGTTCATCATGTTTTTAATCATAACTTGATCAATACGTGCATAAATCATAAAAAATGCTGAAGCAAAAATAAGAGGATATGAATCTTTTAAAAGCTGAAATGCAATTGCTTTATCGAAGCGTAGGTTACCAATTGAACCGTAGAGTTTTGTACGAAGATAGAGATACATACAAGAGTAGAGCACTGGTTCAAGTAAGATAACTGCCGCCAAATAGATGACACCTTTGTCAAAAAGAATAACAGTAATTTTAAGTAAGTTAAGAATAATAACAACAAAAACAGAAAAAATAGAAGGATATTTAGATTTTGCTTCTGCTTGAAATTCTGTACTAAGGAGACCAAATGACCCACACACAAATGTGAGACTAAGTAGTGTGATAAGAAATAGTGACACGTCTTTTGGAGACATGATATACGCCGTGCTTATACAGAGTAGTGCTGTAAACAGTGAAGCAACTACTCTAATGATAAGAGCTGTCCCAAGGTAGGTATTCTTTTTTTCAGGGTATTTAATGACATCGCGATAGAGAATTTGTTCAACACCAAGTGAAGCCATAAATGAAAAGAGCCCTACGAAACTGAGTGCATAACTTAGTTCACCGTAATTTTTCGGTCCAAGATTTCGTGCTATGTATGCAGTTGCAATAAACGCAATAACCATACTTGCTATTTTTGCAAAAAACATCCACCCGAGATTTTTTGAGTGTCGCTGCACACCAGGGTTGCTGAACTTTTCTCGTATGTACGAAATAATAGTGTGGAGATGAATCATGAATATGTGTCCTATTTGAGATCAACGATTTTACGTATCCCATTCTCGAGAGAATGTTTTGGTTTAAAGCCAGGGATAGGGCGACCTTTATTCCAGGGTATCATAACTTCTCTATTCCTGTATTCACGTTTACCCCAGTTGATGAGTAGTTTTGTCCCAGTTATTTTTTCAAAAACTTTTACTAAGGATTGTAAACTGTAGCGCTTAGGTGCATACAGGGCATATGATTTACCACGCATTTTTGAACCATCTTTTTGTGACACAAGCCCAATCATGTGTATGTACCCATCTATTATGTTATCGATGTAATTAATATCAAGAATTTGTTTTCCTGGAGACATGTCAAGAGTTTCACCCGATCTATGTATTTTCGTGAGTAGGTTCACTATTTTTGATCGTGTGTCGTGTGGGCCAAATGTATCTGCAAGTTTTATGGTAACTAAGGTAATTGGGGAGGTTTCTAGATAATATTGAGAAATTGATTCAAATGCTTGTTTAGACGCTGCATAGAGATTGACAGGAGAATAGGTTTTATTGTTGTAGTGTTGCCAGAATGTTCCAGTATTGATGAACCATTTTACTGAAGTGCGGACTGACGCTTCAAGGATGGTTGTTCCAAATGTCACATTTGATTCTATTAAGTCTTTGATTTGATGAGGTTCGTGGGATGCGAGGTATAAAGATGCTAGATGGATGACACCGTCGAATCGCTCCTTATGCATAAATGTAAGAAATTCTTCATTGTTGTCTCCATGAATAAATACAGTAACTTTTTTATCAAACAACTGTTGTGTTGAAGGTCGTACAATACAATAAACTTCATGGTTCTCTTCAAGAAGTCGACGTGTTAGATGATTTCCTATAAATCCTGTTGCTCCAGTGATGAGAATTTTCATAAAAAAGAAGATAAGCTAGAAAGGAGAAGAGAATTCTTCGAATGTTTTGAATTCTTTGTCGCGATTGGAAAGGATTGGGTTTTGTGTTTTCCAGTCCATCCCAAACGAATCGTACCGAATCCCAGTATCTTCTTCTCTAGAATACACCCCACTTTGGAGATATACCATACACGTAGCATCTTCTAGTGACAAGAATCCATGAGCACACCCTGGTGGGATGTACATCATTGTATGGTTGTCTTGTGAAAGTAATGTGGTAATGTATTTACCAAATGTTGGAGAATTTTTTCTGATATCAAGTGTTACATCTAGTACAGAACCTCGAGTAACGTAGACAAGTTTTGCGTGGTCTTTAGGGGGTAGATGAAAATGCATACCACGAATAACATCTTTTTTTGAGATGGAGTAAAAACTTTCTTCAAAATCACTTTCTAATCCATGCTCTTCAAACACATGTTTATGAAATGTTTTTGTAAAAAATCCTCTGTCATCGACGAACATATCTGTCTCGATAACAAAAACACCTTCTAATTCGGTTGGTACTATTTTCATCGACTGACCTGCTTTACCAGGTAATGCTATTACTTGTATTTAGCAAGGAAACTATCAATAGTATCCTGTACATACTTAATTTGATTCTCATCAAGACCGTGGTGGCAAGCAAGCACAAACGCATTCTTCATAATGAAGTCAGTGTTTGGGAATGCAGCACTAATCTTTCGATTGACAATCTTCTTGTAGCCAGGTTGCTTAAGAATGTTCCCAGCAAACACAGGGCGAGTCTGAATATTAGCATCTTCAAGATAGGTAACTATATCAAGACGAGTAAATGGTGCATTCTTCTTGATGATAATTGGGAACGAAAGCCATGCAGTCTCAGTGTCTGGGGTTTGTGTTGGAAGAATAAAGTACTTATCCTTACTACCTACATACTTAATGAGATTGTCGAAATTCTTCTTTCGCTTCTCAAGGAATCCAGGAAGACGCTTCATCTGAGTGAGGGCGAATGCTGAAGAAAGTTCAAGTGGAAGGAAGTTATAACCTACTTCACTAAAGATGAACTTATTATCGTAAGGAATTCCACCTAACTTATAGTTAAATCGATTCTTGAGAAGCTCTGAGTTAGCTTTTTCTCCGTAAAGAGAAGACTGGCGACCCCATCCACGGAGCACCTTAAGACGCTGTTCCCACTTTGGGTCATTCACCATAATCATACCTCCTCCTCCTGCACCATTAATAATGTGTGATCCATAGAAACTTGTCACAGAAATGTGTGAGTGGAGACCTGTTGGCTTGCCTTCAAATTTTCCACCAAGAGTGTCACATGAGTCTTCAATGAAGTAGAGCTTGTGCTTCTTTGCAACAGCTGCAAGCTCACGCATGTTAGGGATATTACCCATAAGTGAAGGAATCATAAGAGCTTTTGTCTTCTTAGTGATTGCCTTTTTAAGTTGATCCATATTAACAAGATAGGTTGTAGGGTCAACATCAACAAAAACAGGAACAAGACCTTTTTGGACGATAGGAGCAACTACTGTTGCAAATGTAAGTGCAGGAGTGATAACTTCTGAACCTTTTGGAAGATTAAGGAGTTCAAATGCGAGAAGGTTAGCTGAACTTCCAGAGTTAACCATCACACCGAATTTTTTACCAAACATCTTAGCAACTTTCGCTTCGAATTCAATTGTTTTGTCTCCTAAAGCAGTATTACCTTTGAGAACTTCGACAACGGCGTCAATTTCCTCTTGACCATGCACTGAAAACCCATACGGAACTCTCAATTTTTCTTGTTTTGCTTTTGCCATACAATAATTATTATTTAATTACTAACTGTTTATATAAAAATATACCTAAGCGTATCTTGTCAGTATATCATAAGAGTTATTTTATTTTTCTCTCTGTTTCACTGCCTATAATTCACTATACTATGTGAGAGAGTAAGTTGACAAATAAGTTTGGTGTGGTAGGTTCATGATGCATATAGTTCTTTTTCTTGTTAGTACTAAAGGAGTATTTTCATGTATCAGTTGCACGGTAAAAAAGTTCTTGTAACCGGTGGGGCCAAAGGTATTGGCCGCGCTATTGTTGAACGGTTTCTCAAGGAGGAATGTCATGTATGTGTAGTTGATATTGATAAAGTGGCTCTGAAAAGACCATTTTCGAAATCAACGGTGACTCTCATTCATCTTGATATTTCAAATGAACATGCGGTTGTCAAAAAACTGTCATCGCTTCATGTTGATATTTTGGTCAACAATGCTGGGATAACTTCTGGTGACGACCACGCAAAAGTCATGATGGTTAATTGTGACGGGACACGTTTCGTCACTGAGGCAGTTCTTCCTGGTATGGAATCGCGGCGTGCTGGGAATATTGTCTTTATTACCTCAGTTCATACGGCAATGGCATTTTTGCATGACGCAGCATATGATATGTCAAAACATGGCATTGTTGGGTACATGAAGGCGAGAGCCTGTGAGCGTATAGCTAAAGGTGTTCGAATGAACGCGGTTGCTCCTGGAGCAATCCAGTACGCTGGTACAAACACAAATAAAAATGAAATTGCTAAGCTACGCAAGCGAATTCCAATACGACGTTTCGGTGATCCGGAAGAGGTTGCCGAAGTTGTCTGTTTCCTTGCCTCAGATGTGTCGAGCTATATTGTCGGAGCTGAAATTCGAGTAGACGGAGGCCTTTCGGTGCAAAGTCCATTTCGTTAAGTGTAAGGACTTCGTAAGATGCAATAAAACCCTTATTTATAGGGGTTTTTTATATTGAACGGTGGTTGACTTTTTATTAATATATAGTAGTGTTGTATATAGGTGTACTTGAGTAACATCACATTCTACAAACAAGGAGAAGTAAGAAATGCCTAAAGAGTCAACCGGGCTTAGCCCACAAGAGTTAGTCATCTTTACCGATTTTCTTAGGAGAATCAAGAATACACAGATTCGTGGTCAAGCATGGAAAGAGCTTGCCAAAAAAATACCATTTGTTCCTATTGAGCTCATTATCACAGATGCCTTTAACCGGGTGTTCATGATCTATCGTGATGATGGAGAATTCAAGGGGTGGCACATACCCGGGTCAGTCTGGAATGATTGGGAAACAATTCCTGACCGTCGAAAGGCGCTGGTTGCGGGTGAGGTCATCAAAGATGCTGGTCTTACGATTTCAGATCCAGTGCCCATTGGATGGCTGGGCGTCTATCGTGGGGATGGTCCAGATAATTCCCTTACCAGGAATTCGTGCGCGCTTATGCATCTTGCTCACGTAATTGGTGAACCAACGATGCGAGAAGGATATGGTTTTTTCCCCCTTGATCATCTTCCGGAAGATACTCTTAGTCATCACAAGTACATGCTGAGACGTTTTAAGCAGTATTTAGTTGACGGAGCTTTTCTTGTTGATTAAGTGATGGTTTGCTTTACCTGATGTGCCGCACGAATTGATAATTCGTGCGGTTTTTCTTTTACGAGAGGATAAAAAAGAAAGCTTGAGATAAAAGGGGTATATCTGTATAATGGCTATATATATCGACAAACAGCAACAATGAAAGAATTTTATAAAAACAAAAAAGTTCTCATTACCGGTCATACTGGCTTTAAGGGTGCTTGGCTTTCCCAAGTGCTCCTTAATTGGGGTGCTGAGGTTGTTGGGGTGTCGCTTCGTCCAACCAGTACTCCGAATGTGTTTGATGCTATTGGGCTTGAAAAGAGAATGAAGAATTATTTTGAAGATATTAATAACCTTCAAATAATGAAGGATATTTTTGAAAAAGAAATGCCGGAGATTGTTTTTCATATGGCTGCTCAACCAATTGTCCGTGTTGGATACGATGATCCAGTTGGAACATTTTCTACTAACTGCATGGGGACTACACATATTCTTGAAGCGATTCGAGATATCAAGAAAGTTCGTTCTGCGGTAATAATTACAACAGATAAAGTGTACGAGAATAAAGAATGGCACTATCCATATCGTGAAAGTGACCCGCTCGGTGGATACGATCCATATAGTGCAAGTAAAGCAGCGGCTGATATTATTACTGGGTCATACATTCAATCTTTTTTTAACCCGCATGATTTTGGAGTTAAACACGAAACACTTATAGCTATTGCTCGGGCAGGTAATGTAATCGGTGGAGGAGACTGGGCGGACTATCGTCTTATTCCAGATGTTATTCGTGCGGTCTATCATGCTGGGACTCACGTAGAAATTAGAAACCCAGATTCAATTAGGCCGTGGCAGCATGTACTTGAACCACTTTCTGGGTACCTTATGCTTGCAAAGCGTTTATATCAAAAAGAGACGCATTTATCTCAGGCTTGGAACTTTGGGCCACACAATGATAGCTTTGTTAGTGTTGAAAGTCTTTTAGAAGAAGCTAAAAAAGCCATCCCAACGTTTTCATATGTCATTAAGCCGGACCCTAAAGGACTTCATGAGGCAGGACTACTTAAGCTTGATATTAACAAAACAGCACACCATCTTGGATGGAAGCCAAAAGTAAATTTCGAACGAACAATTTCACTTACTTTTGATTGGTATAAAAATTACTATGAAAAAAAGGAAGATGTAGTAGAATTTACTAATAAACAAATTAATACTTTTTTTACATAACACATGAAAGTTGTCATTTTAGCTGGAGGGTTTGGTACAAGAATAAGTGAAGAAACTGCAATTAAGCCAAAACCTATGGTTGAGATAGGTGAGAAGCCTATACTCTGGCACATCATGAAAATCTATTCTCACTACGGATACAATGATTTTGTTATTTGTTTAGGATATAAGGGTCACTATATTAAAGAATGGTTTAGTGATTATTTCTTACACAATAGTGACGTTACCTTTAATCTTGAAGACAATACAGTAACTCATCATAAAAGTAGAAGTGAAAAATGGAAAGTTACTCTTGTTGATACAGGGCTTTCTACCTTAACCGGCGGGAGATTGCGTGGTGTAAAGGATTATGTTGGCAATGAAACATTTATGATGACGTATGGAGATGGTGTTGCAGATATCAATATTAAAGAGCTTGTGGATTTTCATAAAAAACATAGTAACATAGCAACAGTTACATCAGTTACTCCAGAAGGGCGCTTCGGAACTCTTCTTGTTGATGGGGCTTCAACTGTTACAGCATTTAGCGAAAAGACTGATAACAAAAATCGTGTTAATGGTGGTTTCTTTGTTCTTGAGCCAGAAGTGTTTTCATATCTTGAAGGAGAAGACTCAATGTTTGAAAAAGCCCCACTTGAAAAATTGGCAAAAGATAATCAGCTTAAGGCGTACCATCATGATGGTTTTTGGAAGCCGATGGATACATTAAATGATAAGAATAAACTTGAAGAAATGTGGAAGAATAATAGCGCTGCTTGGAAAATTTGGAAATAATAATTATTGTAGATGAAGCAATTAAGCACAAAAAAAATACAAGAGCTGACTTCGCTATCTCTTCAGGTGAGGAGAAATATTCTTAAGATGATTACTGATACAAAAAGTTCGCACATTGGGAGTGCGTACTCAATGGTGGACTTAATTACCGTCTTGTATTCTTTGGTGCTTACGCAAGATAGTAAGAATCCCAATAGCCCAAAACGAGATAGATTTATTCTTTCAAAAGGGCATGCTTGTGCTGCTCTGTATTCTCTTTTGGCAGAACTTGGATATTTCAAAAGGGATCTTCTTAAGTCATTTGCGCAAGATGGGAGTATTTTAATGTCACATATCAACTTTGATGTGCCTGGTGTTGAGTTTTCTACAGGGTCATTAGGTCACGCTCTTCCTGTTGGTGTTGGTGTAGCACTTTCTGCTAAGAAGCGAGGGAGCACGTGGCGAACTTTTATACTTGTTAGTGATGGAGAGTTAAATGAAGGTTCAAACTGGGAAGCATTTCTTATGGCAGCACACCTACAACTAGATAATCTTACTGTTATTGTAGACAGAAATGGTCTACAGGGTCTCGGGCCGACTGAGGGCATTATTGACATGAATCCGTTAGATAAAAAAGCTGTAGCATTCGGTTGGGATGCTAAGATAATTGATGGTCATGATTACCAGCAA
The DNA here is from genome assembly GCA_964406165.1 of uncultured Candidatus Saccharibacteria bacterium. Lineage (GTDB taxonomy): Bacteria > Patescibacteriota > Minisyncoccia > Phycocordibacterales > UBA5272 > UBA11704. The sequence goes on from CAYOQQ010000005.1 coordinate 32,070, forward strand.
ATTTTTGATACGGTGGATGGGTTCGCATCACAAAAAAATAAAAAACCAAAAATAATTATTGCAGATACCATTAAAGGGAAAGGGGTATCATTTATGGAGCGTAAAGTTGCTTGGCATTACAAGTCACCATCACAAGAGGAGTATGATCTGGCCCATAAGGAGTTAGAAAAATAATATGAGAACTACATTCATTAAACAACTTATGGCTAGGACGACAAAAAATACATTCCTTATGGTTGGGGATGTTGGATATTCTGTCGTAGAACCGTTTGAAGAAAAGTACCCAAACCAATATCTTAATGCGGGAGTAGCAGAACAAAATATGACCGGCATGGCTGCAGGTCTTGCTCTTGAGGGGTATAAAGTAATTACCTATTCAATTGCGAATTTTAATACAATTCGGCCACTCGAGCAGATTCGAAATGATATTTGTTATCATAACTTAGATGTCACTATTGCAAGTGTAGGAGGAGGATTTGTGTACGGGAGTGCGGGGTACTCTCATCATGCAGTACAAGATATTGCCATGCTCGGTTCGCTCCCAAATATGACACTACTCCTTCCGGCAGATGCTAAGGAGACTGCTTTTTGTATGGACTATATTTTCGATACAACGGGTCCAAAATACATTCGGTTAGGGAGAAATGGTGAGAAGAGTTTGCATTCTGAAAAGAGTATTATTTCAAAAATAAATGCAGTCTCTGTGACTAAGGGCGCAACTATTGCGGTTGTTGCAGTAGGCACCATAGCAAGTGTCGCACTTGAACTACAAGAATTACTCTTGAAAAAGAATTGTATAGTAAATATATATACATGTCCTGTTATTGATACTGATTTTAAAAAAGGGATTACAAAGACACTTAAGAATATGGAGTATATCTTTACTCTTGAAGAGCATGTAGTTGATTTTGGATTCGGGTCACTTGTTAAGAACGCTTTTGAGGGAGCGAAGCAAAAAATCTATTCATTTGGTGTTGATAGAGATATGTGTAAAGTTGTAGGTAGTCAGACATATCTTCGTAATGAGCACGGGCTAAGTGCTGCTCACGTAAGTAAGAAAGTTATAGCAATACTTAAAAAATAAGGATATGAAACAAAAAATAGCAATCCTCGGTGCTACAGGGTATATTGGAAAGTCGCTTCTTGCTGAATTTTTTGCAGACAGTGTTGCTGCAGACTTGTACGTATTTTCTCGTTCGAAGAGTAAGCTACAAGCGTTAGCTAAACAAATTCCAAAAGGGATAACACTACATAATCTACCTCTTAGTGATTTTGGTAAGCACACGTACCATGCAGTGATTAATTGTACAGGGCTTGGTAGTCCGTCTTCATTTAAAAAAGAGCCACAAAATATCTTCAGTGTAACTGAGGTAATTGATGTGATGGTGATGAATTACCTAACCAAAAAGAAGAAAACAAAATATATCAATCTAAGTAGTGGAGCGGTGTATGGTGATAATTTCACTAAACCTGTGCAAAATGATACTAAGACGATTTTGGATATTAATAATCTCAAAATCCCAGATTATTATTCGATAGCAAAGATAAATGCAGAAGCTCGCCACCGAGCAATGTCAGAATTACACATTGTTGATTTAAGAATTTTTGCTTTTTTTAGTAGATTTGCAGATAGTAAGGCAGGTTTTTTGATGTCAGAAATTATTGATTGTGTTGTTAACAAAAAAACATTTGTTACTGGCCCGGGAGACATAGTACGAGATTATATCTCATCCCGTGATCTCTATACGTTAGTTACATTAGCGATGCGTGCAGAGCACTGTAATGATTCTTTTGATGTGTACAGTAAGAAGCCAGTTTCAAAATTTGAAATGCTAAAGCATCTTGAGAAAAAATTTGGGCTAACCTATCGTGTGCAAGGCACTTTAGATGCTAAAGCGAAATTACTAAAAAATGTATATTGCTCAAAAGATACAAAAGCTAAGCATTTAGGGTACCACCCCTCGCTCTCATCACTTCAGTGTATTGATGAAGGGTTACAGTTCATAGTAGAAAATGGGGAAGGAGTCTTCTTTGTTTCAGATACAAAATAACTTATAAAACAATTACTCGATATAGATTTCTTGGAAAAGGTGGTCTTAAAATGATACAATTTATTTATGAAATATCGCTTAACAAAATTCGCAGAAAGCCTACAAGGGCAACCAATGTTTAAGGTACTTGAGCGAGTTCAGGAACTACAACGAGAAGGGAGAGACATTATTCACTTTGAGATTGGTGATCCTGATTTTAGTACACCTCAAAATATCACTGACGCTGCAATCAAAGCACTTAAAGAAGGTAAGACTCATTACGCGCCATCAATTGGACTCAAAGAATTACGAGAGGCAGCGTGTCAGGCAACACTAAAGTCCCGAGGGTATTTACCTACTCTTAATCAAGTTCTTGTTGCGCCTGGGGCAAATATTTTAATTTATTATGCAGTGAGGTGTCTAGTTAATGAAGGTGATGAAGTCATTGTTCCTGACCCAGGGTTCCCAACCTATTATTCGGTGATTGAAAGTTGTGGTGCTGTTCCTGTGCGAGTTCCTCTTAAAGAAGAAAATGCATTTCGAATGAACCCGGATGATGTCCGTAAACTTATTACTGATAAGACGAGACTTATTATTCTTAACTCTCCTCAGAACCCAACTGGTTCTGTAATGACCGTAGAAGAAATACAAGAGATGGCAAAGATAGCCGAAGAACATGATATATTCTTGTTTAGTGATGAAATTTATTCTCGAATGATGTTTGATGAGGATACAAAGTTCAGTAGCCCGGGCTATCTTGATCAATGTAAGAAGCGAACAATTATTGCTAATGGTTTCAGTAAAGCATTTGCTATGACAGGATGGAGAATCGGAATTGCAATCGGTCCTGAAGATGTGATAGCTAAGATGTCACTACTCCTACAGACAACGTCCTCATGTGTTACTCCTTTTATTCAGTATGCAGCTCTTGAGGCAATCACAGGTAACCAAGATCAGGTAAAAGTGATGGTTAATGAATACAAAGAACGACGTGATTTAATTGTAGATGGTCTAAACAATATTCGAGGGATTACATGTCTGCGACCTGGAGGTGCTATCTATGTGTTTGCTAATATTACAGGAACTGGGATGACGAGCGATGAATTTGTTGACCTTGTTTTAAATGAGGGAGGGGTGGCGCTTCTTCCTGGAAATAATTTTGGTATGTATGGTGAAGGGTATATCAGAATGTGTTGTGTGAGCTCAAAGACTGATATTATAGAAGGTTTACGCCGTATTAAAGAAGTTATAGAAAAAAGAGTATAATATAAAGCATATGAAAAACATGAGAGTTGCAGACTATATAGCAGACCGTTTATACCAAGAAGGTATTAAGGACGTATTCATGGTAACAGGTGGAGGTATGATGTTTTTGTCTGACGGGGTAACACAGCATCCGCATCTCCGTGTTATTTGCAATCATCACGAACAAGCTTCAGCGATGGCTGCTATTGGATATGCTAAGTATAATCAATCTCTTGCTGCGGCATTTGTTAGTACTGGATGTGGAGCAACTAATACAATTACTGGATTATTAAATGCATGGCAAGACAATGTGCCAGTTGTTTTTATTTCTGGGCAAGTAAAAAGAAAAGAGACTGTTCGAAATTCTGGTCTTAAATTACGCCAGATCGGTACGCAAGAAGCAGATATTATCAGTATCGTTGAATCAATTAGTAAGTATTCTGTAATGGTGAATGAACCTAATGAAATTGCGTATCACCTTGAGAAGGCAATTTATCTAGCAAAGACAGGACGACATGGCCCAGTGTGGCTTGATATTCCGATGGATGTGCAAGGTGCAATAATAGAAGAGAAGAATCTTAAAAAATTTAATCCAAAAGAATTAAAGAAGGAATATAAAGAAATCCCTTCTAAGCAAGAAGTACATGATGTTATCAAATACATCAAGAATGCTAAGCGTCCAGTTATTATTGCAGGTCAAGGTATCCGTCTTGCAAAAGCTCTTCCTGAGTTTAAGAAATTTATTGATACTTACAAGATACCAGTTGTTGCTCCATATCTAGGAGTGTCAAATCTTCCAACTGATCATCCGTCGTATATTGGCGTAATTGGGACTAAAGCAAGTCGATCAGGGAATCTTGCAGTAGCTAATTCTGATCTTGTTATATCAATGGGAAGCAGATTAAGTGTTACTGCAATTGGATATGAATACGAACTGTTCGCACGTGAAGCTAAAAAAGTAGTGATTGATATTGACCCAGTTGAGCATAAAAAGAAAACAATCAGTATCGATCTCTTTGTGAATGCTGATATTAAAGAATTTCTTAAGCAGATAACAATGCCAGGGTATGAAACAGACAAGAATTGGGCAAGTATTTGTTTAGGGTGGAAGAAAAAGTATCCTGTCTGCCTTCCAGAGTATAGTGCATATAAAAAAGGTATCAGTCTTTACTATTTCGTAGATACTATGTCACGTGTTATGAAAAAAGATTCAGTTGTGGTCTCTGATGCAGGTTCGGCATTTTATGTAACTTCCCAAGCTATTCATATAAAAGATGAACAACGATATATTACTTCTGGTGGTCAAGCAGAAATGGGGTATACTATTCCGGCAGCAATCGGTGCATGTATAGCACGAGGTAAAAAAGATGTTATTGGGATAACGGGGGATGGATCGTTTCAGATGAACATCCAAGAGCTCCAGACAATTGCCCACAGTAACTTACCTGTTAAATTATTTGTTTGGAATAATAATGGTTACCTCTCTATTCGTGCTACACAGAATAAATTCTTCAATGGGCGTCTCATCGGTACAGATGATACATCAGGTCTTTCTTTCCCAGATATTAAAAAGATTGCATATGCGTATGGCATAACATACTTTAAGCTAGCTAAAAGTACAACCCTTAAAGAAGATCTTAAAAAAGTGTTAGCACATAAAGGTCCTGTTATCTGTGAGGTTATGTGTATCGAAAATGATCTCGTTATTCCTATGGCAGCATCAATGAGAAAAGAAGATGGAACAATGGTTTCTAAACCACTCGAAGACATGTTCCCATTCTTAGATAGAAAGGAATTTTTGTCGAACATGTTGATTAAACCTCTTGAGGAATAATACTTATAAGTTATAGAAACGAAAAGAAAGTGGCACATGGCTACTACGTTAGAGCAATTATTACATGAAAAAAATAGCCATATTAGGTGTCACGGGGTACATAGGAAGGTCGTTACTAAGAGAATTTTTTTTAGAGAAAAAAGAATCATATCATCTTTTTTTGTTTTCAAGATCTCAAGATAAGTTAACAACCTTTATCAAGGAGGTACCTAAAAAAACAAAATATACCGTCTCTTCTTTTGAGTCTTTTAGTGAAGGTGACTATGACATTATTATTAATTGTACAGGAATAGGAAATACAGCAATTCTTACTAAAAATCCGATGGCGATTTTTAAGGTCACAGAAGAGGTTGATTCTCTGGTTATTGAGTATCTTCAACATCGGCCAAAAACAATGTATATAAATTTAAGTAGTGGAGCAGTCTACGGTACAAACTTTGAAACACCTATCACGGATAAGACAGAAACAATTCTTCCTGTTGGTTTTGTAGGTGGTTATGAGTGTTATGCTGCTGCAAAGATTAATGCTGAAGCCAAGCATAGGTCACTAACAACTCTTAATATTGTTGATATTAGAATCTTTGCATTCTTTGGTTCTTTAGTTGACGTTGACTCACCATTTTTAATGTCAGAAATCGCGAAGCGTGTAGCAACAAAAACAGTGTTTAGTACTTCAAAAGATGATATCGTACGTGATTATATTACCGCAAAGGATTTATTACTTTTTGTTCAGGCTGTTATCGCCAAAAAATCGTGTAATGATTTTTTTGATATCTACAGTAAAAAGCCAATTTCTAAGTTTGAACTACTTGAAACGCTTAAGAAAAAATATCATCTCAAGTATGAGATTGTTTCTACTAAAAAACCTACGAAAGGTTCTACAAAGCGTTTTTATTTTTCAAAAAGTAGAAAGGCGAATAAGTTACTTGGATACAGTCCAACAGAAAGTTCAATCAGTGGTATCTGTTCTGAACTTGAAGTATTTCTTAACAGAGTAGGTTAACGGAAACGGGGGATACACATACGTAGTGTACGCATACAGAGGTATAGTAAAAAACTTGGTTTGAGGATTTTCTTTTTACCTCCCTCATAGAAAAGTTTAAGAAGGGTCTCATATTGCTCACTTATGGTTCTTTTTCTAAAATTAAGCCCTGACACCCCATCATACCCATCAGTTATTGTGCTGTTGTGGTCGTGGTAGTACAAGTTAGAATATTGCCCGACTTGGTAAAAGAAAAACCATTCCTCACCTTGTTTAACGTACGAAGAAAAGCGTGCGTGGATGTGTGTAAGTAATTTTGTTTCAATACAATGTGTTGCGTCACCTTTGATTCGTTTCAGGATAAGATAACTCCAAGTATATGAGTAGAGCGTGTCATCTTTAGGTGCTTGAGTAAGTGATTCTCCGTGAGTATATGCACGATTGGTCATGAACCATTTTGTGTCACTTTCTAATAACTGTAATTGAGAAAATGTCGCGAGAGCATCCGGTGCCAGATAATCATCGTCATCCAAAAAAATAACCCACTTTGAATCAGCTGATAATTTATCTAGCCCGTGGTTACGGCTAACGTTTACGCCAGAATTTTTTGGGTTAACGTGATAGTGGATTCTCGGATCATTAATTGATGATGCGAAGTCTAGATAGGACTCATCGTGAGGGGAGTCATTGATAATAATCATTTCCCAGTCTTTGTAGGTCTGAGCTATTACTGAAGCAACTGCTCGGTCTAGTTTTTCCTTTCGTTTAAAGGTTGGAGTAATAATGCTAAATTTCATATTACACAAACTTCAGAATCTTTTTAAGAATCTTTTTTATACCAAGTATTTCAGCGGCTTTTGTTCCTACTCTATGTATTCCAAGTTTTTTAAATGCTTTATTAAGAGGATGCCCCCAAGAATAATTCCATAGATGTACACCAAATACCTCACTCCCTAATTCCTGTCCACGATAGGCACGAATATGATGTGCGTCATATGGATAAAAAGCACGTGGTGGCATCACCGTCGCATCAGTAACAACCATGGTCTCATATAGTTCGGTCATAATAACAGGATTTGGTTTTAGTTCAGTTAACGTATCATACACAGCTCGCATTGCTTCTATGAACGGGTGATGTGCAGTTGCACCAATCATGCCACAGCTAATATATTTCTCAGACTCTTTACCAAGCAAGAGTGGTGTATCTAAAAGTGAATCCAGTGGCTTAAGAAGTAACATGTCAGTATCTAAATAGATACCGCCTCTGTCTAAGAGTGCAATAAGTCGAACATAATCAGCAACAAACGCATATTTTTTTTCTTTATACATTTTTGCAGGGAAAGGATGGCTTTGGACATTAAACGTCTCTTCGTTCCATAGAATAAAAGTATAATCAGGGCAGTGTTTGTGCCAACTGGCAATACACTCTTTTATAACATCGTTTTGTTTCGCTTCGCCAAACCAGCAATAATGAATTATTTTTGGGATCATAGGTTGTCTTTACAGTGCTATTCAGTATATCACTTACATCTTATGATATGCCATGATTTATAAATTGAAGCAAGTAGTTTGCTCATGGTAGAATATAGGCTATACAACACTGTGGCCTGTCTTATTGTGGACAATACCATACAGTATTACTATGTCAAAAATGACCACACCTAAAACGATACTTGTGACAGGGGCAACAGGGTATCTTGGGAGTGGTATTGTTAAGTCGCTCGTACAAGATGACGGTATATATAACGTTATAGTGCTTAAGAGATCTACTTCGAATATATTTCGGATTGAATCAGTTTTGAAAAAAATAAGTATGTATAATTTAGATGAGGTTAATCTAGAACAAGTATTTGAAGAAAATAAAATCGACTATATCATTCATTGCGCAACTGATTATGGTAGAAAATCTGTGAACCCAATGCGTATCATCGAGGCGAATCTGCTTCTTCCTATAAAGCTCTTAGAATGTGGGAGAAAGTATGGGGCGACTGCATTTATTAATACAGATACCATTTTGGATAAAGGGATAAACCACTATTCTCTTTCTAAGAAACAGTTTAGAGATTGGTTAATGAGTTACAAGAATAGCCTTATTTGTATCAATGTAGAGCTAGGACATTTTTATGGCCCAGGAGATGATACAACTAAGTTCGTCTCGTTTATTGTTAATAAAATGGTTTCAAAATCAGAATCAATCGACCTGACTCCAGGTGAACAAAAAAGAAATTTCGTGTATATTGATGATGTGGTTTCTGCATTTCATACAATTATTGACCATATTCCAAAATTGGATACGTTATTTTATGAGTTTCAGGTTTGTGGTAAGCAGGAGATATCTATTAAAGAAGTTGTTATACTAATACAGAAAGTCTCTGGGAACACAGAAACTAAGCTTTGTTTCGGGGCTCTGCCGTATAGAGAAAATGAAGCCATGACTTCAAAATGCGACAACACAGCAATTCAAAGTCTTGGTTGGGCAGAGAAATACACTTTACAAGAGGGGATCCATAAAACATTAGAAGCAGAATTAATACAAACACCAAGATGAAATATGTAATTACAGGGGGTTGTGGGTTTTTAGGTTCTAACTTGGCTAATGAGGTTCTGGCACGCGGGGATACGTTAGTGATTTATGATAATCTGACCCGACTTGGGTCAGATAAAAATCTAGCGTGGCTACAGTCAGTGGGAACTTTTGATTTTGTATTAGGAGATATACAAAACACCCAAGCTGTAGAAGAGCTAATTAAACAGCACCAACCAGACGTTATTTTCCATCTTGCTGGGCAGGTTGCAATGACAACATCAATTGCAAATCCACGTAATGATTTTGAAATTAACGCACTCGGAACTTTGAATGTCTTAGAAGGAGTTCGAAAGTATGCCCCTGAGTGTCTCATTGTATATTCTTCTACTAATAAAGTATACGGTGACCTTGAGCAATATACATACACAGAACTAGCGAAGCGGTATGACTTACCTGCATTTCCTAACGGGTTACCTGAATCAACACCGCTTAGTTTTTCTTCGCCGTATGGTTGTTCAAAAGGATCTGCAGATCAGTACATGCTTGATTACTATAGAGTTTTTAAGTTAAAGACTGTTGTGTTTAGACATTCATCAATGTATGGAGGTAGACAATTCTCAACCTATGATCAAGGGTGGGTTGGTTGGTTCTGTGAGCAAGCTATTAAACATAAAGAAGGGAAAGCTGAACCATTTACTATTTCTGGGAACGGAAAGCAGGTACGCGATGTCTTACATGCAGAAGATATGATTAAGCTCTATTTTGCTGCAGTGGCTAATAAAGACAAAGCACAGGGAGAAGTGTTTAATATCGGTGGCGGGATGAAGTTTAGTCTCTCACTACTTGAGCTTTTTGATATCTTAGAAAAGGAACTAGATACTACTCTTACCTACACCGTCCTTCCACCTAGAGAGAGTGACCAGAAAGTGTTCGTTGCGGATATTTCAAAAGCAGCTAACCTTCTAGGATGGACACCTGTTGTAGACCCTACAACAGGTCTTAGAAAAATGATAACCTGGACTTCATCAAAAGAATCATGAGTACCAAAAATATAAGCATCATCATCCCAGCATATAAGGAAGAAGAAAATCTCCGAGTTATTCTTCCTCGGTTATCTGACGTGTTAGATAATATGTCAGTTACCTATGAAATCCTTGTAATAGATACTCAGACACCTAAGGATAATACAAAGGAGGTCTGTAGCAGTCTTCCACATGTGCGTTATATTAATCGTACAGGTGGGAATCATTATGGTGATGCTGTGCGAACTGGAATACAAAATGCAGAAGGTGAATGTAGTATTTTCATGGATGCAGATGGGTCTCATACACCTGAGTTTGTTAAGATACTTTACACACACAGGGAGCAACATGATGTTGTTATTGCTTCGAGATATATTAAGGGAGGGGAGACTGATAATTCTAAAATTCTCATTTTCATGAGTTTAATCCTTAATGTTATTTACTCTGTTGTGCTTAATCTTAACTGTAAGGACGTTTCCAATAGCTTTAAGCTCTATAGGACTAAAGATATTAAAAAGTTACATCTTGCTTGTAATAATTTTGATATAGTTGAAGAATTATTATTTAAATTAAAAAGAGAGAAGAAAATTCTTTCAATTAAGGAAATCCCGTTCACTTTTAAGAAACGAATGTTTGGTGAAACAAAACGAAATCTTGTGCTTTTTATGATTACGTATTTCTATACATTACTAAAGTTACGATTCAGTAAATAATATGGTAAAACTTTTTCAAAAATATAAACATACAGTCTTGTCAGTTTTAGGAGTTGTATTTGCTTCAAAAAAAGTTCAAGGCTTTTATGCTAGTAGTTTATTTAGATTTTGTGTAGTGGGCTTTCTCGGGACACTTACTAACCTCTGTGTGTTCTACACCGTTTCTCATGGTATAGGGTTGTCGATTATTATTTCTTCAATCTGTGCATTTGCAGTTGCTGTGACACAGAATTATCTTTTTAATCATTTGTGGTCATTTAAAAAAGTAACAATCGGGAAACCAAATGTTACTAATTATGTGAGGTATGTTTTTGTGAATCTTTTTAGTCTCGTACTTAACTTAATTGTACTTGATATTTTGGTGTCACTTTCATTTAATAGTGTCCTAGCACAAGCAATAGGTGTTGTAACTGGAATTTCTATTAATTATGCTGGGTCGTATTTCTTTGTGTTTATGAGAAAATCAGACGCATCTGTGTAAATTACCATGTCAGTACTTACTTCTCCAGCACACGACCTAAAAAAGCGTTTTTGGAATGCGTTACAAGATGTTGCCTCTGAGTTTTTTTTGAAGAAAAAATATAGCATCGTGGTGCTTTTTATATTTGCTGGGTTTTATTGTGGTCAAATGGTGGCCCTCATTGGTGGGAGAGCAATGCTTGAGCCAATAAAGATATCTGTACACACAAAAGATGGTATTGAACTACAAGACGCGAAGCGTTTTATGCAGCTTGCTCGTGCGGGTAATTACACCCTCATTACACCCAATACTAATGTACCAGACCCACTTCTAGTGCAGGGTGTTTTTCTTAAAGGGATGCTTGTTGGGATGAATAAAAATCATCTTACAGCAGATACGATAGTTGATATTCATCTTGGAAGGGTGCTATTTTCTTTTACTGGTGAAGAAGTTATGGCATGGAAAGAGTTTGACAGTAGCGAGAGTTCACCATTGCGTTCAGATCTTCAAGATAGTAATCGGCCAACTTTTGTTCTCTATGAAGTACCTGATTTGGTTTCTCTACCTAAGTCGCACATACCAGTATATGCATCTTTTTTTGGAAGTGTACGCAATTGGGCGGGGGATAGTATATTATTTGTACAACCAGCATATACTGCCCTAACGCACACCATTCTCCTTGTGCTGTTGCTTCTTTTAGTACGAATTCTTTTTAAGATCACTTCTCCTGGACGTCCACTCCTTGTGGATGATACGGCTCTTAGGGCTGATCGTCACAGGATGCATGTTGCATTTGTAGTTGGTGGTACTTGTATTCTCTTCTTATTAAGTTTGGTCGTAGTTCTCGTGGCTAAGGTGTATCACCCTGATGTCTCTCTTATTACAAAACATATTGAATCAACGTATCTAGAAAGATTCTTTAAAGGATTCAGGCCTAAACCTGTTGAGAGAATGCAATTTGTTGTTGCGGCCCTTAGTTCACCATTTTTAATTGGACTCGTTCTCTATCTCCTCGAGAAGAAAAAATCTCTTGTTGGTTATCTGGCGAAGCATTATTATGCACCCATAGTTGGTGGTGCGGTACTGGCACTTTTCTTTTGGGTATATGTAGGACTAGCGCTCAGCGGTTTTTATTTTATCTCAGATAGTATTACGTATACTGGCTGGGCCTCTGTACTATTTGTTGTAGGAGTAATTCCACTTGGGGTATATATGTTTAGTGAAGGTGGTGCTAAAAAAAATTTTTTCAAAGGAGGAAGTGCACTGCTAACAGTATTCACATTTGTGCTTGTCTTTCTTTTTTCGGTGCTTATATTTTCATCACACTATTCAGCGTACAACTTAGATCCGGTTATTTACCCAGTCGCACAAGTATTCGCAGGTAAGAACATGCTTGTACAAGTAAATAGTCTCTACGGATTGTATCCATTTTATATAGTACCGATATTTAACGTAATAGGGCTAAGTGTTACTTCATTTTCAGTTGTGATGGCAACGCTTACCTGTCTTTCAGTTTTTTTTATATACATGTTCTTACGGTTGGTTATTAAAAATGAAAGTATCCGTGCTTTAGGGTTTTTCTTTGTTATTTTTTATTCACTTTTTACTACACGTACATCACCTGACTATTATTATCAGTATTGGCCAATTAGATATATTTTCCCTACACTACTGCTTTTGGTATCTGCTTACTATCTTAAGACTAGAAACAAGTATGTTTACGGCATTTCATTTTTTGTGTTTGGAACAAGTGTGCTGTGGAATTTCGATGTAGGGATTATTGTCTTTTTAACGTGGCTGTTAGTTTTGTGGTATGACGAAATCACTCATGGAGCTTCTGTTCGAAAGATAGCCACTGCGTGTGGCAAACATCTGCTTTACGGAGTACTAGGGCTTCTTTCTGCTATTGGTTTCTTTGTATTACTTACGTATGTGCAGTCTGGAGTACTTCCGCAATTTTCTCAATTTGTTGTATACCAAAAAATGTTTCTTTCTGGGTATTATATGATTCGACTTGTTTCTCCTCCTCATATTTGGACAACACTCTTACTTGTCTATGTAATAGGGTTGGCTACATCACTGTTTGCAATGTACACAAAAAGGACAACATATAGAGACACCATTACGTTTCTTCTTGTTTCTACAGGTGTCGGTCTCTTTAGTTATTACGAAGGCCAGTCTAGTGATGTGACACTTTTTCGAGTCTGGTATCCGGCACTCCTCCTTATTGTGCTTATGGCAGATCGTTTGTGGGAGACTATTTCTACAAGACGCGACGCATATTTCGCTGAGTATCTTATCTTTACGCTTCTTTTCGGTATGTTACTTGCTGCACCAATTAACTTGCTGTACCGTAGTCCAAACTATATTTCTAGCATCTCGTACGAACTGATTGAACCACGAACTAAGAGTAATGTTGTGACTGAAAATGTTACTTACTTACGTTCTAAAACAAAGCCAAATGAAAAAGTTCTTATCTTAGATCCAATATTACAGGGGACGTATTATGCTGAAACAAATACTCGCTCTGTGCTTGATGTCCCATCGCTATTTGATATTGTTTTCCCGAAGGAAATGGACAGTCTGATTCACTTTTTAGACAGTAACACGTCAACAAAACTTTTCGTTCAACAGCCACTTGATGCGTATGATGTTTTTGATCTACGAATTAAGAAAAGTATTACAGCAAGATATAAAGTTATTAGTAGTTCAAAAAATGGGTTATCACAGTATGGAATTAAGTAAATGTAGGTAGGATAAGGAGCGTGGTATACTTTTCCCATTATCCTTCGAATCTATCACACTGTATGTATTATTTTCTTCGATCAGTAAAAAGAGCACTTGGTAACATAAAATCATTGTTATGGTTCCCTTTTGTACTTCCTGATTATCTTGCTTACAAGAGTAAAGATACTAAAAAGCGCTTCCAAATTCCTTTTTCAGCAGTAATGCCAGTTCTTTTTGAGAATACTCCATTCACTAGGTTCGATGCACATTATGTATACCACACGTCGTGGGCTGCTCGAAAAGTACAAGAAATCGATGCATCATTTCATACTGATATTTCTTCGAGTCTTTATTTTTCTTCGATAGTATCTGCGTTTGTACCAGTTAAGTTTTATGATTATCGACCAGCTAAACTCAACCTATCGAATCTTTCTTCGGAGACTGCAAATCTTACCGGTCTTCACTTTGAGACTGAATCCTTAATGAGTGTGTCATGTATGCATACCGTGGAGCATGTCGGGCTAGGTAGATATGGTGATCCGATTCAACCAGATGGTGACCTTATAGCAGCAAAGGAATTGTCGAGGGTTGTTGCTCGCGGGGGGAGTCTATTGTTTGTGGTCCCGGTAGGTAAACCGAAGATACAATTCAATGCGCACAGAATTTATTCGTACAAGATGGTTCTTGAAATGTTTCCAGAGCTTTCCCTAAAAGAATTTTCACTTATTCCTGATAATGCGATTGATAAAGGGATTATCTATAATGCAACCGAGGAACAATCTAATAGACAGGTGTACGGCTGCGGATGTTTTTGGTTTGTGAAAGAATAAATAGAATATACAATAGAGATACTGTCAAGATATTCCTTCGATATGGGAATATCTTTTCTTTATGGTACACTTCAATAATTATTCCGTATAACAAAGTTTAAAAGTACTATTTCGTATGCAAAATATTATAAAGAAAGTGGTGTGGGTATGTTTGGCTATTATCCCGTTTATTGTACTGCATGTTGCAGACGGCAGTAAGTATGACGTTATTGCTTGGTTCACAGGTAGTGGGATGTTCTTCCCATTTATCTCAGGGAAAAATATTCTCTTTAGAATCCTGGTAGAAATCGCGCTTGCAGGTTGGGCAGTCCTTGCACTCTCTGATTCTTCATACCGAATCAATGTTAGAAAATCTCCAATAATGATTGCATACGGGCTATTCATTATTGTGCTCCTTCTTGCAGACCTCTTTGGAGTTGATCGTGAGAAGAGTATGTGGAGTAACTTTGAACGTATGGAAGGATTTGTTGGTCATATCCACTTCTTCGCATATTTCTTTGTGCTTACTGTTATGATTCGCTCTCTTGAGGAATGGCAAAAGATTTGGAAGGTATTTTTAACCGCTGATGTACTTGTTCTTTTGTATGGATATGCGCAATTATTTGGTGTGAAAGGACAGCTACTCTACACTCTTTTCCCGAGTATTGGAGCATGGTTTGCTGCGCGCTTTCCAGTTCACATGAGTAGTAACCGACTCGATGCAACAATTGGTAACTCAGCGTATTTTGGTGTGTATTGTTTGATTCACGTATTCATTGTTGCATTGCTTTGGTCTCAGTCGAACAATCCAAGAAAGCAATGGTTCTACCCAACGCTCATTGTTATGAACATATTAGGTGTGCTTCTCTCAGGAACTCGAGGTTCTATGATTGGACTAGCTGTTGGAGGTTTTATCGCGCTTGGGATTGTGGCCTGGACTAAGAAAGGAAAGACATTACAGAATTTCGCTATTGCGACAGTAATCGGCATAATTGCACTGTCTTCAATCTTCGTCTTCAAGGATTCACAGTTTGTTAAATCAAACTCAGTTCTCAGTCGTATTGCTACAATTTCACCTAATGATATTACTGGAGCAAGTCGACTTTCTATGTGGACAATTAGTTATCAAGCATGGAAGGAACGACCAGTTCTTGGATATGGACAGGATAACTTTAGTTATATCTTTGCACGTAAGTTCCTCCCAAACAGTATGTGTAACTTGGAGCCATGGTATGACCGTTCTCACAACGTATTCTTCGACTGGCTTGTGGCAGCTGGGACCCTTGGGCTCCTTACATATCTTTCACTCTACGGTGTAACACTTTGGTATATGTGGAAGCGTGAGAATAGCATGACTCTTACAGAGAAATCTATCTTAACAGGTGTACTTGCAGGATACTTTATTCACAACTTCTTCGTATTTGATAACTTAACAAGTTACATCCTATTCTTCGCATTACTTGCGTACATCACTTCACGAACAAAGGCAGGAGGTGAACGACAAGGTAAGGTTCTTTTCGACAAGGATCAAATGAATCTTCTTGTGGCACCTGTGATTGGTATCGTGCTTGTCATCACACTATACTTTATTAACTACAGACCACTTTTAGTTAATAATCTAGTTATTGAAGCGATGAGCATAGTTCAGACAGACCAAACAAAGCCTTTTGCAGATAAAGTTAAGATCCAGCAGAATGATTTTATTAACGCTATTAATATGCGAACACTCGGCAGTATCGAAGCTCGTGAACAGTTCCTTCAGATGGCAGTTCGTATGAGTCAGATTAAGATCCCAGATGACCTACCTGCAGGGGACAAGCAGGCAGCTGTATCAGCGCTCAATGGACTTCTTGCAGCAGCAACAAAAGATATCGAATCATCGTATGAAGCTAACAAGACTGATGTTCGCATGCTCTCAATCTACGGTATGTTCTTCAACGGAGTAGGTAATGCACCTGCAGCTGAGAAAGTGCTTACTGATGCAATTACGCTTGCTCCTAATAAGCAACTAGTTGCATTTGACCTCGTCAGATCATATCTTCTTCAGAAGAAGTTCGATGATGCGTATGCACTTGGTAAGAAGACATATGATCTGTCTATCACATGTCGTGATGCACTTAAGTGGATGATGATATCTGCTGCATATAATGGAAAGTATAAGGAAGCGATGACTTACGCAATGAACAAGGATGCGAAACAAGACTTTGGTTTTGATCCTGATGTTTTAGGTGGGGTTGTCTCTTCAGGGCAGATTGGAGTAGCAATTGAAATGCTTAATGATGCTAAGAAGAAGAATCCTGCAATCGCTGGTCAGGTTGATGAATATATCAAGCAGCTCCTTGCGATGCCACGAAAATAGGTTATACTATTTCTGTGAGCGCACGAAGGTGTGCCCTACAAGATAAATAAATGCCTGCATAAAGAGTCATCGCAAGATGGCTCCTTATGTTTTATAACATTACTGCGAGACGTTTTGTGTTACTATGCTACTGTATGGAATATATGGATTCAGAAAATGAACAATCAACAACCTTCCAAAATATGCGAAAGCAATATAAGGAGTTTTATGATGCTGTTAAGAATGGTCATGATACAACCACATTAGTAAGTCATCGCGGGCATGGGTTTGACCATGATGTAACAGTTGCCTCACTTGCACTTCTTATTGCTGAGACAAAAGAAATTGGGATCAAGGCGTGGTGTGCGGCACTTTTACATTCAGTGGACAGAATAGTAGAAGAAGAGAAGGTTAAAGAAACCATGAATGCATATGCTTCAAACTTAGTCTCATTTTTTTCTAGTGATGAAATACATGAAATAGTTGAAGCTGCATTTCGTCATAGTGAAATTAATCAGTCAGATCAGAGTGATGTTCAGATTACACTTATGGATGCAGATAGATTAGCTAATATGCAATCTGCAGTTATTATTCGTGCTGGGCAATTTAGGTCAGCTATCCCAGCATTTGATTTTAAGTATCTTGATGGTACTAAAGACCCACTTTCGACATACGAAACACCGATGACTATTTTAGATAATTTAAAATTTATTATTATACGATATGTGCCACAGTTTAGAGTACCAAAAGCAAAGCAGTTAGGAGAATTATATGCTTCACGACTACAAGCATATATTCAGTTAGTAGAGAATGATTACAATGAGCTAGGATTATCTGGTATAGAATTATAAATGTAGTTTAAGAGAGTGATCTTTGGTTATATCTTGTAAATTGAAAGTAAAACATGTACACTTCTTCATGTGGTTACCCACTTCGCAAGTAATTGCGGTGGGCGACTGCGCTCACATAAGGCATTTATCTTTGGAGCATGCCACGCTCACCACAATTGTGTGCGAGGCTAAAGAAAAAGCATCACCGTAAGGTGGCGCTTTTTCTTTTGCTTATGCGCGGTATTGGTCTGAAGTCTGACTATCTCCCGTCAGCAGTCTTGCACACTCCAGCTACCATTTGCCACTATCTTCACTTTCGGTTTCTCTTCTTCCGCTAGATGGAGTAATCCGGTGGAAGCAATCATGAGACCATTGTCTGTAGAAAGGTTCCTGTTAGGAATAAAGAGTGTGAACCCATCAGATTCTGCTAAACGTTTAAGCGAAGATCTGATGTGAGTGTTTGCACTCACACCTCCTCCTACTATAAGAGAAGATGCGCGAGTCTCATATAACGCTTGCTTAACTTTAGCAACGAGTACATCTGTTACTGCATTTTCAAATTCTAGCGCAATCATCAGTTTAGTTCTATCGTCTAATGTCCCACGTTTCTTGACTCGTGTTAGTACTGCAGTCTTAAGTCCACTAAATGAAAAATGCAGGTCTCCGCTGTGTAGCATTGGTCGGGGTAATCTGAGATCCTCATCAACAATAATTCCTTCCTTTCGTGCATGTTCTGCTAAGCGAGATATCTCAGGTCCTCCTGGGTATGGTAGGTCTAGCATTCTGGCTGCTTTATCAAATGCTTCTCCAACTGCATCATCGCGAGTTTTACCGATAACTTTATAGCTACGTAGTTTAGGTACATGAACAAGTTCGGTATGACCTCCTGAGATAAGGAGTGCAACAGCAGGTAAATCAAAATCAGATATCTCGTATATGTTATCGGTAACATTAATAAGTCCCGCCACAATATGACCTTCCATGTGGTTAATTGGATATATAGGAATATCCCAGAGCATATGAAGAGCAAGTGCTGCGTTTATTCCAACCCAAAGCGCTGGCTCAAGTCCTGGACCTTGTGTGACTGCTATTGCATCTATTGCTGGCTTCTGGATTCCTTCAAAGAGCACTTTCATTGCTGCGAGCATTTCTGGCTCTCGTTCGAGTAACGTGTCTAGTTTTTTGCGCTCAGCATTAGGGATGTGGTAAGTGTTAGTTCGTTCAACTAAAAGGTCTGCTTCTTCAAGCGCTTCAGCTATGAGCTGGGTAATAGCCTTAGTATGTTCACGTTTAGCAAGGGCAGGGAATACACCACCATACTGAGCATGAAGATCTACTTGAGATAATACTTTGTGAGAAAGGGATTCGAAGCGAATTTGTTTTCCACGAACACGCTTAACCAAAGATATAGCTGTCTCGTCACAGCTTGTCTCGATTGCAAGAAGTATCATAATGAATACATTATAATACAGCTTTTAGCCTTTAGCTATTAGCCTTTAGTACTATAAGCATACGTTGCGAAATATACTTCTATCAGGTAGAGTGGAAGGAATGAAAATAGTAATTCTCAGTGTTGGTAAAGAAGCACATGTTGCAAGTGATGACCTCATTAGGTATTTTGAAATTCGCCTTTTACGGTATCTTCCACTTGAGTGGCTTTATGTAGCACATGATACCACTAAAGAAAAGGAGGCTGATAAAATTCTTGCGCTTCTAAAAAAAGAAGACTACGTCGTACTCTTAGATGAAAAGGGGAGAGATATTAAAAGTGAAGCACTCGCAGAACTGATAGAAAACAGAATGGTGGACTCAGTGAGACGTATGGTATTTATCATAGGTGGTGCCTACGGCGTATCTGAAAAAATCGTTGAGCGTGCGAATTATGTCTGGAAGCTATCCTCTCTTGTATTCCCGCACATGCTTGTACGAGTTATTGTACTTGAACAGCTCTATAGAGCGCTCACCATAATTAAAGGGGAGAAGTATCATCACGAATAACCCCGGGAGTTATTTCCCAAGAACTATCTCTCCGTCTGTGAGGTATTGATTAAATCTCCGTAGAATAAATTTGTGATGTCCTAGAGTATTTTCTGGAAGAGAATTAAAGTCAAAAAATGCCATACCTTCCTTTTCCTCATATGCGCCATCAAGACGTGCAAGATAGAGTAATGAGATAGCGTTACGAGTCTTACTTTCTTCAGCTCCTTCACCTCGGCGGACTTCTAGCCATCCTACAGATTCCGGTTTTGTGATACTAAATCCTGCATCCCTGAGTACTTCACCATTTACCAATCTCGCGCATGCCTGGTCAACCGTTTCCCAGTCATTAATAACTGTTCCAGGGATATGGTAGCCATCAAATTCACGGTCTTTTCTGTAGACCATGAACACTTTATTATTACTATCTACGATACATAACTCGATAGGGACAGTGATAAATTTCTTTACTAACTGATGCCAGATCTCGCCACGTATCTGTACATTATCAACCTTCTCAAGGAGGCGAGCCAGTTCTTTCTTTTCATCTTCATCAAGGCCTGTTTGCCATTCTTTTGCTTCCTCACTTTTTTTAGCTGGGATAACTATTGCAGACTTAATAGATGGCGTGCTTTTAATAACATCAAGTATGTGTGATGTGCTTATGTATGGTGAGAGAAGCTTCGTTTGTTCAGGATTATGTGAAGAAATGTGAAACACAATCTCTGGTTTATTGTTTGTAAAATGCTCGGCTACATCAAGATGGCTCTGGATGGAAGATGTGTCTATGAGGTGTGCTTCCCATTCATTAAGTAAATCTTGTAACCATAAACGTTTAAAACCATCGTGGCCGGTAATAATAACTTTTTTATTTTTAAAAAATTCTTTCATAAAGAATACGTATTGTGGTAATTATATGTACAGTTATACTATTAACTAAATTTTGCCCTCAAGTCACTCACACTTGTCTCTTTCACTAACGTAACCATTTTGATAATCTCTCCCACTGCACGCTTCTCTTCGTTTTCTGGCAGTTTTCTAACTCCTTGAATAAATTTTGTAAGTACTGTTTTTGTTTCTGATCCAGATTTTGCAGCGATTGCTTCTATCTCAGGTGAGCGAATACTTTTCTCTTTAAGAGTTGTAATAAGCGTATCTGCTTTTTCTTTGATCTCATTAACAAGGGCAAGCTTACCGAACATTCCGAGGTTCTTTATATATTCGTTAACACTCGTCTGAAGATCTTCAAATGTAGTTTTTTCTTTTTGTAATTGAGTAGGGTCGCCAGCTCCAAAAGCTATTCCTGTTGCGGACGCTATAGCACCACCTACAAATATGCGGAGAATCTTTCTTCTCCCTACATCTACTGTTTCAGGTGTCTTAGGGGCTACATTTGGTTGGGTAATACTTGGTTTTGAAAATTCTGGTGAACCCATATTCATATGTCTATAGTATAGGGTAGGGGGATTGAATCACAAAGTGAAGATTAATAGTTTTTCCTTACTTTAAATAAGTTAGTTCATCTTCTTGTGATTTAAAATCAAAAAAAGTCTAGCAAATAGCCAGACTTATTTTGTACATGTGGGCGATAGAGGAGTTTCAGTCACAAGGTCTAGTTTTGTGATTACCCAAAACAGAAGACCTTGCGACCCCTATTCGACTCCTCCCGAAAATGAAGCAGTTCATTTTCTTGTCGCCCCATAAGAAAAATGGTACGCTTTTGC